>JBFHNV010000188.1:0-11799 GCA_041593595.1 Gammaproteobacteria bacterium
CACGCCATCCACGGCGCTGGCGAGATGACTCGAAAGCGGAGGAGGGCACGGCCGCGGCAGGGATGCCGCGCTCGAGCCCCCATGGACGGGTTCACGGCGCGCCGCGGCAGCCCGTGCCCTCCTCCGCTTTCGAGTCATCTCGCCAGCGCCGTGGATGGCGTGTCGGTCCCGTGGTGGGCAGGTCGGGTCACCCGGCAGGCCGTCAGCCCGTCGCCGAGGGCTCGGGTATCGCACCCATGGGGCACACGGCGACCCGACCCGTCCTTCGCTCGCGAATGCCGTGGCGTGGGCAGCGAGACGGCTCACAAGAGTAGGGACGGTGGCTGACCCGGGAAAAAGGTGGGCCGGATGGCGGTCCGCGTCCCCGGGGGTGTGGGGCTTGCGGGGGGGCAGCGCGGGGCCCGCCGGGGGCGCGGAGCCGCCATCCTGTGTGGCCCGAAGGACCGGGGCGGGTACTCCGTGTGATGCCCCGGCCGTCACGCGGTCCCTGCGTGACGGGTGACAGGATGCGCCGGGTGGTGGCTCACCAGGTGAGCCGGCGGGGGGACGTTCCGGCGCATACCCGGGCGGCGGACTTCCGGCGGCCGATTTCCCTACAATACCCGGCGGCGAGCGCAGATCCGTCTCCCCACCGAAGCTCTCCGCGACACGCCGCCTGGCGGCTCGCCGCCGCCGGGGTGCGCCCGGCACCTCGAACAGCCATCCATGACCGACCCCATGCCGAGCAATCCGAGCCCCCGCGGCCTCGTCGCGTGCCACGAGTGCGACCTGCTGCACGTGCTGCGCCCGACGGCCCCCGGCGCCCGGGCGTACTGCGCCCGCTGCGGCGCACTGCTCTATCGCGAGCCCGCCGGGGGCGTGGACCGTCCGCTCGCGCTGGCGCTGGCCGGCGTGGGCCTGTTCCTCATCGCGAACCTGCTGCCCTTCATCGCGCTCCGGCTCGAGGGCCGCGAGGAGCAGAACCTGGTGCTCTCGGGCGCGCTGGCCCTGTGGCGCGCGGGCATGCCGGAGGTCGCGGTGCTGGTATGCCTCACCAGCGTGGTGTTCCCCGGGCTGATCCTCGCCGGGCTGCTGTGGCTGCTCGTGCCGCTGAAGGCCGGGTGGCGGGCGCCCGGTTCGGGGCCGGTGGTGCGCGCGCTGGACGCCCTGGGCCCGTGGACCCTGCTCGGGGTGTTCCTGCTGGGCGCGTTCATCGCGTTCGTGAAGCTGCAGGACCTGGCTACGGTGATCCCCGGCGTGTCCATGTTCGCCTTCGCGGCGCTGATGCTGGTCACCACCGCGGCGCTGTCCGCCTTCGACGTGTCGCTGGTGTGGCCGCGCGTCGGTCCGCCGCCGCCCCCGGACCTGCCGGCGGGCGCCACCGCCCACGAGCTGGGGCTGGTGGCCTACCACACCTGCACGCTGCTGCTGACGGCGCCGGCGGAACACCCCGGGCACGGGCAGGCGCATCACTGCCCGCGCTGCGCGGCGCCGGTGCACGGACCGCGCAAGCATGCCGCGGTGAGCCGCACCTGGGCGCTGGTGCTGTCGGCCGCGATCCTCATCGTGCCCGCCAACGTCTACCCGGTGATGACCGTGATCCGCTTCGGCCAGGGCGAGCCGAACACCATCCTGAGCGGCGTGGTGCACCTGGTGGCCGAGGGCATGTTCGGACTCGCCTTCATCGTGTTCTTCGCGAGCATCGTGGTGCCGGTGCTGAAGCTCGCGCTGCTCACGTACCTGCTGGTGAGCGTGCAGCGGCGCTCGCCATGGCGCCCGCGGGATCGCGCCCGGCTGTACCGCATCACCGAGGTGGTGGGCGCCTGGTCGATGGTGGACATCTTCCTCGTGGGGATCCTGAGCGCGCTGGTGAGCCTGGGCACGCTCGCCTCCATCACGCCGGAGCCCGGCGCCACCTTCTTCGCCGCGGTGGTGGTGATCACCATGTTCGCCGCCCAAAGCTTCGACCCGCGGCTCATCTGGGACCACGCGGTGCGCCGCGCGTGAGCGAGCTGGCCGGGCAGGAGACGGCCGGCCCACCGGAGCCCGAGGTGCGCCGCCGGGGCGGCCCCTCGCTGGTGTGGCTCGTGCCCCTGGTCGTGGCGCTGGTGGGCGGCTGGCTGGTGTACAAGACGCTCTCGGAGAAAGGCCCGGTCATCACCGTCGCATTCAAGACCGCCGAGGGCATCGAGGCGGGCAAGACCCGCGTGCGCTACAAGAACATCGAGGTGGGCCTGGTGGAGACGGTGCGGTTCAGCGACGACTTCTCCCACGTGGTGCTGAGCGTGCAGATGGCGCGCGAGACCGACGCCTTCCTCGGGCGCGGCGCGCGCTTCTGGGTGGTGCGCCCGCAGCTCAGCGTGCGCGGCGTGTCGGGCCTCAGCACCCTGGTGTCCGGCGCCTACATCGAGATCGAGCCGGGCACCGGCGCGCCCCAGCGCCACTTCGAAGGGCTGGAGTCGCCGCCGGTGGTGAAGGCCGAGGAGGCCGGCGTGCGCGTGACGCTGGTCGCCGACCGGCTCGGCTCGCTGGACACCGGCTCGCCCATCTACTACCGGGGCATCCTGGCCGGCGAGGTGCTCGGGCACGAGCTGGGCAACGACCGCAAGAGCGTCCTCGTGTACGGCTTCGTGCGCGCGCCCTTCGACCAGCTGGTGCGCAGCAACTCCCGCTTCTGGAACGTGTCCGGCGTGGACGTTGACGTGAGCTCCGACGGAATCGCGGTGCGCACCGAGTCCATGCAGACGGTGCTCTTCGGTGGCGTGGCCTTCGAGACACCGGACACGCCCGAGCCGGCGAAGTCGGATCTGGCGGGCGTCATCTTCACGTTGCACGAGGACCGGCGCAGCATCGACGAGAAGGCGTTCACCCAGCGGCTGCGCTTCGTGCTGTTCTTCGACGGCTCGGTGCGCGGCCTGAGCGTGGGCGCGCCGGTAGAGTTCAAGGGCATCAAGGTCGGAGAGGTGGTGGACATCCGGCTCGAGTTCGACCCGGCGGACACCTCCTTCCGCATCCCGGTGCTGGTCGAGATCGAGCCCGAGCGCGTGATCGCCCGCGGCGAGCGCGAAGGCGGCGACCCGTACCAGATCCTCGAGACGCTGGTGGGCCGTGGCCTGCGCGCGCGGCTGCAGACCGGGAGCCTGCTCACCGGCCAGCTCTTCGTGGAGCTGGACATGCACCCGGGCACCGCCATCCGGCTCGTGAGCGCGGGCACACCGTACCCGGAGCTGCCCACCATCCCGGCGAGCCTGGAGGAGATCGAGCGCTCGGTGAAGAGCTTCCTCGGCAAGCTCGAGAAGGTGGACCTGGAGGCGATCTCCGTCGAGCTGCTGGGGACGCTGGAAGGCGCCAACGCCCTGGTGAGCTCCGGCGAGATCAAGGGCGCGGTGAGCAACCTGCGCGGCTCCATGGCGAACCTTCGCAGCCTCCTCGGCAAGCTGGACCGGCGCGTCGACCCGCTCGCCGAGAACGTCACCGCGGCGGCCGCCGCGGGGCGCGACACTCTCGCGAAGCTCCGGGTGACCCTCGGTCTCGCGGACGAGGTCCTGAAGAGCGATTCCCCGCTGCACTACCGGGCAGTGGAGATGGCCGAGGAGCTCACCGAGACGGCGCGCTCCATCCGTGCCCTGGTGGATCTGCTGGAGCGCAACCCCAACGCCGTCATCTTCGGCAAACCACCGCCAGGAGCACCCTGATGCCGCCCATGCGACACTTCACCGCTGCCGCGGCGCTGCTGGCGGCGGCGCTGCTGGCAGGCTGCGCCGGCGCGGACCGCAAGGCCACTCGCTTCTACGTGCTGTCTCCCATCGGCGCGGTCGAGCCCCTGCTCGGCGCCCGGCGCGAGCCGCCCATCGCGGTGGACGTCGCGGCACTGCGTCTGCCCCAGTACCTGGAGCGGCCGCAGATCGTCTCCCGCACCACCGGCAACGAGGTCACGCTGGCGGAGTACCACCAGTGGGGCGGCAATCTCGCGAAGAACATGATGCAGGTGCTGGCGCGCAACCTGGCCGATCTGCTGGCGACGCCAGAGATCAGCGTCTTCTCTCGCCGCCCGCCGCGTTCCGCCCACGCGCGTATCGAGGTCGAGGTGCTGCAGTTCGAGCGCATGCCGGACTCGCGCGTGGTGCTGTCGGCCCAGTGGCGCATCCACGGCGGCGCCGACGGCGCGCCGGAGGTGGCGAGGATCACCGATCTCGCGAGCCCGGTCCTGGCCCCCGGCGCAGGAATGGAGGCCACGGTGGCGGCCATGAGCGCGCTGCTGGGCGAGCTGAGCCGCGTCATCGCCGCCACGGTGCTGGAGCAGGCCGGGTGAGCGCCATCCGTGATCGCCGTGGCCGACAGGCACTCGCCGCGAGCCCGCGTGGCGGGCGGCGCGCCGTCGGCCGCGACCGGGGCCGTGCCTGGGGCCGGGTCTGGGGTCGGGCCGCCGTGGCGGCGCTGGCCCTCGCCTGCGGGTACGTTGCCGCCGAGTCGCCCGGGGCCGAGCTCGCCAGCGGCCCTCCCGGCGAGTGGACGGCCGAGCGCATCATGGCGGAGACCGTGCGCCGCCACGAGCAGTTCCCCCACGTGTACGAGGAGCAGACCATGGTCCTCACCGACACGCGGGGGCGGCGCACGGTGCGCAAGTGCCGGAGGTTCACCCGGGCCGGCGAGGACGGCAGCTACCGCTTCCTGCTGGTGTTCGACGATCCGGAGGAGATCCGCGGCGTGGCGTTGCTGGTGGTGCGCGCGCCCGACGGGAGCGAGACCCGGGGCGTGTACCTGCCCGCCTTCGGAGCCGAGTTCAAACGCCCCGGGGACGCTGCCCGCCGGGGCAACTTCCTCGGCACGGATCTCGCGGTGGAGGACCTGGCGCCCGAGGACACCGCGAACCACCGCTACGTGCGCCGCACGGACCGTACCCTGGAGCAGGTGCCCTACTTCGTGGTGGACGCGTATCCGGCGAACGAGGCGGCCCAGCGCAGGACCGGCCACGCGCTGCGCCGACACTGGGTACGCCAGGACAACTTCGTCATCGCCCGCACCGACTTCTACGATCGACACCTGCGCCTCGCCCGGCGCATCACGCGCCACGATCTGCGGCAGGTGACCGGCACGAGCTGGCGACCCAACATGGTGGTCGCGCACAGCGAGCACGACGGGCACACCACGCTGCTCAAGGTGGACCGCCGCGTGTACTCCCGGGACTACGTGCCGGAGGAGATCTTCGATCCGGCGTTCCTGCTGGCGAACGGCCACATGCGCGACCTCTCGGAGCGGGTGGCGGGACGCCGCGCGCCGGCGCAGGCGGCGGGCGATGGCTCCTGATCCGGCCGGACACGCGGGCAACGGGCGCGAGCGATGATCGAGCGCGCGCTGATGGCGGGCCTGAACCACCGCCTGCTGACGGTGCTGCTGCTCGCCCTCATCACGGCGCTCACCGCTGAAGGGTTGCCCAAGCTCCAGGTGGACACGGGCCTCGACAGCCTCATCTCCGACGCCGACCCCGATCGCCAGGCGTACCTGCGGGTGGCCGAGGAGTTCGGCTCCGACAACCGCACCCTGGTCTACGTGCGCGACCCGGCCCTGTGGACGCCGGCGAAGATCGATCGCCTGGAGCGCCTCCACGACAGCCTGGACAGCCTGGACGTGGTCCAGCGCGTGGAGAGCATCCTGACGCTGCGCACCGTGCACGGCGAGGGCGCGACGCTGGACTCGGATCTCCTGCTGCCGGACAACGCGCGCGACGCCGAAGGCATCTCCCGCGCGCGCGCCGGCGCGCTCGCCAACCCGCTCATCGTGGGCAACTTCGTCTCCGCCGACGGTGACGCCACCGCGCTCATGGTCACCATCCGACCGCCCCGGGACGAGGTGGATTTCGACGCGCGGGTGAACGCGGCGCTCGAGCACGCCATCGCGCCGCTGCGAGACGAGTTCGACGAGCTGTTCCAGATCGGACCCTCACGCATCAACGCGGAGCTGAAAAGTGCGCTGTTCCAGGATCTCGAGCTGCTCGCCCCCCTGTCGGTGGCGCTGCTGGTGCTCACCATCCTGCTCTTCCTGGGCAGCCTGTTCGCCGCCGCCGTGCCGCTGGTGACAGCGGGCCTGAGCCTGGCGTGGACCTTCGGGCTGATGGGGCATCTGGGCATCCCGCTCAATATCCTGAGCGCCATGCTGCCGTCGCTGGTGGTGGTCATCGGCTCCACCGAGGACACCCACATGATGGCGTCCTACTTCCACGGCGTGAGCAAGGCCACCGGCGATACGCGGCGCTTCGCCACCCGCTTCATGCTCCGCAAGATGGGGGTGCCGCTGTTCCTCACGGTGCTCACCACGGCGCTCGGGTTCGCGAGCAACGTGTTCTCCAGCATCGGCCTGATCCGCGACTTCGCGCTGGCCTCCACCTTCGCCATCCTCGCCAACGGCTTCATCACCGTCGCCCTGGTGCCGACGGTGCTGAGCCTCATGGGCCCGCGCACCGCGCGCCCCGGCATCGGCGAGGACCGGGTACCGGGCTTCACCGGGCTGGTGGTACGGCTGTTCGGCTTCGGCCGCCGGCGCCTGTCGGGCACCATCCTGCTGCTCACCGCGGCGCTGTGCGCGTTCTTCCTGTTCCAGGCCTCGAAGCTCTACGTCACGAACGACCCCTTCTCCTACTTCCGCGACGACCGGCCGCTGCTCCGGGACGCAGCCACCCTGCAGCGCGAGCTGGCCGGCGTGAAGGTGTTCTTCGTGGTACTCGAGTCCGACGTCGACGGGGCGTTCCACGAGCCCGCCAACGTGGCGCGGCTCACGGAGATCCAGGAATTCATCGCGCGCCAGGGAATCTTCGACCTGAGCGTGTCGCTGGCGGATCACCTGGCACTCGTGAACCGCGAGTTCCACGGCGGCGACCCGGTCCAGTCGCTGGTGCCAGGCAAGCGCGAGCTCATCGCCCAGTACCTGCTGTTCTTCCACCGCCGCGACCTGCAGGGGTACCTGAGTCACGACGCGCGGCGCGCCAACATCCTGGTGCGCCACAACGTGAGCGACTCGCGCATCCTCAACCCCCACGTGCGTGAGCTCAAGCAGGTCGCCGCGCACATCGCGGGCAACGACATGCGCGCCTACGTGGTGGGCGAAAACCTGATGGTGAACGCCGCCGCCGAGGACCTGATACTCGCGCAGGCCAAGTCGCTGGGCGTCCTGCTGCTGGTGATCTTCCTCATCATGTCGGCCATGTTCACGTCCCTCAAGGGCGGGCTGGTGTCGCTGGTGCCGAGCGTCATCCCCATCGTGCTCATGTTCGGGGTGATGGGGCTGCTGGGGATCCCGCTGAACCCGGGCACCGCCATGGTGGCGGTGATCGCCATCGGCATCGCCATCGACGGCACCATCCACCTGTTCTCGCGCTACAACGAGCTGTGCCGACAGACCTCCGACAACGACTACGCGGTGCAGGTCACCGTCAGCGAGGAAGCGGTGCCGGTGCTGGCCACCAGCATCGCGCTTTCGCTGGGCTTCGGGATCCTGCTGTTCTCGAACTTCACCATCATCGCGCAGTTCGGTGCCCTGTCGGCGGCCACCATGCTGTTCGCCGTGCTCGCCAACCTGCTCATCACGCCCATCATCATGTCGCGCATCCGGCTGGTGGGGCTGTACGACATCGTGGCCATGAAGGTGGAGGGTCACGCGCTCGAGAACAGCCCGCTGTTCCGTCACATGAGCAACTACCAGGTACGCAAGGCCATCCTAATCTCCGAGCTGCAGGAGTTCGCACCGGGCGAGCTGCTGATCGAGCAGGGTACCCACGGGCGCAGCATGTTCCTGGTGCTGTCCGGGGAGGTGGAGGTGCTGCGCCACGACGGCGACGAGACGCGTTCCATCACGCGCCGGGGCGCCGGCGACGTGTTCGGGGAGGTGGGCTACGTGCGCGAGATCCAGCGCACCGCCGACGTGCGCGCGCTCACGCGGGTGCAGGCGCTGCGCTTCGACCACGATCGCATGCAGCGCGACCTGCGCTACTTCCCCCGCATCGTCGCGGCCCTCAACTTCAACATCAGCCGCATCCTGGGCGAGCGGCTGGCGGACGTGATGGACGCGAGCGACCATCACAGCGTGCCGCCGGGGGAGCCGGAGCGCGGCGCGAGCGGGCGCTGATGGCGCGGTGCAACAGCGCAGGGTCGGCGACGGCGGCGCCGACTGGACCACTTTCTTCCTGTTTTGCGAACTGGATCACACGCCTTCTGCGTGCGTTGTGAACCACGCCTCAGGAATCCGCCGCGCAGGGCACTAGCTTTCTTCCCACGCGGGAACGAGACGGCACCACGCAAGGGGGATCGCACCATGTTCCGGCACGCGGAGTACCAGCACCCAGAGCTCGAGCCTTACTGCAGCGGCACCTGGACGGAAATCGTGTCGTCCTGGGTCATCGCCGCCACCGTCATCGGGACGGTACTGCTCAGCCTGTAGCGGGCGGTCCCGGCCACCACTCGGCCGGCCGCGACGAGCGACGTCGGGCAGCCCCCATGAGGAGGCGGGTTTGCCCCCGAGCCGGCCGTCGCGCTGATCCCGACCCCGCTCCCGTCCGGGGAGACGTCGCTTCTCCCGGCGCGGATTGCCCGCTCTCCACAGCCCGCCCGCGGCTGCGACCTGCCGGCGAGCCGCTGCCCGCGATCCCCTGCTCCCGAGCCCTTCGCCGCAACGACGATGCCCACGGCGACAACCTCATCCGGCGCGTCATCCACTGTCACGCTAACATCGGGCGCGCCCCTCCATGCTGCCCTTCGCTCACATCGCCGCGGCGCTGCGCCACCGCAATTACCGCATCTACATCGCGGGCAATGCCATCTCCATGGTGGGACTGTGGACACAGCGCGTCGCCACCGGCTGGCTTACCTGGGAGCTGACCCAGTCCGGCGCCTGGCTGGGGGCGGTGGCATTCGCGGATCTCTGCCCGTCGCTCATCATCGGCCCCTTCGCCGGTGTGGTGGCCGATCGGGTGGACCGCCTGAAGGTCATGCGCGTGGCGCAGACCCTGTCCATGCTGCAGGCGCTGGCGCTGGCGGCGCTGGCCCTCAGCGGCCTCGTCACCATCGGCATGCTGCTGGTGCTGGTGCTGGTGAACGGGGTGGTGGTGGGCTTCAATCAGCCCTCGCGCCTGGCACTGGTGTCGAGCCTCGTGCCGCGGGCCAACCTGTCCACGGCGGTGGCGGTGAACTCCATCACCTTCAATCTGGCGCGCTTCGTCGGACCGGCGGTGGCGGGGGTGCTCATCGTCACCGCCGGGGTGGGGGCCGCCTTCGCGGTCAACGCGCTGAGCTTCCTCGTGTTCCTGATCGCGCTGGCGCGCATTCGTCTGGACCGGGACGCGGCGGCGGTGCGGCCCAAGGTACGCCGCGGCGTGCTCCCCGAGATCGGCGAAGGGCTGCGCTACGTGAGCGGGCACGCGGGGATCGGCCCGCTGCTGCTGCTGTCCACCGCCACCGGCATGGGGTTGCGCTGCGTGGTCGAGCTGTTTCCGGGCTTCGCCGCCGACGTGTTCGGGCGCGGCGCCGGCGGCCGCGCGCCCCTCGGATCGGCGGGGGGGGTGGGGGCGGTGGCGGGTGGGCTGTGGCTCGCCCAGCGCGGCGCCGCCCCGGGTCTCGCGCGCATCGCGCTGCGCCACAGCCTGTTCACGGCGCTGGCGGTGCTGCTGTTCGCCGCCACGGACTGGTTCTGGGCCGGCCTTGTCGCGGCCGCCGCCTCCGGCGTGTTCATGTCCACCAGCGGCATCGCCGCCCAGACCGTGGTGCAGATCGCCGCCGACCCGGGCATGCGCGGGCGCACGCTGAGCGTCTATGGGCTCATCATGCGCGCCGCCCCCGCCGCCGGCGCCCTGCTGCTCGGGCTCGCCTCAGAGATCGCCGACCTGCGCCTGCCGTTGGTCCTGTCCGCCATCGCCTGTCTCTACATCTGGCTGCACCTGTGGCGCCGCCGCGACGCCATCGACGCCGCCCTCGCCGACCCCCCAGAAGCCCAGGATTCGAGCGAATTCAAGAGGGACGCAGGCGCTTGATTCGTTCTTGAAGCAACCGGGACGCGGACCTCGGACTTCCCCGGACAACGCTCTCCCGCACCCCGGCCCGTCGCTGCGCGCCGAAAACAATCCCCGGCGTCCCGGTTGAATTCGATTGGACTCGCTTGAATTCAAGCGCCTGCGTCCCGCTTGAAACTTTTCGTCGATAGAATCTGGATCGTGCGTCGGACTTGAGCGGACGCAGGGAGACGCCGCATGGGTCGCAGCTTCGTCAAGACCGTCATCCATTCCATCGCCGACGCCGGGCGCGAGCTGCTCGATCGGCGCCCGTCCCGGCGCGGCGGCGGGATCGTGGTGCTCAGCCAGGATCTGCTTTCCCAGAAGGGCGAGGCCTCGGGCACGGCGCTGGCGCGCGAGGTGCTGGACGCCTACCGGCGCCTGGACGCCTCCGGGAGGCTCGCGTTCTTCCGCTACCTGCACGAGCGGATGGCGCCGGACCCGGATGCGGTGCAGGCGGCCCTTGACGCATACCGCGCCGCGCCGGACCACCGCACCCTGGTGGCGCTGGAGAAGGCAGCGGAGCCCGGGCGCCAGGAGCTCATCCGGCGCATGAACATGGCGCCGGGAGGGACCGCCGCCCTGGTGGCCATGCGCCAGAACCTGCTGGAGCTGCTGCGCGAGCACCCGGAGCTGCGCACCGTGGACAGCGATTTCCAGCACCTGTTCTCGTCGTGGTTCAACCGCGGCTTCCTCAGCATGCGGCGCATCGACTGGCACAGCCCGGCCCACGTGCTCGAGAAGCTCATCGAGTACGAGGCGGTGCACGCCATCGAGGGCTGGCCGGACCTGCGCCGGCGGCTGCAGCGCGATCGGCGCTGCTTTGCCTTCTTTCACCCGGCGCTTCAGGACGAGCCGTTGATCTTCGTGGAGGTGGCGCTCGTGAACGACATGGCCGGGCGCGTGCAGCCGCTGCTGGACGTGAATGGCGAGCCCGGCGACCCGGATGCCGCCGACACCGCCATCTTCTACTCCATCAGCAACTGCCAGGCGGGCCTCAAGGGCGTGTCCTTCGGGAACTTCCTCATCAAGCAGGTGGCGTCGGACCTCGCCGACGAGCTGCCGCGGCTGAAGACCTTCTCCACACTCTCGCCCATCCCCGGGTTTCGCCGCTGGCTCGCCCGCGCCGCCGGCGGCGACGGCGCGGATCGCGTCACCGGCGCCCGGGAGGTGCAGGCGCAGCTCACGCCCGGGTGGCTGCGCGGCCCGAACGCGGCCGCGCTCGAGAAGCCGCTCAAGCAGCTGTGCGCGCACTACCTCCTCTACGCGAAGACCGCGGAGGGGACGCCCGTGGATCCGGTGGCGCGCTTCCACCTGGGCAACGGTGCGCGGCTGGAGCGCATCAACTGGCTCGGGGACATCTCGGAGAAGGGCATGGAGGAGTCTGCCGGGCTGATGGTCAACTACCTCTACGACATGGCCCACATCGAGCGTAACCACGAGGCCTACGTGAACGAGGGCACCATCGCGGCGTCGGGGCAGGTCAAGGCGCTGCTGGCCAGAGGCGCCGCGGCCTAGGAGTCCGTACCGCATTGGCGGCCGTGGCGAGGGAGTGGGAGCGCGAGCACGGTTTTTCGGGGATAGCAGGGAGCATTGCCGAGCCATGTGACCGGTAATCCCGGAACTCTGGGCCGCTCCTCCCGCGTCCGCAGCAGGTCGCCCAATGCGGTACACCCTCCTTGCCCGTTTCGCTCAACGACGCCTGGAAGCGTGTCCCGAATCGCAGACCATCTGCCAAGGTGGTGAAAGGCATGGGTCGATGCGCCCATAGGCGGCAGGGGCGAGGC
>JBFHNV010000189.1:0-11676 GCA_041593595.1 Gammaproteobacteria bacterium
CACGCTCATCCACATGACCCTGTACCAATTCCTGGGCTGAAAACTGGCCCCATTGCCATGAATATCATGAGCTTAGGAGCATGAGTTCAACGTGTAATAAAAGACTGAACCACTGTCAATGCAAATCGGCACCATCTGCGGATCTCTCCACACACGGCGTGCCGAAACTGCGACCGGGTTCGCGCCCGCGCCGGCGGACGCCTCAGGGCAGGTGCCCGCGGGCCAGGTAGTCCCGGGACTGCATCTCCTCGAGCCGGCTGCGGGTGCGCTGGAAGCGCTCCGCCAGTCGCTGTCCCGCGTACAGGTCCCCGGGGCCCGCCTCCGCCGAGGCCACCAGGTTCACGTTGCGGTCGTAGAGGGTGTCCACCAGGTGCATGAAGCGCAGCGCCGCGTCGTTGCGCTCGTCGTCCATCACCGGCACGCCCGACAGCAGCAGGGTGTGGAAGCGCCGCGCGAGCTCCACGTAGTCGCCGGTGGAGCGCGGGGCGTCGCACAGATCCATGAACTCGAACCAGGCGCAGCCGTGGGCCTCGGCGCGCACCGGGATCTCGCGACCGGAGATCTCCACCACGCCCGGGTGAGGGGACACGTCCGGGGCCAGCTCGGCGAAGCAGCGTGTCATCGCCGCGCGCGCCAGGTCGTCCAGCGGCGCGTGGTAGACGCTGCCCCGCTCCAGGGTGCGCAGCCGGTAGTCGGTGGGGCTGTCCAGGTGCAGCACCTCCGTGTGCGCCTTGATGAGGGCGATGGCAGGCAGGAAGCGCTCGCGCTGCAGGCCGTCCCGGTAGAGGTCGTCCGGGCGCGAGTTCGACGTCGCCACCAGCGCCACGCCGCGACCGAACAGCGCACCCAGCAGCCGGCCGAGCAGCATCGCGTCGGCGATGTCGGAGACGTGGAACTCGTCGAAACACAGCACGCTGGCCCGCGCCCGCAGCCGCTCCGCCACCGCCGCCAGGGGATCGCGCCGGTGGCCCAGCGTCCTCAGTTCCGCGTGCACGTGTTGCATGAAGTCGTGGAAGTGGATGCGCAGCCGGTCGGGAAAGGGCAGGCTGTCGAAGAAGAAGTCCATGAGCAGCGTCTTGCCGCGCCCCACGCCGCCCCACACGTAGATCCCCTGCGGTACCTGCGGTGGCGGCGGGCGTGCGATCAGGCGGCGCACGCGCCCGAGCAGGCCCGGGCCCTCCCGCGGCTCCTCGGCACGCTGCACCAGCCGGCGATGGAGGTCCTGCAGCCGCCCGACGAAGGCCGCCTGCGCCGGGTCCGGCGCGAGCTCGCCGCGCTGCAGCGCGAGCCGGTAGCTGTCGACGGGCGTCATGGGCGCCGCCGGTGGGCTGTGCCAGAATCGGGTGCCGAGGTTCCGATCGCACGCGGCGCTCCCGCGACGCCGTTCACAGCATGTCGACCCTTCACCAGATCCAGCTCAGGTACGACGCCGTGGAGGACCGTGCGCTGCTGCGGGTGACCACCACCGCACGCGACGAGTTCCGCTTCTGGATCACGCGCCGGTACGCGCGGCTGCTGTGGAAGGCGCTCACGGGCAGCGCGGCGCGCGCCGGGCGCGCCGCGCAGCACTCGGAGCCTGCCACGCGCCGCGCGGTGATGGCCTTCGAGCACGAGGCCGCGCTGGCAAAGGCCGACTTCAAGACCCGCTTCGAGAACCAGGGCCTGAGCACGCCGCTCGGCGCGGCGCCGGTGCTGCTCGCCCAGGTGAAGTGCGCGCGCCTCGACGGTGGGCTCACGCTGCTCGGGATGCATCCGCTGAAGGGCCAGGGCATCGAGGTGCGGCTCGACCAGACGCTGCTGCACTCGCTGCTGAGGCTGCTCGCGGAAGCGGCCCGCGCCGGCGAGTGGGATCTGGACATGGCGGTGAGCGTGCCGGAGGCCGCGGGCCCGGTGAACTGACGGGGCGTCGCGGTCGCCGCGGCGATACCGTCACGGGGGCTCAGGGGCTGAACCGCGCGAACAGCGCCGCGCCGTGCGGATCGGTGATCACACTCCGGTACCAGCGCCCGAGGCGGACGCTGCGATCCGGGGTCCGGCCCGGCCGGCAGCGCACCTGGGCGCCGTGACCGGTGCTCACTCCGAAGGCCGCGGCGACGAACCCGTCGACGCCGTCCCCGTCCAGGTCCAGGTATCGGGTGTGCTGGGGGAAGTGCTTCCATTCGCCGCGTCCGGCGAGACGGGACATCTCGTCGCTCAGGACGCGCGGAATGATGTAGATGAAGTCCCCACGAAACAAGAACAGCTCTGCCGCGACGCCCGGACCGCCCAGAACGGGCACCGCGAGCAGCGCCAGCGCGAGAAACGCCCGGCTCGGCGGGCGCCGGCGGCGCGGCACCGGACTCGCGGCGCGCCCCGCCGACTCAGTCGGCGGCACGTGCGTGTCCGCGCACGCTCGCGGTAACGGGGCTACCCTGAATCGAACGTATCGCGCCGCGGTAAGTCCCGATGCTCGAGGAAGCCGTCTTCACCTGCCCCTGGTGCTGGCAGAGCCAGACCATCGTGGTGGACTGCTCCGGCGGCGGCGCGGAGTACGTGGAGGACTGCACCGTGTGCTGCCGCCCCATCGCCGTGCGCGTGAGCGTGGCGGCGGACGGCGCGCTGGAGGGGGTGAGCGTGTCGCGGGAGAACGACTGAGCGCCGCCGCGGCGAACCCAGGTGCCGCGCTGGCCGATGAGACGCTCCCAGAGTCCCCGGCCTTCGTCGCCGAACACGTCGGCGACGCTCGCGGGTACCACCCGCCAGTCGCCGCGGGCGAGCTCTGCATCGAGCTGTTGCGGCGCCCACCCGGAGTAGCCCGCGTAGACGCGGAAGCGCGCCGGCGGCGCTGTCGTTGCCACCGCGCGCAGCGCTTGCGGATCGGTGCTGAAGCGCAGCCCTTCGAGCACCTGGAGGGAGTTGCCGGGCAGCTCGTCGATCTGTGCCAGCATCGCCGCCTGACCCGGCCTCACGGGGCCCCCGTACCACAGCACGCCCGCGGCGTCGCGCAGCTCCGCCAGGTCCGGGAAGGCGCGCGGCAGATCGATCTCGGTGGGACGGTTGACGATGAGGCCAAGCGCGCCCAGGGGTCCGTAGTCCACCAGCAGGACCACCGTGTTGGCGAAGCGTGGATCCGGCATGCCGCGACGCGCCACCAGGAAGCGCCCGGCGGCCGGCGCCAGGTCCTCCCGCGCCCCCCCCGGGGGAGCGGGATCCTGGGCACCGCCCGGTGGGATGGCGGCCTGCGCGCCGGGCGGCGGAACGGCCTCCTGCGCGCCGGGCGGCGGAACGGCCTCCTGCGCGCCGGGCGGCGCGACCACCATCCAGCCGGCGAGTGCGAGGGTCCACAGGGGCATGGGCCACATGGCGCTGCGTCATCCGGAGATCGGAGCGCCCATTATTCACGCAACCGCCCACGTGGGCGCGCGGCGGGAAAGAAAGGGCCGCCCGTGTTGCGGGCGGCCCGTCGCATCGAGGGGTGGAGTCGAGCCGCCGCCAATCAGACGCGCCGCGGCTTATGGGCTCCTGGCCCGGTGATCTCACCGATTCGCGGCAGCGGGCGCGCATCGGTGAGATCACCGGATCAGGAGCTTGCGCGGCGCACGGTGTCAGCTTTCCCCATCGCCACCCCTGCTGCAGCGTCCGTGTTCACACTTCCAGGACACCGGCCAGTGACGCGGATCACGTCCTCATGGGGCCCTCACCGTGGGGCCGGCGCCCCGGGACGGGCGAGGGCCACCGCCAGCCACTGATCGACGGCACTGCGCAGGCGCGCGCGCTGGGCCTCGTCGAGACCATGCGGGTGGAAGCGCAGGCGGTAGTGCAGCGACACGATCTCGTCCCAGCGCTCGCCACCGGGCGGCAGTCGCCCGTCGCCGGCGAGTCGTGCGAGCCAGGCCCGCGGCGGGCACTCCCGCGGGCGGACGAGGCCGCGCCGGGCGAGCATCGCCTCCAGCCGGTAGAACTCCGAGTCCGTGCCGGCCGGTGCCGGCGCACGCGCCGCGGTGGCGCGACCAGGTGCGCCGCGCGCCTCGCGGGCGACGCGGCGGCTGCGATAGACGCGCCAGGCGAGGAACAGCGACAGGGGCAGCAGCAGCCAGAGCAGCACGTTGTCGTCGGACCCGCCGCTGGCGCGCTCGAGCCGCCAGCGCGAGAAGCGGTGGAGCAGGAAGGACACCAGGTCGTAGGCCGGCTGCCACCAGGAGGCATCCTCGGCCTCCGCCGCGGCCCAGGTGGACGGCGTGGTGTCGAGATCCACCCAGCGCCCACCGATCCAGGCCGACGCCCAGGAATGGGAGTGGCGCCGGCGCACCAGCCACGCCTGCTCCAGCGGGCTGTACTCCTGAACGGCGTAGCCGGTGGCATAGCGTGCGGGCACGCCCGCGGCGCGCAGCAGCATCACCGTGGCGGTGGCGTAGAACTCGCAGTGCCCCGATCGCTCCCGCTCCAGGAAACGCTGCAAGGGGTGCACCTGCGCGGGCGTGTCGCCCAGATCGAGGCTGTAGGTGAAGCCATCCGCGAAGTGTCGCAGCAGCGCGCTCGCCACCGCCTCGGGCGGGGTCCCCGGCGCGACACCCATGCCCGCCAGGGTGCGGTTCATCAGCGGTGCGAGGCGCGGCGGCACGACAAGATCGTTGTCGCCCGGCAACGCCTGCAGGCTCGCGTCGGCAGCGTAGCGCACCCGGTAGCGCACCAGCGCCGGGCCGTTCAGCACCTTGAGCGCGCCCAGGGCGCTCATGTGCACGTCCTCCACGGGCAGGTCGTCGATGCGGAAGGCGCCCTGTGGCACCGGCAGCATCCCCTTGTTGCGGATCAGGCTCTTGGCGATGGTGACGGTGAGGAAGGGGCGCCGGTCGGGCCCCAGGTCCCAGCGGGTGCCCTCGGCGAGCGGCGCCAGGGGCTCGAACTGCGCGCCGCCGGCCAGCCAGACCGTGTTGCTCAGGTGCGTGTAGCTGGCCTCGTGGAGCAGGCCGGGCACCGGGATCCCCGGCGGCGACTCGATACGCGCGACGATGCGGTCCGACACCTTCTTGCGCCCGATGTCCCCCATCGCGGTGTGGCTGCGGAACGGGTCGCGCCAGTGCTCGATGCGCTCGCGAACCAGGTCCATGATCACCGGACCCAGCGCCTCGCGGGTGGCGTTGGCGGTGACCGCCGCAGCGCCCGCCACGGCGGCCACGAGCGCGAGGGCCAGCACCGCTGCCGGCGCCGTGTGCCTGCGCGAACGGTTCGCCCACAGCAGCCACCCGAGCAGCGCGACCTGCGCCGGCAGCAGCCAGGGGCTGCGGTCCAGTCCCGCCGACGCGCTCAGCATGCACGCCACCAGCAGTGGCAGGCGCATGTCCAGCTCGCCTGGCTCGGTGATGCGCCCGCGCTTCAGCGCGTAGCGCACCGAGAGGAACATGGCGCTCAGCTTCACCGTGCTGCGCGTGCTGTAGAGCTGCGCGAGCACGAGCCCCAGCACCACCAGCGGGAACCAGCGCAGCACGCCGTAGATGCCGGTGAGCCCGTGGTCGCTGAACTGCACCACCGCCAGCAGCACCAGCCCGACCCCGCTCACGTCCCCGAGACGGTGGAAGTCGGTGTCGTCGAAGTCCCAGCGGAACGGCACCAGCCGCGCGCACTCCACCGCCAGCGCCGCCGGCACCGCGTAGGCCAGCAGCGAGTGGTGCCAGCCCCACAGCAGCGCCGCGGCGCCCAGCATCAGCGCCGGCACGTGGACCGCCGCGGGGGTGGGCGCCGTCCGGGGGCGGGTCTCGTCCATGGGCGCTGCGGATTCAGGCAACGGCCCGCTCCCGCGCCGCGGCGCGCGCGCCCGCGGACAGGCCGCCGAGGACCCGGGCGGCGTCGCCCGGGACCACCGCGTGGACCCGCGACGGATCCGGCACCGCAGCCAGACCCGCCCGCACCCGCTCGGTGGCGTCGTCCGCCACCACCAGCACCAGGGTGGACACCTGCACCGACTGCACCGCGCGCACCAGGGCCTGGCGAGACGCGTCCAGATCCAGCAGCACCAGCACGCACGCGCCGAAGCCCTGCAGGCGCTGCTCCACCGCCCGTGCCAGGGCGGGAAAACCCGCGCCGGCGTCGTCGGCGCCGGGGGCGACGCACGCCAGCGCCTCCAGCATGCGGCCGACGCCCTCGCCCTCGCTGCCCTGGGCCAGGTGCACGGTGGTCTCGCCCGCGAACAGGAGGTCCAGCCGCCCGCTGCGCCAGCCGGCGTCCGCGACGAAGGACGCCGCGACGCAGACCGCCTCCTCGAAGGCGGCACGCCCGTGGCCCGGGCGCGCATAGGTGTCCAGCACCAGGGCGTTGCGCGACGGGCTCTCCTCGTGGAACTCCTTCACCACCGGCTCACCGAGGCGCGCCCAGGCGCGCCAGTGGATGTGGCGCAGGGGATCCCGGGGGCGGTACTCCCGCAGGCGCGCGAAGTCCGCGCCTGCCCCGGTGGCCTGGGATCGGCTCGAGCCGCGGCGCGGCCGTCGCATGGTGGCGCCGGCGCCGCTCCAGGTCACGGCGTGGCGACGGGGCAGCACCAGCAGCCGGTCCGCCACCGCGGTGCGGGACAGGGCGCGGAACACACCCAGGGGGTCGCTGCGGGTGAGGCGGATGCGCTCGAGCTGCACGTAGCCCCGCCGCGCGGGGGTGAGCTCCAGGCTGACGGCGACGCGATCGCCGGGCGGGAGCGGCGGCACCGGCGCGGCTCCGGTGCGCACCCCCTCCAGCTCGCGTACCGCGCGAACGTACGCCACGTAGCCCACCCGCCGCCACCACGTGCCGGGTGTCAGCGCTGCGCGGGCATGCGCCATGGCCTGCGCCGGCGGCACCCGGTGCGCCTCGTCCTCCGCCTCGACGCCGGTGAGCGTTCGCCGGCCGCGGTTCTCGATCTCCACCGCGTAGCGCAGCGGCGTGCCCACGGTGGCGTAGCGTGGCAGCCGGCGCACGGCGCGAAAGCGCGGCCGGAACAGCGGCGCCCAGAGCATGGACGCCACCAGCACCGCGAGCAGCAGGATGGCGAGCTGCCAGGCCAGCGTGGCCCGCGGGTTGAGCGCGAACAGACCCACCGCCACCAGCGCCGCCATCAGGGTGCGCCCGAGCGGCGTGAAGCGCGCGCGGGTCCAGCGGTCCAGCTTCAGCGCGCGGTGGAACACTCGCGCGATCACCGGCTGCGCACCGCGGGTCCCAGCGCGCCCACGGCCCGTCAGGCCGGCGCCGCCACCGCCTCGACGATACGCTCCACCACCGCGGTCTCGGACAGCCCCGAGAAGCGGGCCTCGCTGTCCAGCACCAGGCGATGGGCCAGGGCCGGCACCGCCAGCTCCTGCACGTGGTCCGGCGTGACGAAGTCGAAGCCGTCGAACAGCGCCAGCGCCTGGGCGCCGCGCATGAGCGCCAGCGAGGCGCGCGGGCTCGCGCCGATGCGCACGCTGTCGGCGGCGCGGGTCGCGTCCACCAGCGCCACGATGTAGCGCTTGATCTCGCGGCTGGCGGTCACCGCCCGCGACGCCACCTGCAGCGCCAGCAGGTCGCCGTGGCCCGCCACCGGGGCGAGGTCGTCCAGCGGCGCGTGGGCGCCGTGGGCGTCGAGGATCTCCACCTCGAGCTCCGGCGTCACGTAGCCGAGGCTGAAGCGCAGCGCGAAGCGATCCATCTGCGCTTCGGGCAACGGGTAGGTGCCCTCGAACTCGATGGGGTTCTGGGTGGCCATCACGAAGAAGAAGCCGTCGAGCGGGCGGCGCTCGCGGTCGATGCTGACCTGGCCCTCGGCCATCGCCTCCAGCAGCGCCGACTGGGTACGCGGCGTGGCGCGGTTGATCTCGTCGGCCAGCAGCACGTTGCAGAACACCGGCCCCGGATGGAACTCGAAGCGCTGCTCCTTGGGGTTGAACACCGACACGCCCAGGATGTCGGCGGGCATCAGGTCGGGTGTGAACTGGATGCGCTGGAACTCCGCGTCCAGTGACAGCGCCAGCGCCTTGGCCAGCGTGGTCTTGCCGGTTCCGGGCACGTCCTCCAGCAGCACGTGGCCGCCCGACGCGAGCGCCGCCAGCAGCAGGCGCACCGACCCCTCCTGGCCGCGCATCACGCGGGCCACGTTGGCCGCGATCCGGTGCAGCACCTGCGAGGCGTCCGGCACGGCCATCTGCGGGGCGGCAGCGTTCATGGGGGCGAGGTCCGCGCACTCATCGAGGAACGGTAGCACCACCGCACGCCGCGCGGCCATGACGCAGGTCTCGTCTCTGCCAGGGCTAGAATGGGCGCATGCCCGCGCCGGACGATCTCACGCCGCAGCGCATACGCGCCTGCCTGCGCCCGCTGGACGCACCGGCGGGCGTGGACGCCCGCGAGCGGCCCCGGCACAGCGACTTCGACCTGAACGGCCCCGCCGACCTGCCGGCGCGGCTGCGGCCCGCGGCGGTGCTGGTGCCGCTGGTCGCGCACGCGCACGGCTTCTCGGTGCTGCTCACCCAGCGCACCGATCATCTGCAGCACCACGCCGGGCAGGTGAGCTTTCCCGGCGGGCGGGTGGAGGCGGACGACGGCGGGCCGCTGGGGGCAGCGCTGCGCGAGGCCGAGGAGGAGATCGGGCTGGCGCCGGCGCGGGTGGAGCCCGTGGGCATGCTGGACGACTACGAGACGGTGACCCGCTTCCTGGTCACGCCGGTGGTGGGCATCGTCACGCCGGGCTTCCGCCTCACCCTGGACGCCTACGAGGTGGCGGACGCCTTCGAGGTGCCCCTCGACTTCCTGCTGGACGACCGCAACCACCAGATCCACAGCCGCATGCGCAACGGACAGCGGCGGCGTTACTACGTGTTCGAGTACGGCGATCGCTACATCTGGGGCGCCACCGCCGGCATGCTCATGAACTTCTACCGCCGCCTGCACGGCCTGGCCGGGCCGATGCGTCCGCCGCCGGAGGACGCGCCGGCACCTGCGCCGTGAGCTCCGGCACCCCGGGGCGTGGCCGTGCCTGCGCCGGGGACTGCCCCCGCCTCGCCGGTGCCCGGCCGCGGCGGAAGGGCTCCGGCAATCGCGGCGGCCGGCTGCCCTCCCCTCAGTACCCCACCGCGGCCCCGTCGGTGCGGGGCTCGCTGCCGGCGGCGTAGGCCCCCGAGTCCAGCCGGCGGATGATCTGGCCGCGGCCGAAGCCCAGGCCGTCGGCGGCGATGCGCACGTCGTGGCCGCGCCCGCGCAGCGCCTCTACCAGTGCCGGATCGGCGCCCGGCTCGAGCTCCACGGTGCGCCCCGCGGTCCACTTCCAGCGCGGCATGTCCAGCGCCGCCTGGGGGCTCGCGCCGTGATCCTCCATGGCCATCACCACCTGCATGTGGCCCTGGGGCTGCATCTCGCCGCCCATCACCCCGAACGGTCCCACCGCCTCGCCGCCGCGGGTGAGGAAGCCGGGAATGATGGTGTGACGCGGCCGCTTGCCCGGCGCCGCCTCGTTGGGGTGGCCCGCATCCAGCACGAAGCCCGCGGCGCGGTTCTGCATGGAAACGCCCAGGGCGGGCACCACGACACCGCTGCCGAAGCCGTGGTAGTTGGACTGGATCAGGCTCACCATCATGCCGTCGCGATCCGCCACGCACAGGTACACGGTGCCGCCCCTGGGCGGCTCGCCGGCGGCCGGCGCCGCGGCGCGCTCGCCGATGAGCGCCCGGCGCGCCGCCAGGTAGCCGGCGTCCAGCAGCCCCGCGGTGGGCACCTCCGCCACCGCAGGATCCGCCACGTACGCGTAGGCGTCGGCAAAGGCGAGCTTCATGGCCTCGATCTGCAGGTGCAGCCGCTGCGGATCCAGGGCGGGCAGGTCGCGGGCCGGCAGTGCGTCCAGCATGGCCAGCGCCTGCAGCGCGGCGATGCCCTGGCCGTTGGGCGGGATCTCCCACACGTCCAGCTCGCCGTAGCGCGCGCTGATGGGCTCCACCCACTCGTTGGCGTGGGCGGCCAGGTCGTCGGCGGTCAGGGCGCCGCCCGTGGCGCGGGCATAGTCGGCGATGGTCTGGGCGATCTCGCCGTCGTAGAAGTCGCGGAATCCCCGCTCGGCCAGGCCGCGCAGGCACGCCGCGTGACCGGGGCTCACCCACATCTCGCCGGGCGACGGCGTGCGCCCACCGCGGGTAAAGGTCTCGGTCCAGCCGCCGATACCGGGGTCGCGTCCCGGATCGAAGTTGGGCCGGGCGCGCTGCCACAGGGTGGCCACCACCGGCGATACGGGAAAGCCGACGGTCGCGTACTCGATGGCGGGCGCGAGCAGCCGCGCGGGATCCAACCGACCGAAGCGTTCGTTCAGGTCCTGCCACATGGCGACGCAGCCCGGCACGGTCACCGACGACCAGCCGATGTCGGGCATGCTCGCGTGACCGGCGCCGCGCAGGCCCTCGGCGCTCAGAGACGCGGGCCAGCGCCCCGAGGCGTTGATGCCGTGCAGCCGCGCACCGTCCCACACGAGTGCGAAGGCGTCGCTGCCGATGCCGTTGGAGGTGGGCTCGAGCACCGTGAGCGCGATGGCGCAAGCCAGCGCCGCATCCACCGCGTTGCCGCCGGATTGCAGCACGGATACGCCCACCTGTGCCGCAAGGGGCTGGCTGGTGGCCACAACCCCATTGGCCGACAATACGGGCGAGCGACGCGATGCAAATGGACAGGAATACAGATCCACCGGGACCTCCTCGTGGACGCAGGCAACGCGGTGCCGGGAGACGACCGCGCGATCCGTGCTCGTCGGAGCGGGCGGAAGATGCGCGCTGACTATACTGTAAGCTTGTCAGGCCAAGGGATGCGGGGTGCCGGTGCGATCGGGTGCCGCGCGATGCAGGGGATATCCGTGGCCCGGGGACGACGCGTGAGCGCGACGACGATCGACACGACGGCACGGCGTGCGCGCCGGCGCGCGCTCACCCTGCTCGCCGCGCTGGCGCTGTCGCTGCCCGCCACCGATGCCCGCGCCGCCGCGCCGCGCGACATCGTGCTCATGCTCGACAACTCCGGGAGCATGCGCAAGAACGATCCGGACTTCCTCACCAACGTGGCCGTGCGCACCTTCCTCGAACGGCTCGAGGGAGACAACCACGTGGCCATCGTGGCATTCGACCAGCAGGTGAGCGTGCTGATGCCGCTGAGCCCGCTGGAGGACGCCAGTCGTCAGCGTTTTCTCGACAGCCTCGGCGCGATCGACTATGGCGGCCTGCTCACCAACAGCCCGGCGGCGCTCGAGCGCTCGCTCTACGAGCTGCGCGTGGCGGGACGGCCCGGCGCCGAGCGATCGATCGTGTTCATGACCGACGGCATCGTCGACGTGGCGCCGGAAGGCCCCGACTCCGGCGACGTGGAGAAGTCGCGCTGGATGAAGTCCACGCTGGTCGACGAGGCGTTGGACTCCGGCGTGCGCATCTTCGGCATCGCCTTCACCGACACCGCGGACTTCGAGCTGATCCAGACGCTCGCCAAGCGCACTGGCGGCGAGTACTACCGCGCCTACACCGCCGCCGACATCGACGGCGTGTTCACCGACATCCACGACCGGCTCTCCAGCGCCGCGCGGGTCCCGCCGCCGGCGCCAGCGGTGAGCCTCCCGGCGCCGGCAACCGTGGCGACCACGCCCGCACCCGAAACGCCGGCATCCGTGACCATCCCGTCCCCGCTGCTCCCGCCGGGGCCGGTCGTCCCGGACACCACCGGGACGCCGGATGCAGCCGG
>JBFHNV010000190.1:0-11643 GCA_041593595.1 Gammaproteobacteria bacterium
CGTGAACCCGTCCATGGGGGCTCGAGCGCGCCGTCCCTGGCGCGCACGGGCGCATCAGCCCCGACCTCTCTCCTCCGGGAGGGGTGGACTGCGTTCACCGCCGAGTTGCGGCACCGGCTCCAGCACCGCCAGCGCCACCCCCGCCAGGTACACCGATCCGCACACGCACAGCAGGCCGTCCGGCGGCAGGTCGCGCCGGGCGGTCTCCAGCGCCGCGCGCGGATCCTCCACGCAGGTTATCGCGACGCCGGGCAGCCGCGCGGCCAGCGCCTGCGCCACCTCCGCCGCCGGCGCGGAGCGCAGCGCATCGGCGCGGGTGACGATCACCTGCCGGGCACCGGCGAGCAGCGCAGCCAGCGCATCGGCGGACTTGCCGCGGGTGGCGGAGACCAGGAACCGCCGCGCCACCGCCGGGATGGCGTCCAGGGTCTCGCGAAGGGCCGCCAGGGACGCGGCGGTGTGGGCACCGTCCACCACGATCCAGGGGTTGCGGGCGAGCACCTGCCCGCGGCCGGGCAGCGGGCAGTCGGCCAGCGCGGCCGGGTCGGCGTCGAGTCCCGCGGCCCGCACCAGCCCCACGGCGAGCCCCGCGTTCACCGCCATGTGGCGTCCGGTGTGGGGAAGCTCGAACGCTGCCTCGTAGCCCGTCGCGGACTCGCGGTAGCACAGCGCCTGGGCCGCCGTGCCCGCGGGCCCCGCGTCGATCCACCAGTCCCGGTCGAGGCGCAGCTCCGTGGCGCCCACCTCCCGCGTTCGCGACTCGACCTCGGCCAGTGCCTCGGCGGGCAGCGCGCCGGTGACCACCGGCACGCCGGGCTTGATGATGCCGGCCTTGTGCCGCGCGATCTCCGCGAGAGTGCCGCCCAGCTTGTCCGTGTGCTCCAGCTCGATGCTGGTGATGCAGCAGGCAGCCGGCGTCACCACGTTGGTGGCGTCGTAGAGCCCGCCCAGCCCCGCCTCCAGCACCACCCAGGTGCAGCCTGTGCGGGCGAACACCAGCAGGCCCGCCGCGGTGACCAGGTCGAAGAAGGACGGTGCGAGCGCGTCCCCCTCGGCGTCCAGCGCCGCCACGTGGGGCCGCAGCGTCTCCAGCGCGTCCGCCAGCGTCGCGTCGTCCACCGCGCGGCCCGCCACGCGCACCCGCTCGTTCCAGCGCCGCAGGTGCGGCGAGGTGTACGTCCCTGCCGCGAGGCCCGCGGCCAGCAGCAGCCGCTCCGCCAGCAGGGCCACGGATCCCTTGCCCTTCGATCCGGCCACGTGCAGGAACCGGAGTCCCTCGTGGGGGTTGCCGGCCCGCGCCAGCAGCGCGCGCACGGCGCGACCGGCGATGAGGCCGCGCGCGGCGTAGGGCCGTGGGTCGTCGCGCACCCGCGACAGCAGCAGGCGCTCGATGTCGCCGTAGCCCGCCACGGGCCGGCGCAGCGGATCGCCGCCCGGGTGCCCGCTGGAGGACGCGGCGGCCGCCTCAGTCCGGCCGCGGGATGCCGTGCTGGCGGCAGGCCGCGGTGAGGGTGTTGTGCAGCAGGCAGGCAATGGTCATGGGCCCCACGCCGCCGGGCACCGGGGTGATCCCGGCAGCGCGTTGCCGGGCGCTCTCGAAGTCCACGTCCCCCACCAGCCGCGACTTGCCGTCGCCCGCATCCACCCGGTTGATGCCCACGTCGATGACGGTGGCGCCGTCGCGGATCCAGTCTCCCTTGACCATGCGAGGCCGGCCCACCGCCGCCACCAGGATCTCTGCGCGCCGGCATTCGCCGGCCAGGTCGCGGGTGCGCGAGTGGGCCACGGTCACGGTGCAGCTCTCGCGGATGAGCAGCTGCGCCATGGGCTTGCCCACGATGTTGGATCGGCCCAGCACCAGGGCGCGCCGGCCCGACAGGTCCCCCAGGCGATCCTGCAGCAGCATCAGGCAGCCGAGCGGTGTGCAGGGCACCAGGCCGTCGCCACCGGTGGCCAGCAGCCCCGCGTTGCAGACGTGGAAGCCGTCCACGTCCTTGGCCGGGTCGAGGGCGTCGATCACCGCCGCCTCGCGGATCTGCTCCGGCAGCGGCAGCTGCACCAGGATGCCGTGCACCGCCGGGTCGTCGTTGAGCCGGCGCACCAGCGACAGCAGCTCGTCCTCGGAGGTCGCCACCGGCAGGCGGTGATCGAAGGACTTCATCCCCACCTCCAGGGTCTGCTTCGCCTTGCTGCGCACGTACACCTGGCTGGCCGGGTTCTCGCCCACCAGCACCACCGCCAGGCCCGGGGTGACGCCGTGGCGTTGCGCGATCGCCGTCACGCCCTCCGCGACGCGTGCGCGCAGGCGCGCGGCGAAGGCCTTGCCGTCGATGATGCGGTCGTGAGCAGCAGCGTCGTTCATGGCAGGACTCACGGTTGTCGGCAGGTTCGCAGCGGGCGAGTGTAGCAGCGCCGGCCGGCGCGCCGGCACGTGCCCGAGCGTTCCCCGCCGGCGCCGGCGTCCCGGGCAGCGCCCGGAAAGTCGTTTGCGAATAACCCCACGTCGCCGCGGCGCACTTGCACCCGGGGCCGCGACCCGTACATTAGCCAGGATCGGAGCCGGTGCTCCGGGGCGTGCCCGTGCCTGACGGGCCTGCTCGCATGGGGGTGTCCCTGGCCATGGCTGACGACCTCGACAACGGCGACGACATCGACCTCTCCGCGCTACCCGACGACGAGCTCGTCAAGCAGATGCACGACGATCTCTACGACGGCCTCAAGGAGGAGATCGAGGAGGGCACCCGCATCCTCCTGGACCGCGGCTGGTCGCCGAAGAAGGTGCTGGACGACGCCCTGGTGGAGGGCATGCGCATCGTCGGCATCGACTTCCGCGACGGAATCCTGTTCGTGCCCGAGGTGCTGCTGTCCGCCAACGCCATGAAGGGCGGCATGGCAATCCTGCGCCCGCTGCTGGCCGAGACCGGCGCCCCGCCCATCGGCAAGATGGTCATCGGCACCGTGAAGGGCGACATCCACGACATCGGCAAGAACCTGGTGGGCATGATGATGGAGGGCGCCGGGTTCGAGGTGGTCGACCTGGGCATCAACAACGACGTGGACGCCTACCTGAACGCCCTCGAGAAGCACAAGCCGGACATCCTCGGCATGTCGGCGCTGCTCACCACCACCATGCCCTACATGAAGGTGGTCGTGGACACGATGGTGGAGCGGGGCATCCGCGACGACTACGTGGTGCTGGTGGGCGGCGCGCCGCTCAACGAGGAGTTCGCCAAGGCGGTGGGGGCCGACGCCTATTGCCGCGACGCGGCGGTAGCGGTGGAGACCGCCAAGGACCAGATCGGCCGCCGCCACAATCGCCGCGGCGCCGCCGCCGGCGGCTGAGACCGCACCTCATCCTCATCGCGCGCCCGGCGCGGGCGCCGCCGCGGGAGCCGTCCCATGACCGATACCGTCGTCAGCTCCGCCACCCGCGAGGTGGTGATCGGCTTCGAACGTCCGTTCGTGGTGATCGGCGAGCGCATCAATCCCACGGGCCGCAAGATCCTGGCTGCGGAGATGGCCGCCGGCGACTTCTCGCGGGTGGAGTCCGACGCGCTGGCCCAGGTGGCGGCGGGCGCCCAGATGCTCGACGTGAACGCCGGCATCCCGCTGGCGGACGAGCCGGCGATCCTGGCCTGTGCCGTGCAGCTGGTGCAGTCCGTCACCGCCGTGCCCCTGTCCATCGACTCCTCCATCGTGGCGGCCCTGGAGCGCGGACTGGAGGTGTACCAGGGCAAGGCGCTGGTGAACTCGGTCACCGGCGAGGAGGAGCGCCTCGAGGCGGTGCTGCCCCTGGTGAAGAAGCACGGCGCCGCGGTGGTGGCCATCTCCAACGACGAGACCGGCATCTCCGAGGACCCGGACGTGCGCTTCGACGTGGCAAAGCGGATCGTGGAGCGCGCCGCCGACCATGGCATCCCCCACAGCGACGTGGTGGTGGATCCGCTGGTGATGCCCATCGGTGCCATCAACCAGGCCGGGCGACAGGTGATGCACATCATCCGACGGCTGCGCTCGGAGCTGAAGGTCAACACCACCTGCGGCGCGTCCAACATCAGCTTCGGCCTGCCGCACCGCCAGGGGATCAACTCCGCATTCCTCACCATGGCCATCGGTGCCGGCATGACCTCCGCCATCACCAACCCCATCGAGACCGAGATCATGGGCGCCATCATGGGCGCGGACGTGATGATGGGCCACGACCCGGACTGCCGGCGCTGGATCCGCAGGTTCCGCGCCCCCGGCACCGTGGAGGCGGAGCCGCGGGGACGGCGCCGCGGGCGGCGCCGGGAAGCCTGAGGCCTTCCCGCCACCCGGCCTCGCCCATGGAAGGACCCGCCACCCCGAGCCGCCCGGCCGACGCGCTGGTGGTCTTCACGCCCTCCGGGCGCCGGGGACGCTTCCCGGTGGGCACCAGCGTGCTGCAGGCGGCGCGCGCACTGGGCGTGGATCTGGATTCTGTGTGCGGCGGGCGCGGCATCTGCGGGCGTTGCCAGGTGGTGCTGACCGAGGGCGAGTTCGCGAAGCACGGCGTCACCTCCCGGGCCGACCACCTGAGCCCCGCGGGCGAGGTAGAGGCGCGCCTCGCCGGGAACGGCGTGCTCAAGCCCGGGCGCCGGCTCGGCTGCCACGCGGCGATGCAGGGCGATGTGGTCGTGGACGTGCCCGAGGACAGCCAGGTGCACCGCCAGGTGGTGCGCAAGCGCGCCGAGGTGCACGACATCGAGCTCGACCCGGTGGTGCGCCTGTACTACGTGGAGGTGCAGGAGCCGGACCTGCACGATCCCGCCGGGGATCTCCGTCGGCTCGAGGAGGCGCTGGAGTTCGAGTGGCGGCTGGAGGGGCTGCGCTGCGATCTGCGCGTGATCCAGGGGCTGCAGGCGGCGCTGCGCCAGGGCGGCTGGAAGGTCACCGTGGCGGTGCACAACGAGAACGAGATCGTGGCCGTCTGGCCCGGGTTCCACGATCGGGTGTTCGGTGTGGCGGTGGACGTGGGCAGCACCACCATCGCGGCGCACCTGTGCAACCTGTCCACCGGCGTCGTGGCGGCGGCCGCCGGCATCATGAACCCGCAGATCCGCTTCGGGGAGGATCTCATGAGCCGGGTGTCCTACGTGCAGATGCACCCGGGGAGCGAGGCGGAGCTGACCCGCGTGGTGCGCGAGGCGGTGAACCGGCTGATCGCCGAGGTGGCCGACGAGGCCGGGATCGCCCGTGACGACATCCTGGACATCACCTTCGTGGGCAACCCCATCATGCACCACCTGCTGCTCGGGATCAGCCCGGTGGAGCTCGGCATGGCGCCCTTCGCGCTGGCCACGGACGGCGCGGTGCGGGTGTGGGCCAGCGAGCTGGGCATCGAGCTCAACCGCAACGCCCGCGCCTACGTGCTGCCCTGCGTGGCCGGCCACGTGGGCGCGGACACCGCCGGCGTGGTGCTCTCCGAGGCGCCACACCTGCGCGAGGCCATCACGCTGGTGGTGGACGTGGGCACCAACGCGGAGATCGTGCTCGGCAACCGCGAGCGGCTGCTGGCTGCCTCCAGCCCGACGGGCCCGGCCTTCGAGGGCGCGCAGATCAGTGGCGGGCAACGCGCGGCGCCGGGCGCCATCGAGCGCGTGCGCATCGACCCGGAGACGCTCGAGCCGCGGATCCGCATCATCGGCAGCGAGCACTGGTCCGACGCGCCGGGCTTCGCCGCCGACGCGGCGCGCCTCGGCGTCACGGGGATCTGCGGCTCCGGCATCATCGAGGCGGTGGCGGAGATGTACCTGGCGGGGATCCTGCGCGCCGACGGGGTCGTGCGCGGCGAGGCGGCGGCGCGCAGCCCGCGGGTGTTCGCCGACGGACGCACCTTCTCCTACCTGCTGCACGAGGGCGAGCCGCGCATCGTCGTCACCCAGAACGACGTGCGCGCCATTCAGCTGGCCAAGGCGGCGCTGTACGCGGGCATTCGGCTGCTCATGGATCACCTGCGGGTGGACACGGTGGACTCCATCCGCCTCGCCGGCGCCTTCGGCTCCCACATCGACGTGAAGTACGCCATGGTGCTCGGGCTGATCCCCGACTGCGACCTGGACCAGGTGTCCTCTGCCGGCAACGCGGCGGGCACCGGCGCGCGCATCGCGCTGCTGGATCGCGAGGCGCGCCAGGAGATCGAGGACGTGGTGCGCCAGATCGAGAAGGTGGAGACCGCCGTGGAGCCGCGCTTCCAGGCCCACTTCGTGGAGGCCATGGCCATCCCCCACAGGTCCGCCGCCTACCCCAACCTCTCCAGGCACGTCACCCTGCCGCCCCGGGACGCCGGCCCCGCCGCCGGCGCCGGCGAGCCCCGCCGCCGCCGCCGCGCCCGCGGCTGATCGCGCCCCGGGCGTCGCTGCGGGAAGGGTTCACCGCAGTGACGCCGAGGACGCAGAGGGCGCAGAGAGCTCTCGGCGATGCCGGCCTTCTGTCTTCACCACAAAGTCACAAAGGACACGAAGGGGAGAAGGGTTGCGCCGTTGCGGTCGAATACGCGATGGCCTGGTTGGGTGGCCGCCGCTGTGACCTGTGCAACAGGGATTCAATCACAGCGGCGCAGAGGGAACGGAGAAGAGTGCACGAATGATCCTCTGTGCCCTCTGTGCCCTCTGTGCCTCTGTGGTTCATTCCCTTGCCTGCCGGCGGCGACACGCTGGCAGTGCGAGAGAAGTATGAGCATGACCAGAGAGCCATTCCCATTCTTCCCGCCTCGAGTCCTTTGTGTCTTCGTGGTTCTTCGTCTTTCGTCCTTGCTCGCTGCGTCTCTGCGGTAGGAACGACGCCCGAGCACCGCCGTCAGGCCGGGGAGTAGAATGTTGCGAGACCTGCCGCAACGGAGCCACCCATGGCCACGCCCGCCGCCACGAGCACCAGCCGCACCAGTCCCGAGCTCATCGAGGAGCTGAAGGGGCTGCTGGGGGACCGCCTGTCCACCTCCGCGGCGGTGCGCGAGCAGCACGGGCGCGACGAGTCGTTCCACGCGGCGCGGGCTCCTGACGCGGTGGCCTTCGCCCGCTCCACCGACGAGGTGGCACAGATCGTGCGCCGGTGCGCTGCGGCGGGGACGCCGGTCATCCCCTTCGGCACCGGCACCTCCCTGGAGGGCCACGTGGCGGCGCTGCAAGGTGGGGTGTGCATCGACGTGTCGCAGATGAACGCGGTGCTGGAGGTGAACGCCGGCGACCTGGACTGCCGCGTGCAGGCGGGCGTGACCCGCAAGCAGCTCAACGAGCACCTGCGTGACACGGGCCTGTTCTTCCCCATCGATCCGGGCGCCGACGCATCGTTGGGGGGCATGACCGCAACCCGCGCGTCGGGCACCAACGCCGTGCGCTACGGCACCATGCGCGAGAACGTGCTGGGGCTGACCGTGGTGCTGGCGGACGGACGCGTGATCCGCACCGGTGGCCGGGCGCGCAAGTCATCGGCGGGCTACGACCTCACACGCCTGTTCGTGGGCTCGGAAGGCACGCTGGGGGTCATCACGGAGGTGCAGCTCCGCCTGTACGGGATCCCCGAGGCGGTGTCCTCGGCAGTGTGCTCCTTCGAGACGCTGGAAGGTGCGGTGAGCACCGTGATGCTGGCCATCCAGTCCGGCATCCCGGTGGCGCGCATCGAGCTGCTGGACGACGTGCAGATGGACGCCATCAACCGCTACTCGAAGCTCGACTACCCGGTTCGCCCCACGGTGTTCTTCGAGTTCCACGGCACCGAGCGGGGTGTCCAGGAGCAGGCCGAGATGACCGGCGCGCTGGCGGAGGACAACGGCGGCGGCGACTTCCAGTGGGCCACGCGCCAGGAGGACCGCAGCCGCCTGTGGCAGGCGCGTCACGACGCCTACTACGCGGCGCTCGCCCTCAGGCCCGGTGCCAAGGGCTGGGCCACGGACGTGTGCGTGCCCATCTCGCGCCTCGCGGACTGCATCCTGGAGACCCGCCGCGACATCGAGGCGTCGGGCCTGATCGTGCCCCTGGTGGGCCACGTGGGCGACGGCAATTTCCACCTGGTGTTCCTGGTGGACCCGGACGACGAGGCGGAGATGGCGAAGGCGGCGGCCATCAACGACCGCATGGTGGTGCGCGCCATCGACATGGGCGGCACCTGCACCGGCGAGCACGGCGTCGGCTACGGCAAGATGGGCTTCCTCAAGCACGAGCACGGCGAGGCCGTGTCGGTGATGCGCGCGGTGAAGCAGGCGCTGGATCCGCAGGGGATCATGAATCCCGGCAAGATCGTCTGAGCGCTTCTCGCGGGCACGTCTTCACCGCACAGACGCGGAGAGCGAGGACGGCGCAGCGACAACAGCAGAGGAAACACAAGGATACGGAATTCGAAAAGGACCCGAAGAGAAGAGGGGCGGCGACCGGGCGGTCGATTCCGCGATGGCCTGACGGCGCGGAGGTCCCGGTGACGTGCGCAACAGGAATTCAACCACAGAGACACGGAGCACACGGAGAGGAGTGCACGAATGACACTCTGTGTCCTCTGTGCCTGCGTGGTTCATTCGCTTGCCTGTCTTTCGCGACATGCCCGCAGCCTCCTGAGACGTCGAGGTAGGCCCCGGCGTCGGTTCTTCTTGCCCTTTTGAGTCCTTCGTGACCTTCGCGTCTTCGTGGTGAAAACGGACGGCTTGGTTCGCCGAGAGCGCTCTGGGCCCGCTGCGTAACCCGGTGTCTCGACGGGCGAGCTCGTGGCGCCTCCGGCACGCGGTCCGCGTCAGGGTGCTTCCGCGTCCTTGCGCCGGCGCTCGTCGCGCGGCGGCTTGTCGAAGAAGTCCCGGTAGCACTTGCTGAAGTGCGGCGCGGAGACGAAGCCGCAGGCCAGCGCCACGTCCACCACCGACATGCCGGTCTGGAGCAGCAGCTGGCGGGCCTTGTGCAGGCGCAGGTCCAGGTAATAGCGGGTCGGGGCGCAGCTCAGGTACTTCTGGAACAGCCGCTCGAGCTGGCGGCGGGACAGCCCCACCGCGCGGGACAGCTCGTCCAGGCTCATGGGCTCCTCCAGGTTCGCCTCCATCAGCGCCACCGCCTCCATCAGCTTGGGCTGGCTGGTGCCGAGGGTGAGGCGCAGCGGCACCCGCTGGCGGTCGTGGCGCCCACGGATGCGCTCGCACATGAACTCCTCGGAGATGGCGGTGGCCAGGTCCGCACCGTGATCGCGCCGGATGACGTTCAGCATCAGGTCCAGCGGCGCCGTGCCACCGGCACAGGTGTAGCGGTCCCGGTCGATCTCGAACAGCTCCTGGGACACCACCACCGCGGGGAACTGCTCGCGCAGGCTCGCCAGGTTCTCCCAGTGGATGGTGCAGCGGTAGCCGTCCAGGAGGCCGGCGCGCGCCAGCGCGAAGGTGCCGGTGCACAGGGCGCCCATGCCCATCGCGGGGCCGCCCTGGGCGAGGCGCCGCAGCCCCGTGGTGAGCCCGCGGTCGGTGTACTGCTCGACCCGCTCGCCGCCGCACACCAGCACCAGGTCCAGCCCGGTCGCATCGGCGAGCGACAGGTCCGCGGTGAAGAGGAGTCCGTTGCTGGCATGCACCGGTCCGCCCGCGGCGGTGACCACATGCCACTCGTACAGCCGCCGCCCGCTCAGCCGGTTGGCCATGCGCAGGGGCTCCACCGCGGAGGTGAAGGCGATGAGGGTGAACTCCGGCAGCAGCACGAAGCCGACGCGCAGCGGGGCCAGGTTGCTCCCGGAGGACACGGGGCGGACCGGTTCCCGTGGCGTCGTCATCAGCGGCTCGCCTCGCGCGTTGGACGGGGCCCGTCGTGGCGCGCCCCGGGGACCGCCCCGAGCCGGGCGGCGCCCTAAGATAGTCAAAATCCCCCGCGGCCCATAGAGCCGGCCGCGCCCGACGGGCCCGCCACCGGGGCCCGTGCGTCGCGTATCGTCCCCGCGACGGACGGCTGCCGCGGAGCGACCCGGAGGCGCTGCGACCCTTGACTTGGTGCCTCGTTGCGCCACGCTTGGCCCGGGTTCGTGACCGGCGGGGCGCGCAGCGGTGAGCGAGGCGGAACTGCGGACCATCCCTGCGCGACGTGGCGTGGCCGCGTTCGTGAACGCGGGCCAGCGAGTGAGCGTCGTCAATACCCACGGCACTCAGGTAGTGGACACCTGGGCCTTCGTGCGTCACGACCTGGCAGAGTTCATGAGCATGGAACACACCCGCGCAACGGTGCTCAAGCTCACCCCGGCGGTGGGCGACCACTACGTCACCAACCGCCGCCGCCCCGCCCTGACGGTGCTCGAGGATGGCTCCCCGGGCGTGCACGACACGCTGCTCGCAGCCTGTGACAGCCACCGCTATGCGCTGCTCGGATGCCACGAGTATCACGACAACTGCACCGACAACCTGGCGGCGGCGCTGCGCGCCCTGGGGCTCACGGCACCGGAGACGCCGTCGCCGCTCAACCTGTTCATGAACATCCCGTGGGACGGCGACGGCGCCCTGTCCTTCGAGCCCGCGGTGAGCCGGCCCGGGGACACCATCACCTTCGAGGCACGGCTCGACCTGGTGATCGCGTTCTCCGCCTGTCCCCAGGACATCCTGCCCATCAACGGGCGAGACTGCGTCGTGCGCGACGCCCATTTCCGTATCGACGGCTGACAGCGCGCCGCCCGGCGCGCGGGGGAGAACGCAATGACGGTATCCCGGGATCAGGAGTGGACCAACGCCCGCGGCGGGCTGCGCGCCTCCTGGGTGTGCGTGGCGCGGGCGAGCGCCCTGGCTCGCGAGTCGGTGCTGCCGGTCACCGTCGACCACGCGGCGCTGCTCCTCACCCGGGACCGGGACGGGCGGCTGCATGCGCTGCACAACGTGTGCAGCCACCGCGGCCATCCGCTGGTTGAGAGCGCCTGCGAACGGCGTGGACGGATCACCTGCCCCTACCACGGCTGGAGCTATGGTCTGGACGGGCGGCTGCGCACCACGCCGCACATCGGCGGCCCGGGCGTGCACCGCGCGGACGGCTTCGACCCCGCACGGCACGGCCTCGTGCCCGTTGCCGTGGACACCTGGTGGGACCTGGTGTTCGTGAACCTGGACGGCAGCGCGCCGCCGCTGGCCGAGTGGGTGGCGCCGCTGGATGCGCGCTGGCGGGTGCTGCTGGGCGAGGCGGGCCTCGCGCCATACCGGCCGGCGCCGGATGCCACGTTCGCGCTGGAGGTGGCGGGCGCCTGGCCGCTGGCCGTGGAGAATTACTGCGAGAGCTACCACCTGCCCTGCGTGCACCCGGGCCTCAACAGCTACTCCAGGATCGAGGACCACTACACCATCAGCGAGCCGGGTCGCTTCGGCGGCCAGGGGACGCGGGTCTACGAGCCCCGCTACCTGGAAGGTGCGTCGCTGGTGCCGAACCCGTCGTGGCCGGCGGACCGGCGGCGGGTCGCCGAGTACGTGGCGCTGTTCCCGAACCTGCTGCTGGGCCTGCACGAGGACCACGCCTACTCGGTGCGCCTGGATGCGCTCGGCCCGGACCGCACCCGCGAGGTGTGCGACCTGTTTTTTGTGGAGGAGGCCGCCGAGAGCCAGGCCCACGCACTGGCCCGGGAGCGAACCCGCCGCGCGTGGATCGCGGTGTTCGAGGAGGACATCCCGGTGGTGGAGGGCATGCACCGGGGACGCAG
>JBFHNV010000191.1:0-11618 GCA_041593595.1 Gammaproteobacteria bacterium
CCCGTGCGCCACGGCACCGACGAGAACTCCATGTAGGCCTCGAAGAATTCCGGGCTGAGCTCCAGCAGCCGGTCCCAGAAGCCGCTCCAGTAACCGCGGTTGTCCATGAAGGTTCTCTTCAACGCTTGCTGGTGCTCGCTCAGCGCGCCGGTGCCGATCTCCTCGCCGCGCCCCGCGGCTTCGAGCTCTTCGCACAGGATCGGCACGCCGGTGGTGCAGGTGTGGATGCCGAGCACCGACACGAGCTGGAACACCTCCATGATCTCCTGCTCGGTGGCGCCGTAGCGCAGTGCGTTGTCGATGTGCAGGCGCAGCCCCGGCTCGTACAGGTGCGTGGTGGAGCAGTCGATGGCGATGTAGATGAACTCGCGCACCTTCGGATCCAGGGTGCCCGTCTTCCACGGCACCGATGAGAACTTAAGGTAGGCGGCGAAGAACTCGGGGCTGAGCTCCAGGACCTTGTCCCAGATCGGGCTCCAGTAGCCCCGGTTCTCGGTGAACTCCCGTTTGAGCTGCCGCTGGCGTTCGCTGAGCTCGGGCATGACGTGTCCTCTCCTGGCCGGCGCGGACCGTGGTGCGGTGGGACAGCGATGATAGCCGTGGCGCAGGCTGGCTTGCGACGGCCGCCGGATGCCCGGCGCCTACCGCAGGCAGGGCCGCGCCCCGAGGGCTTCCAGGATGCTCACCAGGACCCTCGACACCCGCGCCGAAGCCCGGCGGCATCCGGCATTCGTGATCGGTTGACGGCATCCCCGGGGGCGGTCGGCCCGGCGCGCCACGCTGTCGTGACTCGGCCCGGAGAACGCCATGCGCCAGTGCGCGAGCACCCGCTCGCCAACATGGACTCCGGGCGATGCGCCTACGCCTCTCCCAGCAGCGACTTCGCCGTACGCTCGCACAGCCAGGCCTTCTGCTCCGGCGTGAGGCCGGGGATGCCGTCCACAGCCGCCGGCACGTCCAGGGGCATCATGTCGAAGGGGTGGTCGGTGCCGATGACCACGCGGTCCGCGCCGACCTGGTCGATGAGATAGCGCGCGGCCAGTGGATCGTGAGTGAGGCTGTCGAAGTAGAAGCGCCTGAACAGCTCACGGGGCGGCGTCGGGCGGTTCACCTTGGGCTCGTCGCGCACCTGGTAGCCGTGGCGGAAGCGCCCGATCTGGTAGGGCATGAAGCCACCGCCGTGGGCCAGCAGGATGCGCAGCTCCGGCAGCTCGTCCATGGCCCCGCTGAACATCAGGTGCGCCACCATCAAGGTGGTATCCAGCGGGAAGCCGATGAAGTTGCGCAGGTAGTACTCGGCCATGCCGCCCTCGGCCAGGCACTTGTAGGGGTGCGCGAACACGAAGCAGCCCAGCTGCTCGATGGTCTTCAGCACCTTGCGGAACCGCGCGTCGGCCAGCGGCACGCCCTCGATGGAGGTGGCCAGCTCCACCGCCTTGAAGCCGTGCTCCTTCACGACCCGCTCGAGCTCGGTGATGGCCGCGTCCGGATCCTGCATGGGCAGGTGCGCCATGCCGCGCAGCCGTGACGGGTGCATCCCCACCATCTGCGCGATGCCGTCGTTGGCCAGCCGCGCCGCCTCCAGACCCGCCTCCGGCGAGAGCCAGTAGAAGAAGATCGGCGGCCCCACCGACAACACCGCCACGTCGATGGTGTTGCGATCCATCCACGCTACCTTGGCGTCGGCATCGTGGTACTCGGCGCCGATCTCCATGGCGCGACCCCCGAGCTCGAACAGGCGCCGGCCGTCCCGCTCGGTGACCCGGGTCCGGAAGCGCCCGGGGTCGCGCGCCATGGCCGCCACCACGGTGGGCGGGATGACGTGGTTGTGCAGGTCGTAACGCATGCTGGACGTTTCTCCTGGTGCTCGGGGAGACTCCTACCCGCTGCCCTCCACGACACGCGCGCGCCGCTCCAGGCTCTCCTGCGGCCAGTGCTCCGAGCGCCGGTAGTATTCGGGTACCGCGGGCACCCCCTGCGGCAGCACCACCCACGGCTGCTTCGACACGGTGTAGATGTGGATGTCCGGCGCTACGCGGTCCGGCTCGTCCAGGGTGCCGACGCGCACGAAGGCGATGGCGGCGCCGGCGCCGGCGTAGTGGCTCCACACGGCCACGCGGCAACTCGGACAGCGCGCGATGCGCTGACCCTTGCCGCTCGCCGACGGCGTGTCGACGACCTCCAGGTCCCCGCGCAGCAGGCGGACCCGATCCGACTCGACGAGTGCATTCAGCGCGAACGCGCTACCGGTCTCCCGCTGGCACCAGCGGCAGTGACAGCAGTGCACGAACATGGGCACCGCCGTCATGCGGTAGCGCACCTGGCGGCAGGTGCAGCCGCCGTCGAGGCTCGCGTCTTCGGTATGCATTGCGGGGTCTCCCCACCGGCGCAGGTCCCGCCGCCGCGCCGGGCCGTCCGGAAGTATCGCACGGTGCGGAGTCCCGGGCTCCCCGGGACGTGGCCGCAGGGTGGCGAGCACCGCGACCTGCACGGCTGCCTGTGGCGAGCCTCCACGTCGCGGAAGGTTCGCGATGTTCCTCGCGTCCCGGGTGAGCTCGAGGACGTGCATGGCGCGGAATGAGGAAACCGGCCTGCTCCAGCGAGCACGAACGGCCCCGACCGTCGCGGTGACGGTGCGCCGCTCAGGTCTTGGGCGTGACGTCGATCTTCGGCGTGGGTGGCGCGGTCCGCGGACTCTGCTCCTGCTGTCGCTCGCGAAGCTCCCGCCGCATCCTCTCCTTGTACTCCCGCACCTTGACTTCCGTCTCCTGCAGCCTCCGATCCGGGATCTGAGAGCCCTCCGGCAGGTCTCTGTCCTCGCTCGGCATCAGGACCGCCGCGCCGCCGGCATGGGACGTCGTGCCGATCAGGGATGCTCCGCACACGATGGCCGCCACCGCGAGCGCTCGTGGCGCGAATCTCCGGCACCGTCTAGTCATCGTTCCTCTCCCGCGATTTCCTACGGTCTGCGTCGTCGTCGCAAGCGGCTTCGAACCGCTGCTCGAGGAACTTCAGACGTTTCTTGTCTACCCTCCTCGGAATGTCGATCTCCGCGGCCGCCCGCTGTGCCCGGTAGCTGGCGAGGGTGTGCTCGAAGTTGCAGACCGACTCGCCGGGTATGCGCTTGAACACCATGTCCTGGCGGTTGTCGGCTTCCAACGCCAGCTGCGCGTCAGGCGGGCTGCCCCTCACGGGCAAGCCGAGATCGTTGGTCACCGTGAAGGCGCAGACGAAATCGTTGTCCGCCGACGTGCAGTTGACGTAGTCGCCAGGAAAATAACCTCGCGCGATGGGCGCCTGGCGCATGTCGAACGATTCCGGCGTGACGCGAACCTCGGCGATGGGATGGAGGTCCGGATCGAAGGTCTTGAAGTACCAGTCGTGATCGAACGGACCTGCCTTCACGCTGCCGTCCGGCAGGATCGTGAAGCACTCCGGATTGTCCTCGTTGCCGAGATTCAGGTCGGGACAGGTCACGTCATTCCGGTCGTCGAAGAACAGGACCCCCACCGTCCCGTCATCGGCCACGTGGACCGCGGGCAGCTGCGCGAAGCTCAACGAGCCGTCCGCGGTGGGCTGGCCGCCACCGACGACGATCTCGTCGGACCAGGTGTCGCCACCGTCCCTCGACATGGTCATGAAGACCCCGATGAACGAGAAATCGGGATCGACGTTCTGCCAGACCACGTACATGTGACCGTTGGTCCGGTTCACGGCGATGTCGGGGATGCTGCCGGCAGCCCGGGTGGTATTGCCTATGGCGCCTCCCGAGGCGGTAAACAGCTCCGCGTCGAAGGATACGAACCCGCCGACGGTCGCCGAGGGAACGATCGTGGCCGTCTGCTCCCACGTGTCTCCGTTGTCGAATGAGCGGATGATGACCCGTTCCAGGAAGTCCGGCCCCAGCGCACTGATGATCGCCTGCGAGATGTTCACCAGGCGCCCATCAGGCAACACCACGATCTGATGGCCGATGTTCTGTGCGCCGAACAGGGGCGTACCGGCAGGAATCCCGCTCTTCGCGAACAGCTCCACGTCGTTGCGGATCTTGTAGATGGCGCGTGCCGGCTCCCAGCTCTTCCCCTTGTCGTCGGTGCGGATGAAGTAGGTATCGCTGTAGAAGAACTGGAGTGGGAGGGCGCTGTCGTCCCCCGGCAACACGTCCTTCAGGAGCTGCCACGTTCCGTAGACGAACCGCCTCTCGTGGGGATCCGCCGTCAACGAGTTCTTGTCGTTGAAGGGTGCGCCGGGTTCGCGCTCCGTGAGATTGCTCACGACGATGGGATCGGACCAGGTCTTGCCGCCGTCCGTGGAGCGCAGCATGGAATAGGCGCTGCGCAGGTCGGTGTAATCGGGAGGCAGGCGGTCGGTCATCAGGCTCATCTGGTGGAAGACCGCGCCGCGGCGGTCTACCTCGTCGTCGCGACCCTCCTCTTCGTCGCGATCATCGTCGTCGTCGTCGCCGCCGACCCGGCCCGGGGTGACCGCCAGCCAGGGGTCCGACGCCCGGTCGAAGGATTCCGGGCCGACCAGGAGCCCCCCGGAGCAGCGCGTGATGGGCGTGTGGCTCAGGTCCCAGCTGCGCCCCCCGTCATCGGAGTGGAAGGTCGCCGTGCTCTGGGCCGAGCCGTTGCTCCAGCGGTCCTGGTGGACGATCGCCGCCATCCGGTCCGGCCAGCCCGGGTCCACGTCCATGTAGGGCTCGGTCTCGCTGTTGCGCCAGAGCGTCCCGGACTGAATGGAGATGTTGCAGTCCACGCCCGGTGGATACGGGCTGAGACCCGAAATGGGGACGATCGGGTCCTCGCTCGCACGTGCCGTGTGCCCGATGAGCGACAGGGTCAGGACCAGGGGGATGGCGGTGCTCCACCGGCGGAATGCGCCCCCGTGTTCGCCGTGTACGCACATGGGATGGCCTCCTTGGAGCCAAGAATGGCATTCCTAAAGCAGGAGCCTACCACAGGATTAGTTCGGCTTCCATCGGTCCCGGCACTCTCGGGCCGCTCATTCCCGGATCAAGGCCGGCTGTACGCCGGTCATCGCCCGCAGCGCCGCCGGCCGCCGGGGCGCGGTAGAAGCTGACCAGCCGCCCCGCGGGAGGCGCGGGCCTCGGGCAGCGCGGTGCAGGTGTCCCCGTCGAGCCGCGGGGCACCCCTCCCATCCGCCCCCTCCCCCGACGGCGCGTTGCACGACGCCGGCGATTTCTGGAGGATTTGCGGGGTGTCCGGCAGGACCTTGCGGAGCGATCCGCCATGCACGACAGCGACACACCACCGGCCTCGCGGACCGCCGACGTTGCGGCATCGCGGGCCCGGCGAGACGGCGCGAGCCCGCTCGGTCGGCACGCGCCCGAGGCACGGCGCACCGGAGCCTCCGCCGGCAGCCGAGGCAACGCGTACGGCGTGCGGCCACGAAGAGGAGCCGGACATCCTCGTGTCGGGGCCGAGTACGGCCCGTGACCTTCGGCGACAAGGCCGGTGCGCCTGGCCCGTCCGTCTACGGAGAGTACCCACCATGAGCAACGCCCCTCTCACCTTCGGACAGATGCTGAGCGCCCAGGCGCGCCTGCAGCCCGAGAGGATCGCCGCCCGCGATCTGGAGCGCGCCATGACCTACCGTCAGTGGAACGCCCGCGCCGGCCGGCTTGCCAACGGGCTGCTGGGTCTCGGGCTGGCGAAGGGCGACCGGGTGGCGGTGCTCGCCTACAACCGGGTGGAATGGGCCGAGATCTACGCCGCCGCCGCCAAGGCGGGCCTGGTGGCGGTGCCCATCAACTTCCGCCTGACCGGCCCCGAGGCGCAGTACATCCTCGAGGACAGCGCGGCGGCCGCGCTGGTCGTCGAGGATGCGCTGGTACCGGTGATCGAAGGCGTGCGCGATGCGATCGCGCTACCCGCGGAGCGGTTCATCGAGATCGGATCCGAGACCGCACCCGCCGGTTACCGCGCCTACGAGGACCTCATCGCCGCTGGCGCCGAGAAGGACCCGGAGGTGGCGGTTTCCGCCGACGACCCCTGGTGCCTGATGTACACCTCGGGCACGACGGGTCGCCCGAAGGGCGCGATTCGCGGCCATCGCGGCATGGCGATGCTGGCGCTGATGACGGAAGTGGAGCTCAAGCTGCACCGAGACGACGACGCACTCCTCGTCATGCCCATGTGCCACGCCAACTCGCTCAACTTCTTCACCGCGTTCGTGTACTGCGGCGGCACCGTCACCATCTTCTCGCGCAGGAGCTTCGACCCGGCGCTGTGTCTGCGAACCTTCGAGGAGAGCGGGGCCACGTTCACCTCCCTGGTGCCGACCCACTACAACATGCTGCTCGAGGTGCCCGAGGCGGAGCGAGGCACCGGGAGCTTCGATCGGGTCGAGAAGCTGATGATCTCATCGGCCCCCGCACGGGTGGAGACCAAGCGCGCGGTGATGGAGATGTTTCCCAACTCGGGCCTGTTCGAGCTCTACGGCTCCACCGAGGCGGGCTGGGTCACGATGCTGCATCCCCACGAGCAGTTCGACAACCTGGGCACCGTCGGCCGGGAGGTCGTCGGCTCCGCGCCGATCAGGCTCCTGGACGACGCCGGCCGCGAGGTCCCGGACGGGGAGCCGGGGGAGCTGTTCTCCTGCAGCCCCTACAGCTTCGACGGCTACTGGAACCGGCCGGATGCGACCGCCGAGGCGTTCCGGGGCGGGTACGTCACCGTCGGCGACATCGCGCTGCGCGACGCGGACGGCTTCATCCGACTGGTGGACCGCAAGAAGAACATCATCATCTCGGGAGGTGAGAACGTGTATCCCTCCGAGGTGGAGGCGGTGCTGACGAGCCACCCCGGGGTGCGGGACGCGGCGGTCATCGGCCGGCCCGACCCCAAGTGGGGCGAATGCGTCCAGGCCGCCATCGTCCGCCGGCAGGGCCACGCGGTGAGCGCGGCGGATCTCATCGCCTGGACGAAGGATCGGCTGGCGGGCTACAAGCGCCCGCGGGAGATCATCTTCCTGGCCGCCGAGGAGATGCCGCGCAACGCCACCGGGAAGATCCTGCACCGGACCCTGCGCGAGATGCTGGCCACCCGCGCCAAGCCCGGCGAGTGATCGGCACCGCCCCCCGAACCCACGAGGACCTCCACAGATGCCACCCGATGCGCTCACATCCGACGCCGTCGCCGGCGTGATTGCCCGTTTCCTGAAGGCCCGGGGGGTCGACCGGATCTTCGCGTTGTGCGGCGGCCACATCATGCCCGTGTGGATGCGGGCCGACGCCGAGGGCATCCGCATCGTCGACGTGCGCGACGAGCGGGCCGCCGTGTACATGGCCCACGCCCACGCCGAGCTCACCGGGCAGCTCGGTGTTGCCATGGTCACCGCCGGCCCCGGCATGACCAACGCGATGACGGGTATCGCCAATGCGCACGTGGCGCGAGCCCCCGTGCTCGTCATCTCCGGCCGGCCGCCTGGCCCGCAGGCGAACCGCGGCGGCCTGCAGGACCTGCCCCACGCGGAGCTCGCCCGACCCGTCACCCGGTTCGCCCGGACCCTGTCCGAGCCGTCGCTGGTGTTGCAGGAGCTGGACGAGGCCGTGTCCCGGGCGTTCGGCCAGGGCGGCGAGCCCGGCCCGGTGTTCGTCGACTTCCCCACCGACACGCTCCGCGCCACCGTCCCCAAGGCGATGCAGATGGACGAGCATTTCCGGCCCAAGCCGCCGCCGGTGCTGCTCCCGCACGACGCGGACGTCGCTGCCGCGGTGGACCTGCTCTGGTCGGCGAAGCGCCCGCTCGTGATCAGCGGCCGCGGAGCCCGCCCCGCGGGCGAGGCGCTGCGGACGTTCCTCGACAAGCTGGGGGCGCCGTATCTGGACACCGGTGAGAGCAAGGGTCTGATACCCGACAGCCATCCGAGCGTGGTGGCCGCCATGCGCGGCGCCGTCATGGGCCAGGCCGACGTGGTGGTCACGGTGGGTCGCCGGCTCGACTTCCAGCTCGCGTACGGATCGCCGTCCGTGTTCGGCGACGCCCGATTCGTGCGCATCGGCGACACCCCCACGGAGGTTCGCGACAACCGCCGCGGCCACGTGGAGCTGTTCGCGCAGCCTGCCGCCACGCTTGCGGCCATCGCGGCGACCGCGGGCAACCGGCAACCCGCGCTGGACCGGGAGTGGGCGCGGGGACTGCGTGCCAGGCACGAGGAGCGGGCCGAGAAGCTGAAGTCGGCCATGAAGACGGCGCCCTCGGACGCCGACGGGCGCATTCATCCCAATCGTGTCCTCGCTGAGCTCCAGGCCCGGATGGATCCCGATGCCGTCGTCATCGCCGACGGCGGGGACTTCCTGAGCTTCGCGCGGGTCGGGCTGAGCGCCTCCACCTACCTGGATCCCGGCTCCCTCGGCTGCATCGGCATCGGCACCCCCTTCGGGATCGCCGCGAGCCTCGCGTTGCCGGGCCGGCAGGTGATCGTCGCCACCGGCGACGGTGCCTTCGGCTTCAATGCGATGGAGATCGATACCGCCGTCCGGCATCAGGCGCCGATCCTGATCGTCGTCGCGAACAACGGCGCCTGGCAGATCGAGGTGCACGACCAGACCGACAATCACGGCAAGGTGGTGGGGACGCGCCTGCAGTTCGCCGACCACGCGCAGATGGCGCGGGCCTTCGGCATGCACGCCGAGCGGGTCGAGCGCGCGGAGGATCTGGCGGCAGCCATCGAGCGCGGGCTCGCCAACCGACCGGCCCTCCTCGACGTGGTCGTCTCGCCCGAGGCCCGCTCCTCGGACGGCAAGACCGGACTGGCCTGGGTGCCCGACCTGCAACCGCTGGCGGCCTGGGACGAGGCCGAACGCCGCTGGCGGGGCGGGCCCGGTCCGTAGCGAGGACCGAAGCGCGGTTTTTCCGCGGAAAGGCACTCGTGATCGATTGACGGCATCCCCAGGGGCGGCCCTCGCGGTGGCGCCCGGCGCCGGGGAATGGCCCGCAGCAGCCCCAGGCCGGGCCGTGTCTGGCAAACGAAAGGGGTGCCAAAAAGCCAGACAAGTCCTATCATTAGAGACGAGACTTGAAGTTGATTCGTCAATACAGGCCGCGGGCATTGCCGGTCTGGGCGCGTGGGGGGAGTGCATGAGGAGGTCGAGCGGAGCGCGCCGCGCTGCGGGTGGCGGGCAGGCTGGTCCGCGACGCCGTGCGCGGTGGTGGCATGCGTGTCTGGTGCTGGTGCTGTCGCTGGGCGCGGCCGGTGCCGCCCACGCCCAGCAGGCGAGGCAGCCACTGGACCTGGAGGTCGCCCAGGCACTGCTGCTGGGCGGGCAGGCGGCCGAGGCCTACGAGATGCTCGCGCCCCACGAGGCGAGGCTCGCCGGCGATCTCACCTACGACTACCTGCTGGCGCGCTCGGCCCTCGAGAGCGGCCGGCCGAGCATCGCGAGCTTCGTGTACGAGCGCATCCTGGCGGTGGAGCCGAACTACGTGGGCGTACGCCTGGAGAACGGGCGGGCCTACCTGGAGCTGCAGGACTACGCGCGGGCGAAGCAGGAGTTCGAGACGGTGCTGCGCTTCGAGAACCTGCCACCGGATCTGCGTACCGCCGCCGAGCAGTACGCGCGGGTGGCCCAGGAGCGCCTGACACCCCGGCGCACCTTCCTCAACGCCTACGCCGAGTACGGGTTCGGCCACGACGACAACGTGAACAGCGCCATCGCCGAGGCCGTGGTGCCGCTGCCCGGCGGCCTGCTGATCCTCCTCGATCCGCTCTCGCAGCAGCGGGAGGACTTCTACCACGCGCTGAACGCGGGCGGCGAGGTGGTCCACGCGGTAACCGACAACTGGCAGGTGTTCGCCGCCGGGGACTACCGCGGGCGGCTGCACCTGGAAGAGACCCTCTTCGACTACCACGAGCTGGAGGGCCGGGCCGGTGTCGGCTACGTGACCCGCAAGGACAACATCCGGCTGTCTGGCCGGTTCGGGCGCTTCTTCATCGACGACACGAAGCTCCGCGATCTGGGTGGGGTGTCGCTCGGCTGGATCCGGGCGGTGGACGAGCGCAACCAGCTCAACCTGACCGGTTCGTATACCCAGTACCGCTTCGGTGACAGGCTGCTCGAGTTCCTGGACTTCGACGGCTACGACCTGTCCGGTGGCTGGAACCACGCGTTCTGGGGCGGGCGCGCCCTGGTGGGCGTCTCCCTCAACGCCGGCTTCGAGTCGGACCAGGGCGGGCGGCTCGACGGGAACCGCCGGCTCGGCGGCGTGGGCGCGAGCCTGCAGGCCCAGATCACCGGCAGCGTGGGCGCATACCTGGTGGCGAACGTCCAGCGCAGCCTCTACCAGCGCAACAACGTCCTGTTCGGCGTCAATCGCAACGACAACTACTACACCGCAAGCGCCGGCGTGACCTGGGGCTTCGCGGAGGGCTGGTCACTGCGCCCGCAGGTGAGCTGGTCGCGGAACCACAGCAACGTGCGGCTGAACGACTACGACCGCCTGGACATGTCGCTGAACCTGCGCAAGGACTTTTGACCGTCGTCACAGCGGTCGGGTGACTTTCGTCACAGCAACCGGGCGGGAACACCGCGAGTATGCTGGGCATGTTCAGCGCCATGCCCTTGTCACCATGAGATTGATCGGAAACACTTTTTTCCTGTTGCTGCTGATGCTGGTCCAGCAGACCGCGCTGGCGGCCGATGGCCACTTCCTGAGCGTGGTGGGTGACGTGCGGGTGGTGGATGCGCGCGGTGGGGTGGCGCGACCCGAGCGCGGCGGGCCCATCGAGGCCGGCGACACCGTCATCACCGGCAGCCCGGCGCTGGCGCAGATCCGGATGACCGACGGCGGCCTGATCAGCGTGCGCGCCGACACGGAGATGAAGCTCAGCGACTACGCTTTCGCCGGCGGGGAGGACAGCGCCGGGCGGGTGCTGTTCGACCTCCTGCGCGGCGGCCTGCGCTCCATCACCGGGCTCATCGGCGCGCGCAACCGCGCCGCCTACTCCGTGCGCACACCCCACGCCACCATCGGCATCCGTGGCACCGACCACATCACCCACGTCAACCTGCAGGCTCGCCCGGATCTGCCGGCAGGCACCGTCGACGCCGTGCTCCAGGGCGGCACCTACCTCAGGCCCTTCGCGCTGCCGGGCGGCGCCCAGCCTCAGGTGCTGGAGGTGCGCCCCCAGCAGGCCGGCTTCGTGCCCGCCGACACGCGAGTGCCCACGCTGATTCCCGTGCCCGCCTTCATCCTTCCGCAGCGCGGCGAGCTCGAGGTCCGGGCCCGCACCGGTGACACGCGCGAGGCCTCCGCCGCGGGAGATGACTCCGATCCGGCCGGATCGCCTCGGCGGCGCGGCGCGCCTGCGCGGGCACCTTCGGTGGTGACGAAGGGCGACGGGGACGGCTCCCGGCCCACCGTCCAGCGCGCGCCGCTCATCAACCCCCTGATCAACCCGCTCACGTCGCCTACGAGGACCCTGTCGCCGGAGCTCTCCACCGGAACGCGAACCCTGAGCCCCACGCTGACGTCGCCGGAGCTGTCCACCACGATCAAGAGCCTGGATACCACCACGACGCAGACCCTGGAGTCCGGCACCACCACGATCAGCCCGACCCTGACGTCGCCGACCACGAGCACCCTCACGTCGCC
>JBFHNV010000192.1:0-11578 GCA_041593595.1 Gammaproteobacteria bacterium
ACCCGGATCGCTACGCCAGGCTGGCGGAGACGGGCATGAAGGTGTTCGAGGACCCGGCCTACAAGGAGGCGGTGCTCGCCGCCAAGGCGCCCTGGTCCATGATCACTCCCGGCGGCGCGGACGCCTGCAAGGCCTACGTGGACAACGTGATGGCCCTCGGGCGCGAGTACCGCGACCTGCTCACGGGCTGAACCCGACCGTCCCGCGGGTTCCGAAGGGGGACGGTGCCCCGGGCCGTCCCCGCCCCGCCGCCGCCCGCGCATGCAAGCCGACGACACACGCGACGAGCCGCGCAACGTCCTCCCGGACCTGGTGATCCCGGTCCTGGCGGTGGCCTTCACCGCCTACTACCTGAGCACCATCACCCACGTCCCCTGGATCGCCCAGGCCAGCGCCGTCACCGTGAGCGTGCTGCTGCTCGCGGCCGTCGCCGCCTGGGCGGCGCGCACCGTGTACCGCATCCGGCGCGGGCGTGAGCGCCTCGCGCTGGCGGCGCCGGCGATGGACGCCCGGGTGTCGGCGCGGCGCGCTGCCCTGCTGCTGCTGTCGGTGGCCTACGTGGCGGTCATCGACACGCTGGGCTTCACCCTGACCACGCTCGCCTTCGTCTTCCTGGGCATCGTGCTGCTGTCCTCGCTGGCCAACTGGCGGCGCGCGGCGCTGGTGGCGGCGTTCTCGGCCGTGGCCGGCTACGTGGTCTTCATCCACTTCTTCGAGACCCGGTTCCCTCGCGGGCCGGTGGAGAACGCGCTCAGGGGCCTGTTCTGACGTGACGCCGGATCTCGCGGTCTTTGCCTCGTTGTTCGCCGAGACGCTGGGCTACTGGTGGCTGATCCTGCCCGCCACCGCGCTGGGCGTGCTGGTGGGCGCGGTTCCGGGCTTCAGCGCCGCCAACACGATCATCATCCTGCTCCCCATCACGCTGGCCATGGAGCCCGCGACCGGGATGATCTTCATGGTGGTGCTCTACACCGCGTCGCGGCTCGGGGCCGGCATCCCCGCCATCCTGGTCAACATCCCGGGCACCGCCGGCGCCGCCGCCACGCCCCTGGACGGCTATCCCATGACCGTGGCGGGTCGTGGCCAGCAGGCGCTCGCCATCTCCTTCGTCGCGTCGGTGCTGGGCGGGCTGATCACCACGCTGGCTGCCCTGATCCTGATCCCGTGGCTGTCGCAGCTGGCGTTCCACCTGCACAGCGTGGAGATGATCGTGGTGATGCTGTTCGGCATCTCGCTCATCGCCACCATCTCCGCCGAGGACACGCTGAAGGGGCTCATTGCCGGGCTGTTCGGGCTGATGATCGGCTACATCGGCGCCGACGTGGTGTACGAGGCGCCACGGGGCACCTTCGGCTTCCTGGAGCTCTACGACAAGGTACCCCTGGTCCCGGCGCTGGTGGGGCTGTTCGCGGTGTCCGAGGCCCTGGTCATCGTCGAGCGCGAGCGCATCGTCGCCGACACCGTGCAGGTGCGCCGTGCGCGCCCCGGGTGGGCCGCCACCTTCGAGGGCGTGCGCGAGACGCTGGTGCGCTGGAAGGAGGTGGTGTGGACCGCGATGCTCGGTCTCGTGATCGGCGTCATTCCGGGTGCCGGCGCCGCCATCGCCTCGTTCGTCGCCTACCAGCAGTCGCGGCTGTTCTCGAAGACCCCGGAGCGCTACGGCACCGGGCACGTGAGCGGGCTCATCGCGCCGGAGTCGGCCAACAACGGCGTCACCTCCGGCACCCTGGTGCCGTTGCTCATCCTGGGCGTGCCCGGCGGCGCCACCGCCGCCATCATGGCGGTGGTGCTGGAGTACCACGGCGTCAACTTCGGCCCGGACCTGTTCCAGACCCAGCCCATGATCGCGTACGGCTCGTTCACGGCCATGGCCGTCACCTACGCCCTGCTGGGGCTGCTGATCCTGCCGCTCAGCCGCTACCTGTCGCGGGTGGTGATCGTGCCCACCGTGTACCTGGCGCCCGTTCTCATCGCCTTCACCCTGGTGGGCGCGTTCGTGCCGCGGGCGTACATCTTCGACATGGGTGTGGCCATCGTGTTCGGCCTCATCGGCTACGTGGCACGGCGCACCGGCTATCACGTGGCGGCGATCCTCATCGGCGTGATCCTGGGGCCGCTGCTGGAGAACTACTTCCTGCGCGCGCTGCGCATCGCCCAGGGGGACCTCACGGTGCTGTTCTCCTCCACGCTGGGCAACGTGCTGTGGGCGCTGCTGGTGCTCTCTCTGTTCGCACCGGCCATCAAGCGGCGCCTGGAGCGCACCGCACCGTCCCGCTGACCCGCAACCCGAGGACCCGCACATGACCACCGATACCGCCGCCGCCGGGCACGTTCTGGGCGAGGAGCACTGGACCCGCAAGGGCGACGTGCGCCTGTTCCTCTACGAGAAGCACCTGGGCAGCCCCGGCGACGCGAAGGGCACTGTGCTGTTCGTGCACGGCTCCTCCATGGCCTCCCAGCCCACCTTCGACCTGCAGGTTCCGGGGCGCCCCTTCAGCTCGGTGATGGACTGGTTCGCGGTGCGCGGCTTCGACACCTGGTGCGTGGACATGGAGGGCTACGGGCGCTCCGACAAGCACCGGGACATCACCTGCGACATCGCCAACGGCGCCGACGACCTGGCCGCCGCCAGCGCCTACATCCAGTCCCTGCGCGGCTGCGGCCCGCTGCGGGTGTACGGCATCTCCTCGGGCGCGCTGCGCGCGGCGCTGTTCGCCCAGAACCACCCGGAGCGGGTGGCGCGCCTCGCCCTGGACGCCTTCGTGTGGACCGGCGAGGGCAGCCCCACGCTGGCGGAGCGGCGCAAGAAGCTGCCGCAGTTCCTCCAGGCGACACGCCGCCCCATCGACCGCGCCTTCGTGCACTCCATCTTCACCCGGGACCACCCGGGCACCGCCGACGAGGCCGTGGTGGACGCCTTCGCCGAGGCCATCACGGCGCTGGACGTGTCCATCCCCAACGGCACCTACATCGACATGTGCTCGAAGCTGCCGCTCGTGGACCCGGAGCGGATCACCGTGCCCACCATCGTCATGCGCGGACAGTACGACGGCATCGCCGGCTTCGAGGACCTGCTGCGCTTCTTCACCGCCCTGCCCAACCCGGACAAGCAGTTCGCGGTGATGCCGGGGATCGCCCACGCGAGCTTCCAGCAGAAGAACTACCTGCTCGTCTACCACATCCTGCACGCGTTCTTCACCCAGCCGGAGCCGGTCTACCGGGGCGAATGACGCCGGGGCGGTGACCGCCGCACGCCGCCTCGGGTAGCCTTGTCCCCATGCCCGAGCTGCCCGACGTGACGGTCTACGTGGAGCGCATGCAGGCGCTGCTCGTGGGCCGCGTCCTCGCGGGTGTGCGGCTGCGCAGCCCCTTCGTGCTGCGCACCGCGGAGCCGCCGCTGGCCGACGCCGCCGGGCGCCAGGTGCGCGGCGTCGCGCGCCTGGGCAAGCGCATCGTGATCACGCTGGACGGCGAGCTGCACCTGGTGATCCACCTGATGGTCGCGGGCCGGCTGCGCTGGAAGCGCCCGGGCGCGCCGGTGCCGGCGTCCAACGGCCTCGCGGCCTTCGATTTCGAGACCGGCTGCCTGGTGTTCACCGAGGCAGGGCGCAAGAAGCGTGCCTCGCTGCACGTGGTGCGTGGCGACGCGGCGCTCGCGGACCACGACCGCGGCGGGCTCGAGGTGCTGGAGGCCACGCCGCAGGCCTTTCGCGATGCCGTCACGCGGGAGAACCACACGCTGAAGCGCGCGCTGACGGACCCGCGCATCCTCAGCGGCATCGGCAACGCCTACTCCGACGAGATCCTGCACGCGGCGCGGCTGTCGCCCTTCAAGCAGACCCGCGCACTGGACGACGGCGAGCACGCGCGCCTGTACCGGGCGGCGCGGGACACCCTCGCGCGCTGGACCGAGCGCCTGCGCGCCGAGATCGGGGACGGCTTCCCCGACAAGGTGACCGCCTTCCGCGACGGCATGGCGGTGCACGGGCGTTACCGGGAGCCTTGCCCGGTGTGCGGCGCGCCGGTGCAGCGCATCGTCTACGCCAGCAACGAATGCAACTACTGCGCGCGCTGCCAGACCGGGGGGCGGGTGCTGGCGGACCGTGCCCTGTCGCGGCTGCTGAAGAGCAACTGGCCGCGTACCCTGGAGGAGCTGGAGGGGCGGTGAGCCGCGCAGCGCGCCGTCCGGGATACCTCACCGGAGAACCCTGTCATGACCGCATCCTCACCCATCGCCATCCGCGAGATCGACCACGTGGTGCTGCGCGTGCGCGATCCCGAGCGCATGCGCCGCTTCTACTGCCACGTGCTGGGCTGCACCGTTGAGAAGGTGCAGGAGCCCCTCGGCCTCACGCAGCTTCGCGCCGGGCGCTCGCTCATCGACCTGGTGGACGTGGCCGGAGAGATCGGGCGCGCCGGCGGCGCGGCGCCGGGCGCGGAGGGCCGCAACATGGATCACGTGTGCGTGCGCGTGGAGTCCTACGACGCGACCGCCATCGCCCGCCACCTGCGCGCCCACGGCGTGGACCCCGGCGAGGTGGTGTCGCGCTACGGCGCCGAGGGCGAGGGGCCGTCCATGTACATCGCCGATCCGGAAGGCAACACGGTGGAGCTGAAGGGCCCGCCGACGCCCGCCGGGGATTGAAGACATCGTGTGGGTCCTCATCACCTGCACCCTGGTGACGACCCTCTACGCCACCACCATCACCATCGCCAACGTCTCGTTGCCCCAGATCCAGGGGGCCATGTCGGCGAGCCCGGACCAGATCGCCTGGATCATCACCGCCAACCTCATCGCCACCGCGGTGACCATCCCGGCGGCGGGCTGGCTGTCGGCACGCCTCGGCCGGCGCCGCGCCATGATCCTGGGGGTGTCGGGCTTCGCGCTGGCGTCCGTCATGTGCGGGCTGGCCACGTCGCTGGGGGAGCTGGTGCTGTGGCGCGTGGTCCAGTCCGCCTGCGGCTCGCCGCTGACGCCCATCTCCCAGTCGGTGGTCATCGACCACTTCACCGGCGAGCGCCGCGGCCCGGCCATGGCCGTCTACGGGCTCGGCGTCGTGCTCGGCCCCACCGTCGCGCCGCTGGTGGGGGGCTGGGTGAGCGAGGAGTACTCCTGGCGCTGGGTGTTCTTCATCCTGGTGCCCATGGCGCTGCTCGCGCTGGCAGGACTGCTCGCGTTCGTGCAGGAGGACCGCGAGCCCGACCGCAAGGCGCGCCTGGACTGGATCGGCTTCCTGTCCCTGTCGGTGGCGGTGTCGTGCATCCAGCTGATGCTCGACCGGGGCGAGCGCCTGGAGTGGTTCTCGTCCACGGAGATCGTGCTCGAAGCGATCGGGGCCGTGCTCGCGGGCTGGATCTTCCTCGCCCACAGCCTCACCGCGGAGCGACCCTTCCTGGATCCGCGCCTGCTGCTGAACCGCAACTTCGCGGTGGGCCTCGGCATCTCGTTCATCTTCGGCGCGCTGTTCGTCACGCCCATGGTGCTGCTGCCGGTGCTGCTGCAGCGGCTGCAGGACATCCCCGAGTTCACCGTCGCCCTGCTGCTGGCCGCCCGCGGCGTGGGCACGCTGGTGTCGCAGGTCATGATGATCTTCATCAGCAACCGCATGGCGCCGCGGACCATGCTGCTGGTGGGCTTCGGCGCCCACACCCTCGCCGGGTTCCAGATGATGGGCTTCGACATGAACGTGTCGCTGGAGCAGGTGGCCATCAGCAACGCCATCCAGGGCTTCGGCGTCGGCTTCCTGTGGGTGCCCATCACGCTGGTGCTGTTCGCTGACTTCGACCCGAAGCGCACGCCTGAAGGGTCCGGCATGTTCCACTTCGTGCGCAGCGTCGCGTCCAGCTACTTCATCTCGGCGAGCTTCGTGCTGGCGTTCCATACGGAGAAGATGAACTATGCGGAGCTGGTGCGGTGGATCACGCCCTTCAACGACTACTTCCACCGCCACGCGGCGACCGCCGACATCGATCTCGCCAGCGCGCCGGAGCTGGCCCGCCTGTCCGAGGAGGTGACGCGCCAGGCCGTGACCATCGGCTACGTGAACGCCTTCCACCTTTTCACCTGGACGTCGCTGGCGGTCTATCCCCTGATCGCCCTGGTTGTCTGGCCGCCGCGGCGGCGTGCCTGACGCGCGGCGCGACGCGCAACCGCCATGACCCAGGACGAACCGGCGCCTCCGGGACTTTCACCGCTGCGCAAGCTGGTGATCCTGCTGGTGGTGATCCTCACCGCGACCCTCTATGGCACCACCCTGCTCATCGTGTCCACGATCCTGCCGCAGATGCAGGGGACCCTTTCCGCCACGTCGGACGAGATTGCCTGGGTGGTCACCTTCAACATCCTCGCCACCGCCATCGCCACCCCCATGACGGGCTGGCTGTCGGCGCGCTTCGGCACCCGCAACGTGATGGTGTGGAGCATGATCGGCTTCACGCTGGCGACGCTCATGTGCGGTTTCGCCGGCAGCCTGGAGTCCCTGGTGTTCTGGCGCATCCTGCAGGGCGCCTTCGGGGCGCCGTCGACGCCGCTCACGCAGTCGATCCTGCTCGAGACCTTCGAGCGCCCGCACCACGGCAAGGTGATCGGCGTGTTCGGCTTCGGCGTGGTGATGGGGCCGATCCTGGGTCCCGTGCTGGGCGGCCTGATGGCGGAGCTGTACTCCTGGCGCTGGGCGTTCTTCGTGCTGGTGCCGGTGGGCGCCCTGAGCGTGCTGGGGCTGTGGCTGTGCCTGGAAGCACGGATCCCGGAGCGGCGCAGGCGCCTGGACTGGACCGGGTTCCTGGCCCTGTCCGTGTCGCTCAGCTGCATCCAGCTGGTGCTGTCGCGCGGGCAGCGGCTGGACTGGTTCGAGTCCGGCGAGATCCTGCTAGAGACCTTCGTCGGCGCGGTGGCCATGTGGATCTTCGTCGTCCACAGCCTGACCAGCCACGCGCCGTTCCTGAACCCGAAGTACCTGCTGGACCGCAACTACGCGCTCGGTCTCGTGCTGGTCACCGTGTACGGCATGCTGAACTTCACGCCCATGGTGCTGCTGCCGCCGCTGCTGCGCGAGCACGCGGGATTCAGCGAGCTGGTGATCGGGGTCGTGGTGGGCAGCCGCGGCGTGGGCGGCGCCATCGGCTTCCTGGCCGCCGGGGCCATGAGCCGGCTCGACCCCCGGATCAGCATGATGGCAGGCTTCGGGATGCTGCTCGGGGCCGGGATCTGGCTGATGAACATCAGCCTCGAGGTCTCCGTGGCGGCGCTCGCGGCGAACGCGGCGTTGCAGGGCATCGCCATCGGCGCCATCTGGGTGCCGCTGACGGTGGTGACCTTCTCCACCCTGGCGCCCGGCGCCCTGGCGGAGACCTCGGCGGTGTTCCACCTCCTGCGCAACCTGGGCTCCAGCTTCTTCATCGCGCTGTGCGTCACCGAGATCGTGCGCACCACGGGCATGAACTACAGCCGGCTCGTGGAGTCGCTCTCGCCGTTCAACGAGCTGATCGCGATGCCGTGGGTGATCGGGGCGTGGAACGCCAAGACCGTCTCCGGGCTCGCGTCCCTCTCGGGCGAGATCACCCGCCAGGCGGCGATGCTCGGCTACCTGAACGCCTTCGGCATGTTCACCGCCGCCTGCGCCGTCGCCATGCCGCTGGTGCTGCTGGTGCGCCGGCGCCGGGTGTGAGCCGGGCTGCGGTCAGACCGCCGGCGGCTTCGCGCACACCTGGTCGTAGGCGTAGCGCTGCTTGATTCCGCCGTTGTACTCGAAGATGTCCAGGGTCGCCTCGTACGCCGCCTCGGTGATCTCCACGTGGCGCGTCCAGCAGCCGAGCTTCTGGTAGCTGGCGATGCAGTCCGCCAGCACGTCCTGGGAGATCTTCGGGAAGTAGCTCGCCTCGGCCTTCGCGATCTCGGCCGCCGGCGTGTCGTTCATGTAGTCCCGGGTCTTGCGGTAGGCGCGTATGAAGGCGCGGGCCATGTCGCTGTCCAGCCACTCGCGCTTTGCGCACAGGCTGGAGAAGCCGCACGGGCCGATGACGGGCCCGAGCTGCGCCACCACGTGGCCTACCCCGTTTGCCTCGAGCTGCTGCGGCGCCGGGCCCTGCTGGTGGACGTAGCGACCGGTCCCGTCGCGGAACGCCTTGTCGATCTGCCCGGCGTTGCCCGCGTCGATGGCCTTGATCTTCGCGAAGTCGATGCCGGCCTTGTGGCAGGCGTACTTGAACATGGCCATGGGCTGGCCGCCGTGGTGCACCAGCACCTCGGCCCCCTCGAGCTTCTTCCAGGTGAAGTCCGGGTCGGGATCGCGGCCGGTGAGGAAGAAGCCGTCCATCTCGTTGACCTGGGCGAAGTGCACCGCCGGCGGGGTCTCACCCCGGTTCAGCGGACCGAAGCCCTGGCTCAGCGCCGATTGCACCACGTGGGCCGAGCCGTCCTGGAGCGCTGAGATGGCCGACACCCCGGGCTTCGCCACGGACCACTCGGGCTCCAGCCCCTCGGCCTTCAGGAACCCTCCGGACATGGCCGAGATGAGCGGCGAGTAGAAGGCGGAGAAGAGGGTGAACTGGATGTTGATGGTGGCCATGACGATCCTCCTCGAGAGCTTGATGGTGGGCGTGCGAGCGTAACGCCTCTCGGCGCCGGGCGGGGAGACACATCGTGATGCCGGCGTCCGCGGCCTGCAGGCGGCGGCCGTTACCAGGGGTGCTCCTCGCCCCGCCAGGTGAGGAAGCGGCCGTGATCACGGGGGGTGAGGGCGTCGAGCACCGTGCGGATGCCGCGCGCGCTGTCGCGCGGCGTCACCGGCGCGCTGCGCCCGCCCATGTCGGTCCGCACCCAGCCCGGATGCAACACGATGGCGATCACCCCGCGCGCTCGCCAGCCGTCGGCGCGCTCGCGGAAGGCGTCGTTGAGCGCCGCCTTGGAATCTCCGTAGTCGCCGAGGCTGCCCCGGCTGCCGCGACGCGCACCCATCTGGCTGCTGACGAGCGCGATGCGTCCGGATCCGGCCCGCGCCACGCAGTCCAGCAACGCCTCCGCGAGGATGATGGGCGCGCGGGCGTTCACCGCCATCACCTCCTCGCGAGAGTGGCCGGCGTCCTTGATGCCGGCGTTGTGGATCAGCACGTCGAGCGTCTCGTGGTCGAGCGCCGCCGCCAGCGCGGCAATCTCGGCGTCGCGGCGAACGTCCAGACCGTGCAGCGTCACCTCACCCGGCACCTGCCCCAGCGCCCCGGCGCTGTCCGGCGTGCGCGTGGTGGCGTGCACCCGCCATCCCGCGGCCGCGTACTGGCACACGAGCTCCAGCCCGATGCCGCGGCTCGCGCCGATGATCGCCGCCGTGGGCATCACCGCGTCCCCGGCCCGGTGCACGCGACGGCGCTCACGGCCGGACCCGGATCTCGATCTGGTCGATGACCACCTTGTCGCCGGTGCCGCCGTCCCGGCGGTGGTCGCCCGGGACCACCAGCCGGCCCAGCACCCGGCCGTCGCCACCGTTCCAGAAGCGGGTCTCGGTGGGCTCCAGCGGATAGTGCGGCGCGGCCATGACGCCCACCGCGATGCGGGCGATGCGCGCCGGGTCGCCACCGGCGAAGGCCCGCGCCGCGTCGTGCAGCACCAGCGCCATGTTGCGCGGGCCGTGCACCAGCGGAGCCGGGTTGTCGCCCTTGCGCTCGAAGTGGGTGGAGTTCCAGTCGCCGGATCCCATGGCCCAGTCGAAGGTCACGTTCAGCGGCGTCTCATGGCTCACCACCGTGTCCGCCGTCCCCTCGGGCACGTCCACGCGCGGCGGCGTCAGGCGGCCCGCGTCCGGTGTGCCGCAGCCAAGCAGGAACATGAGCATCCAGCCCTCGGCGATCCGCGCACCGGTGTCCGCGTCGGCGGCCTCGAAGGTGAAGCGCACCAGGGCGTGGCCCTTCGACGTGCAGCCCACCTCGGTGACGGCGCTGCTCACCCGCCCGCGGCCCTCCGGTGCCAGCGGCGTCGGGAACGCGACCTCGCCCGAACCCCAGCGCCCCACCGCCTGCCACACGTCGTAGCCGCCGATGAGGCGCTCCATGACCTCGGGCCGGTTGCGCGCGGTGACCGACGCGTTGAAGGGGATCAGCGGGTGGCCGTGAGCGGCCGCCCCGCGCAGCAGCAGCCCCCGGTCGCGGTCGTCGGCGATGGAGCAGCCCGCCGCCCGGGCGAGGAGCTGGCCGGTCTCCCGGGTCCAGGTGAACTCCGCGGGGCTGAAGCGGGTGCCGGCAATGGCCGGGTCGACGGTGTGCTTGCCCATGGCCGCGCCCTCAGATCACGCCGTCGGCGTGCAGCCGATCCATCTCCACTCCGGTGACGCCCAGCTCGCCGAGCACTTCCGCATTGTGCTCGCCCAGGCGCGGCGCCACCCGGCGCACCGCCACCCCGGCGTCCATGCGGATGGGCGTGCGGATGTGGGGCACGTCTCCGAGCTCCTCGTCGTGGGCGCGCACCACCATCTGCCGGTGCAGCACCTGGGGGTCCGAGAACAGCGTCTGGTAGGTGTTCACCGGGCCGCAGGGCACCCCCGCCGCCTCGCAAACGTCCACCCAGTGGGCGGTGCCGGCCGTGACGAACACCGCCTCGATGGCCGCCTCCAGGGCCTCGCGGTGTTCCATGCGATCCCGGTTCGTGCGAAAGCGCGGGTCGCGGCACCACTCCGGGTGCCCGAGCGCCTCGGCGAGGCGCTGCCAGATGGACTGGCCCGCCGCGCCCACCATGATGTAGCCGTCGGCGGTGGCGTAGCGCTGGTAAGGGGCATTCTGGCGATGGCGCGAGCCCTGGCGGGTGGGCTCCACGCGGTCGGCGAGCCACCCGGCGCTGGTCCAGGAGCTCAGGCCGATGGCGGTCTCCAGCAGCGAGCACTCCACGAGCTGGCCACGCCCGGTGGTGACCCGCTGGTACAGCGCCGCCAGGATCCCCTGCACCGCGAACATGCCGGTGCCCAGATCGCAGATGGGCAGACCGACCGAGGTGGGCGGCCCGTCCGGCTCGCCGGTCACGTGCATGATGCCGCCCATGCCCTGGGCAATGAGGTCGAAGCCGCCGCGCCCCGCGTAGGGCCCGTCGTAGCCGAAGCCCGAGAGCTGCGCGTAGACGAGCCGCGGGTTGCGCTCGCGAAGGGTGTCCTGACCGAGGCCGGCTCGCGGCATCACCGTGGGGCGGTAGTTCTCCACCAGCACGTCCATGCGGTCCACCAGCGCCAGGAACAGCTCGCGCCCCCGGGGCGTCTTGTAGTCGAGGGTGATGCCCTTCTTGTTGCGATTGATGTAACGGAAGTAGGGGTTGCGCTCGCTGCCGTCGCCCATCTCCCGCGAGGAGTCGCCCCGGCCCGGGCGCTCGAGCTTCAGCACCTCCGCCCCCATGTCCGCCAGGATCATGGTGCAGAAGGGCCCGGCCATGTGCTCGGTCAGGTCCAGCACCCGCACCCCGGCCAGGGGGCCGGCCGGGCGTTCGTTCGCTTCCTTCGTCACGTTCTCGGACTCCATCGGCCTGCGGCCGCGCGGACTCACGCTCAGGTATCCACGGGGAGACGGGCAGCGGCCGACGCGACCGTGCGCGCCATGGACGGCGCGC
>JBFHNV010000193.1:0-11533 GCA_041593595.1 Gammaproteobacteria bacterium
CCGCCGTCATGGACTCGGTGCGAGTGGTGGCGGCGAAGCCGTTGTCCTCGCAGGCGAACACGATGGGCAGGTCGAACACCCGCGCCCAGTTGAGCCCTTCCAGGAACGGACCACGGTTGATGGCGCCGTCGCCGAAGATGCAGCACACGATGCGGTCGTCGCCCTTGAGCTTGATGGCGTGGGCGGCGCCCGCGGCGATGACGATGTTGGCGCCCACCACCCCGTTCGCTCCGAGCATCCCCACCTGGAAGTCCGCGATGTGCATGGAGCCGCCCTTGCCGGCGCAGCAGCCGCCTTCGCGGCCGATGAGCTCGCGCATCATGGCCAACGCGTCGGCGCCCTTCGCGAGGGTATGGCCGTGGCCGCGGTGGGTGGACAGCAGCACGTCGTCACGCCGCAGCGCCGTGACCAGTCCCGCGGCGATGGCCTCCTGGCCGATGGACGGGTGGATGGCCCCAAGCACCAGCCCCTCCTCCAGCGCCGCCATGGCGGTCAGCTCGAAGGCGCGGATGCGGTGCATGAGCGCGAGACGCGCGAGAGCGGTGTCGCGGTCCAGGTTGGGGGGCGTCGGTGCGGTCACGGGTCGGCGATGTTCCGGCAGGGCCTGCGGCGAAGTTGAACCCGGCGGAGCCGGTGGGGTCAACGCGACCGCCCGGCGATGTCAGGCGAGGTGCCAGGTGCACCGCGCCCGGCCGAAGAAAACCGGGCTGGTGTGACCCGCCTGGAAAGCCGGGACGGACGGCGCGACAGGGTCGGCGGGCTCAGGCCAGCCGCCCGGTCTCCCGCGAACGGCCGAGGTTCACGATCTTCTGGATCAGGGCCTCGTACTCGTAGCCCGCCTGCAGCGCCGAGCTCGCGAACTCGGCATCGCGGGAGATGTCCGGATTGGGGTTGGCCTCCAGCAGGAACAGGCGCCCGTCCTCGCGCAGCCGGAAGTCCAGCCGTGCATAGCCCTCCAGCTCCAGCGCCCGGTAGCAGCGCTTGGTGACCGTCACGATCTCGCGCTCGAGCTTCTCGGGCAGGTTCTCCGCGGGCCCGATGGTGATGTCGTGGCGCTTCTGGTAGTCGATGTCCCACTTCACCTTGTAGGTGGCGATGGGGTAGGCGCCGCCCGGCAGCTTGTCCAGCCCGAGCTCCCACGGCGGCAGCACCTGCAGGCGCTGGTTGCCCATGACGCCCACGTACAGCTCGCGCCCCTCGATGTACTCCTCGGCCAGCGCGGCGGTGCCCACCCGCTCGTGGATGAACCCGACGCGCTCTGCCAGCGCCTCGAAGCTGCTCACCACCGAGGCCTGGGCGATCCCCTCGGAGGCCTCCGCGGACATGGACTTGACGATGATCGGGTAGTCCAGACGCCGCGGCTCGCGCACCTTGCGCCGCAAGGGGAACACCGCGAAGCGCGGCGTCGCGACGCGGTGGTAGTGGAGGATCTTCTTGGTCAGCGCCTTGTTGCGGGTGATCACAAGGCCGCGTGGGTTGTTGCCGGTGTAGGCGGCGCCCATGAGCTCCAGGTAGCTGACCACGTTGTGGTCGAACACCGGCCGGCCCTTGAACTCCTCCAGCAGGTTGAACACCACGTGGGGCTTGCGCTCGCGGATGGTGCGGCGCAGTTGCGCGAGCTCGTCGTAGACGCCGATCTTGAACACCTCGTGCCCGAGCGTGCGCAGGGCCGCGGTGACGTCGTACTCGGAGCGGTACTCGGCCACCTCCTTCTCGTCCACGCCCGTGATGTCGTCGGGAGGCACCAGCGACTCGTGCATGAGCGCCAGCACCCGCAGCCTGCGGCTCGCCTGCGGCACGCTCACAGCGGGTGCCAGCCCGGCCCGCGGTGCAGGGTGGTCGCGGTCTGCACCGCGAGGAACACGGCGAAGTCGAGCTTCAGGCGATCCAGGTCCTTCGCGGTGCGGAGCCGGAGCTCCGTGCAGCGGGCCATCATCTCCTTCAGGAGCTGATCCACGGTGAACTGGTGCCCGCCGCTCCAGTCGCACACCAGCTCGCGGAGTTCCCGGCGGTGGGTGCGGATGAAGGAGGCCGCGGTGGGATCCTTGCGAGCGGCCTCGTCCGCGCCGAAGACCCGGCGCAGATCGCTGTCGTAGGCCTCGGAGTACTCGCCCGCATAGCGCGCGCGCCGCTCCGCGTAGTGCTCGCGCAGCGTCTTGCCGAGCCGTTCGATGGCGTAGGGCCTCGCCTTGCTGCGCACCTCCGGCGGCTGGCCGGCCAGCTCACCCATGAGCTCGTCCACGACTTCCAGCTTGCGCCGCGCCTTCGGCCACTGTGCATAGCGCTTGCGCCACCCGGAGCGCGGGCGCAGCCATACGGCGAAGGTCTCGGCGAAGTCCTCGTCCGGGTGGCTCTGGGCGTACCAGCCGTCCAGGTGGTGCACGAAGCGCTTGCTCGCGGGGTCCGGGCGGTAGTACTCCGGATACGGTTTCGACGAGTGGCCGAAGGCACGCTGCCAGCGGCGCTTGCGCTCGATGCGGTAGGCGTGCTGCACCGCGTGGCCCGCCTCATGGCGCAGCAGCTTCATGCACCCTTCGCGGGACGCTCCCTCGGCCTCGATCATCATGTGGCGCTCGAGGCGAATGAGGCGGGGGTGCGCCAGGTAGAAGGGGACGGCGACCCCCGGCACGCCGGACGGCGAGAACCACTCCTCGCTCAGCCACACGTGGGGCCGCACCGTCAGTTCCCTGCGCGCGAGCTCCGCGTACAGGCGCTGCACGCAGTGCTCGAGCCAGGTGCCCTGGATGGTCACGCCCAGGTCGCGGAAGTGGAGATCCAGCAGGCGCTCGGTGGGCCACTCGGCCCACCGCGGCGCCGCGCCGGAGGCGCCGGACGCGGTCACCCGTCGCGTGCGCCGCCTGCCGCCGCGACCGCCTGCCCGGCGCTCCGCCGGTGGCAGCGGGGCATCAGCTGCGGAAGCTCGGGTCGATACGGTCCAGCATGCGCAGCAGCCCCGGCCACTCCCGGGCGCCGCGGGGCTCCGGCCCCGGCCTGCCGTACTCCTTCAGGCCCGCCACCGCCTGCTCCTTCGGCAGCAGGTAGCCGGTGCCCGCGGTGAGCACGTCCACCTGGATCTTGCACGACATCTCCAGGTAGTAGAGGTACCAGAACGCCTCCGCGGCGGTGCGCCCGCAGGCCAGCAGGCCGTGGTTGTGCAGAACCATGAGGTAGTTGTCGCCCAGATCCGCGCCCAGGCGGTCACACTCCTCCTCGTCTGACGTGACGTGACCGTACTCATGGTAGGCGAGGGTGCCGAGGATCAGGTTCGAGTGCTGCGACAGGGGCAGCACGCCGCACTCCATGGCCGACACGGCAACCCCGGAGCGCGAATGGGTGTGCAGAACGAAGTTGACGTCCGGCCGCGCCTTGAGCACGGCGCTGTGGATCAGGTGCCCCGCCTCGTTGTACTCCTGGCCGCGGTCGTCCAGGACGTTGCCGTCGAAGTCCACCTTGATCAGCGACGAGGCGGTGATCTCGTCGAAGAAGGGTCCGTAGGGATTGATCAGGTAGTGGGTGGGCTCGTCCGGCGAGCGCGCCGAGATGTGGGTGTAGATGAGATCGGTGAGCCCGTAGCGCACGTACAGGCGGTACAGGGCGGCGAGATCCACACGGGTGCGCCACTCGGCGTCGGAGCAGCGGGGGCGCAGGGATTCGGCAGCGGCGCTCATGGGTCTTCCCTCGCGGATGCGTTGGAACGGTGGCTGGGCGGCAGGAGACGTGGGGATACGGCGCGAGAATACACCCGCCGGGCAGCGGGGCAAGCGTGCAGGTGCCCCCGGGCCGGAGAAACGAGACCTGCCTTGCGCCTCGGGCGCACGCAGTCTTCAGTCGTCCCGGGCGTCGGGCCAGCGATCCAGCCAGTGCGCCGTGCGCAGCAGCCGGCCTTCTTCGCCACGCCGGCCGACCAGCTGCACGCCCATGGGCAGGCCGTTCACGGTCAGCAGCGGCAGGCTCACGCAGGGCACGCCCAGGTAGGTCCACAGACCGTTGAAGATGGCCGAGCCGGTGGTGGCGAACCCTGCCGGCGCGGGCCCGGTGGATGCCGGGCACAGGATGGCGTCGTAGCGCGTGAGCAGGGCGTCCACGTCGTGGTGGATGTACTTGCGCGCGTTCAATGCCCCGATGTATTGCGCGGCGGGAATGCCCCGAGCCGCCTCCAGGCGCTTGCGCAGCTCGTCGCTCAGGAGCTCGGGGGTGCGTTCCAGGTGCTCCCCGTAATAGGCCAGGTCCTCCGCGGCCATCACCGTGCGGTGCAGATCGAGGATGCGCTCGAACGGCGGCGGCAGGCTCTCCTCCCGGCACTGCTCGCCCAGTCGCGCCGCCAGCGCCTCCAGTGCGGCCTGCGCCGCCGGCTCTGCCTCGGGCCAGGCCGGCGTGCGCACGAAGGCGAAGCGCGGCGCCGCCGGCGGCTCCTCGCGCAGCAGCTCGAGCAGGCTCGCCCGGGCGCGGGGGTAGCCGGCCGGATCGTCCGGGTCCCGCGCCGTGAGGCAGTCCGTGACGAGCCCCAGGTCCTCCACCGACCGTCCGTACACGCCCACCGTGTCCAGGGTGTGGGACTGCAGCAGCACCCCGCTCCTGGAGATGAGCCCGAGGGTGGGCTTGAGCGCGTACACGCCGCAGAACGAGGCCGGGCGGATGACCGAGCCCCCGGTCTGGGTGCCGAGCGCCAGATGCACGTGGTGGTCGGCCACCGCCGCCGCGGACCCGGAGGAGGAGCCGCCCGGGGAGCGGGCGAGATCGTGGGGGTTGCGGGTGCGGTTGGGGTGGATGTTGGCGAGCTCGGTGGTCACCGTCTTGCCCAGGATCACCGCGCCGGCGTCGCGCAGCGCCGCCACGCAGGCGGCGTCCCGGTTGCTGCGCCGGCCGCGGTAGATGGGCGAGCCGTGCTGGGTGGGCATGTCCGCGGTGTCGATGATGTCCTTCACCCCGACGGTCAGCCCGTGCAGCGGTCCGGTGCCGCGGCCGGCCGCCCGCGCGGCATCCAGATCGCGGGCCTGGGCGAGGGCGTGGTCCCGGTCCAGGAACTCCCACGCCTGCACGTCGGGCTCCCGCTCCGCGATGCGCTCGAGGCACGCCCGGGCCACCGCTTCGGCCGTGAGCTCGCCGCGGGCAATGCGTCCAGCGGCCTCGGTGGCGGTCAGCTCGTTGGGTCTGTTCACTCGCGGCTCTCCCGTCGTGTGCTGCCAGGCCCCGTGGCCCCAGGGTGGCCACGGCGCACGATCCGGCCGCCGTCAGTCGAAGGTCAGGCGGCTGGCCGGGCGATAGAACGGGCGGTCGCCCTGGATCAGCAGGCGATACATGATGCGGCCGTCGTCGTGGTCGTAGTCGTCGTGGGCCCGATGCACGGTGGCACGGTTGTCGCAGAGCAGCAGGTCCCCCCGCTGCCAGCGGTGGCGGTAAATCACCTCCGGGCGGATCGTGTGCGCGAGCAGCTCGTCCATGAAGGCGAGACTGTCCTCGCGAGACATGCCCTCGAAGTGATCCAGCTTGCCCGGGTGGAAGTAGAGGGCCGGCTCGCCGGTGACCGGGTGGGTGCGCACCAGTGGGTGGGACGCGGGCACCGCGTGGCGCGCACGGTCCGCCTGGCGTACGTCGATGAGGTCCCGGTCGAGGCCGTTGACGCTGCGCATGCGCTCGACCCGCTCGCGGAGATCCCGGGACAGGCGGCGATACGCGGCCCGCATGTTGGCGAAGCTGGTGTCACCGCCCGCCGCGGGCAGCTTCACCGCGTGCAGCACCGTGCACTTGGGCGGGCGCTCGTGGTTGATGTGGTCCGAGTGCCAGCAAGACGCGCCGAGCTGCACGCGGCGTCCGTCGGGACCGCGCTCGGCGTCGGCGCTGGAGAGAATGCCCACGTCGGGGCAGTCCGGCGCCAGGTACTGGGAGTAGTGCTGGCGCATGGGCGGTCCCAGGGCGGCGAGCGCGGCGGGCATCTCGGCCGGGGCGAGAGACTGGCCGCGGATCACCAGCACCAGGTGGCGCGCGAGCAACGCGTCGATGCGCGCGCCGGCGGCGCGCCCCGATTCGCGACCCAGATCGAGACCCGTGATCTCGGCGCCCAGGGCGTCCGACAGGGGCGTGATCCGGAAGTCGCCCACTCGCGTTTCGGGAGCGCTCAGAGTCCGCGAAAGCATCGCCCGCCGTCGCGCGACGCACATCGGGCGTTCCGGGCGAGGCGCGGTGATGCGTTCACTGGCTCTCAGCGCGCGCTGCCCAGCACGTGCTGCAGCTCCGCGAGGGAGTGCGCACTGGTCATGATCTCGCTCACCGGCTGGCCCACGCGCTTGCCGATCTCGCTGGTGGAGAACACGCCGCGCACCGTGTGCTTCCGACCGGACTTGTCCACTTCCACCACCAGCGCGTGCTGGCGCTCGATGGCGTGCAGGGTGGTCATGATGTGGCCCACCCGCGCGTTGCGCACCGCGGTCATGGTGAGCACCTCGATGGCGGACTGGGGCACCATCAGGTGGGCGACCGTGATCTCCGGGCGGGTGAGGCCCCCGTCGCGCACCAGCTGGACGGGGCGCTCGCCCTGGATGTCCTTGGCAGTGATGAGTCCGATGATCTCGTCGGTCTCGCTGGTGACCAGCAGCATGCGCACGCCGGAGGTCTTCATCCGCTCCAGCGCGTCGTCGATCGTGACGTGCGGCGACACCGTCACCGCGAACACCTTCTTGAAATCCGTCATCACCTCCACGGCGGGGGCGTCCAGGGGCAGGTGGCGGGAGCGCTCGGGCCGTGCGAACGTGGTTCCCGGCAGCAGCGGCACGTGGGAGAGGATCGCGAACTCGTTTTTCATGCTGTCGCCTCCGTTCACGGGCGCTCCCGGTACAGGATCCCGCGCGGCATTCCGTGACAAGTGGGAAAAGTATAGGCGCCCGGACCCGGCGCTGACGAACGCGGCTGCCTCAGACGACGCCGGGGCGGTAGCCCTGGAAGCGCGACGGGATGCGCTGCAGGTCCTGGATCAGATCCGGCGGCAGCCCCGGCTCGTGGCCGGGCGGCAGGGTCTCGGCGATGGCGTCCGACAGCCCGCCGAAGCGATGGTGCACCGCGTCTGCGAGCCCGTCGTGGCGCGCCACTGCCGCGAACAGGTGCAGCACGTCGTCGGGGATCTCGCGGGCCATGGCGTCCCAGCGCCCCTCCACGGACATGCGGTGCAGCTTTGCCCCCAGATCCTGCAGGTCGTGCTGCTCCCACACCGGGAAGTACGTGCGCGTCGATCCGTAGAAGCCCACCCGCGCCCGCACCCACTCCAGGCGCTCCGCCACGGTGGCGTCGTCCGGGCCGGTGACCACGAAACCGCCGCCGCTCACCTCGAAGTGCTCCCGGGCGCGCTCGCCGCGGGCGAAGCCCACCTGGAGCTCCGGTCCGACCACCCGCTCCAGGTAGCGCCGGGTGCAGAACGGGTGCAGCCGCACCCCGTCGCACACCTGCCCCGCCACCCGCAGCATGGCGGGGCCCACCGCGGCCAGGGTCACCGGCACCAGGCCGAGGCCGCTGGCGCCCGGCCTGAAGGCGGGCGGCATGAGGGTGAAGCGGTAGTGCTCGCCCTGGTGGTCCAGGGGGTCGCCCAGCTCCCAGCAGCGCCAGATGGCGTGCAGGGCCTGCACGTACTCCTTCAGCCGCGGTGCCGGTGCGCTCCAGGGCACGCTGAAGCGGCGCTCGTTGTGGCCCTTCACCTGGCTGCCGAGCCCGAGGACGAAGCGCCCGCCGCTGCTCACGTGCAGGTCCCAGGCCGCGTTTGCCACCACCATGGGGCTCCTGGGGAAGGCGATGGCCACGGCGGTGGCGAGGCCGATGCGCTCCGTGGTCAGCACCGCCGCTGCCAGCGGCAGGAACGGCTCGTGCCTGTTCTCCATGGTCAGCACGGCGTCGTAGCCGGCGGCCTCGGCGGCGCGGGCCCGCGCCGCGGCGTGCTGGAGGCGGGTGGCCTCGATGCTGGTGGCGATGCGCATGGTGGTTTACCGGGTTGCGTTGCAGGTTCCTAGAGCGCGCGGGGCTCGCGGCCGCTGGGCACGGGTGGGGGCAGCACGAGCCGGTCTGCTTCCAGATCGCGCAGGAATGCCCGGGTATAGGCCTGGATGTAGGCCACGGGAAATCCGCCGCCGTTGCGCTCGGTGGTGCGGGTCGAGCGCTCGTCCACGTCCTGGTCGATGCGGTCGTACCAGTTGTGGTAGTGGGTGATCTCCCCGCCGAGACTGTAGAAGTTTCCGAGACCGTAGCGCAGGTGAGCGAGCTCCTCGTTCCACACGCGGGGGCGGAAGGCGGGCTCGAAAAGCGGCTGCTCCAGCCGGTCCGAGCAGTGCACCTCCATCGCTCGCCAGCGCTTGCCGATGGCGGCGAGGCGCATGGGCAGATGGTGAGAGACGTGCGGGCCGTAGAAGTCTACCGCCCGTCGCGGCAGCGGAACGCGCAGCCGGCGGCGCCACCTGATGGTGCGGCAGCGGCGCAGCGCCCGGGTGTCGAAGAACAGGAAGGAGCTCTCGGGCATGCCTCGGCCGAAGGGCCGGGTCATCGGACCGCATCCGATGTCCTGCGGCGAGACCAGCGCCACGCCGTCGCACAGGGCTTCGCGGCACCGGTCGAACCAGCCAGGTGAGAGCAGGATCACGTCCGCGTGGATCAGCAGGGTCACGGGCGCCCGGGAGCGCGCCGCCAGGCGGTTGAGCGCGTCGGCCTGTGTGCACCGCACCACGATGACCTCGGCGCCGAGCTCGCGGGCGATGGATGTGCTGGCATCGGTGGACGCGTTGTCCAGGACCACCACCCGCGTCTCCAGCGCCGGGGTGTGGCGCCGGATTGCACACAGGCAGTGCGGCAGGAACAGGGCGCTGTTCCAGGTGGTGATGCCGACGAACAGGTCGGGAGTGCGGGTCACGACGGCTGCGTCATACGCGGTGCGGTGGTGGCGAGGGGCGGGTCGGCAGCACGCTGACCCGGCCTGGCCGCAGCGAGCAATCCGGGCGTGCGGACAGCGCTCACGGCTCTCGTGCCGTGTCGTGCGGCGCCGGCCCGGGCACCGGCCGCAGCCGGTCCAGCAGCGCCGCGAGCCGCCCGGCGGCCTGCCAGCCGGCCGCCCCGGCCGCGAGCCGGTAGAGCCGGAAGTCCCAGCCCCGCCGTCGCTTCGGGGTGGAGGCGTCCACCGCGAGGTCGAACAGCTCGCGTGCCTCGCCGGGCAGCCTGGCGGCGCCGCACTGCCGGCACAGCAGGAACAGCTCGCGGGCGAAGTGGCGCATCTCGGCGGTATCGGGGCCGATTCCGGCGCGCCGCGCGTGACCGAGGATCAGCGCGTGCGCCCGCGCCCGGCTGCGCAGCTTGTCCCGCAGCGGCATGGCGGTATGGATCTGGCCCGCGTCGTGGTCCCGGGTCTCGGACACGAAGGCCGGCACGTGGTGCAGCCGCGTGCCCAGGGCTGCCACGCGGCAGTCGTACTCCCAGTCCTCCTCGTTGCGCAGCGTCGCGTCCCACGGCCCGGCGGCGTCGCACACGCGGCGCCGGTAGAGCGGCGTGGAGGTGCTCCACCAGCGAGACTGGAGCATGGACGGAAACAGGGTGGCGATGCGCTCGCCGGTGCGCTTGATGGCCACGGGGCGGGGTGGCTCACCCAGTCGGTAGCGGCGCGTCATGCCGTAGCTCACGCCGCAGTCGGGGTGCTCGCGCAGTCCCGCCACCTGCAGCGCGAGCTTGTCCGGCAGCAGCAGGTCGTCGCTGTCCAGGTATTGCACGAACTCGCCCCGGGCGGCGTCCAGCCCCGCCTGGCGCGCGGCCGCCGGACCGGCGTTGGACTGGACGATGACGCGCACCCGCTCCCGGTGCCGGGCCGCCAGGTCGCGCGCCACCCCAGGCGTCGAGTCCCGCGAGCCGTCGTCGACGATGATCACCTCCACCCGCGTCCAGGTCTGGGCGAGCGCGCTGGCGGCCGCCTCGCGCAGCAGCGCCGGGCGCTCGTGCACCGGGATGATGACGCTGACCAGGCCGTCGACCGGATCAGGCACGGCGGCGCTCCAGCCGCCCCTGCTCGATGCCCATGCGCATCACGCACTGGCGGAACCGATCGCCGCGCCCGCGGGCCAGCTGCCCGGCGCCGCGCACCGCCAGCAGGCCCTGGGCGGCACGCCGTGCGAGCCAGGTGCCGGGGGCTCCGTCCAGGGCGAGGCCCTTCTCCACGCCCACCGCGAACAGGCGCCGCAGGGACAGGTTCGCCGGGTCCACCCGGTGCCGGCACAGGGCGTGCGCCTCGTACCAGCCGGTGTGACCCGCCGCCAGCGCGCGGGCCATGAGATCCGTGTCCTCGCCGCGGCGGCGGCGCGCGCCCTGGGCGCCGAGCCCGGTGTCGAAGGGGCCGATCTCCGCCACCAGCGCCCGGCGCAGCGCGAAGTTGGCGCCGAAGGGGACGGGATCGCCGGGGCCCAGGGTGTGGGAGCGTTCGAAAGGGGCGTAGTGGCCGATGATGCCGGCCACCAGGTCCAGGCCCGGATCGTGCAGCCAGCGCGGCGGCCGCCCGGCGGGCCACCAGGGCAGCACCCGCCCCCCGAAGAACGCCGCCTCCGGCCGGTCGCCGGCTGCCTGGAGCAGCGCCGCGTAGGCGCCGCGGCGCCACAGGGTGTCGTCGTCGGTGAACGCGACCAGGGCGCCGTCGCTGTGCTCCAGCGCCGCGTTGCGGGCGAAGGCCAGGCCCTGGCGGGGCTCGCGCACGTAGCGCGGGGCGAGCAGCGGGCGGAAACGGCGCACCACGGCCTCGGTGTCGTCGTCGGAGTTGTTGTCCACCACCACCACCTGGGCGTCCTCCACTCCGTCCAGGGCGTGCGCCACCGTGAGCAGGGTCTCGGCCAGCGACGCCGACCGGTTCCAGGTGCAGATGCAGACGCTGAGCGTCACGGGCGCGGCCCGCGCTGCGGCGCCGCGGCGCGGGCGGAGGCGGTGCCTGCGGGCCCCTGCTGGTCCAGCACCTGCAGGGCCCGCCAGTGCTCCGGGTCCTCGCGCGGCGCCTGGCTCAGGGCGTGGGGCCACTCGCCGCCGGGCTCGCCGTGGCGGAATTGCCGCCCCGCGGCGCGGCGCACCCGCTCCGCGGCACCGCGCCCAAGCGCCCGGTCGAGGCGGCCGGCGGGCGGCAGGACCGGCTCCGGGCCGGGCGCGGGCACCGCACTCGCCACGGCCTCCAGCGCTGCCGCCCAGGCGCTCGCCGACGCTTCGGGCGAGTACCGCTCGCGCACCAGCCGGTGGGCCGCGCGGCACAGCGGCTCGCGCCGCGCCGGATCCGCCAGTGCCGCCAGCGCATCCGCCGCGGCGTCCGCGTCGCCGGTGTCGAACAACAGGCAGTTGTCGCCGTGGGCGAGGGCACCCTCGAGGCCGCTGCCCACGTAGCGCGCGCTCGCCACCGCGACGCCGCAGGCCATGGCCTCCCACACGACCATGGGGCCCGTCTCCCACGCGCTCGGGTTGAGCAGCGCGTGGCAGCCGCGGTAGAAGCGCTGTGCCATCGCCTCCGGCGGCACGGGTCCGAGGAGCTCCACGCGATCCGGCGCCGCCC
>JBFHNV010000194.1:0-11423 GCA_041593595.1 Gammaproteobacteria bacterium
CCGCGCTCAAGCCCAGCAGCCCGCAGAACTGGAAGCAGGTGGCGCGGGCGCACCGCGGCCTCGGGGACCTCGAGCGCGCGCGGCAGGCGGAGGCGCGGGCCGCGTCGGTGGTGGCGGCGGTGTGAGCGAACGCGGCGAATGCTGCGCAACGGAGTGCAGGCGGGGAGCATTGACGTCATGCCGGTAGGCGCGAGCACCACAGTGTGGTTCAGCGGGTCACCCTGGGCGTCCACGGCGCCGGGGTCGACGCAGTACTCCCGACACACCTTCGCCTGCCCGCGCGCCGGCAGGTTGCCGCAGGCGCGTGCCGTGTTGCCGCCCGCCGCATCCACGGCGGCCCCGTGCGACTGCGCGCGCCTTCCCGCGCCCTCGTTAGCCCGCGCTCCTCGCCGCGAAGCTCTCCGCCAGCAGCGCGAGGATCTCGAACATCATCTGCGCGCCCGTGAGCCCCGTCTGGCCCGAGGGGTCGAACGGCGGCGACACCTCCACCACGTCCCCTCCGATCAGGTTCAGGCCGCGCAGGCCCCGCAGCATCTGCTGCGCCTCGTAGGTGGTGAATCCGCCCACCTCCGGCGTGCCGGTGCCCGGGGCATACACCGGGTCGAGACCGTCCACGTCGAAGCTGAGATAGGTCGGGGCGTCCCCGACCACCGCCCGCGCCTTCTCGATCACCGCCGGGATCCCCATGGCGTAGAGCTCCTCGATGTGAATCACCGTCATGCCGGACTCGTAGCTGAACGCCCACAGCGGCTCGGAGGGGCCGCGAATTCCGATCTGGATGGTGCGCTTCGGATCCAGCGCGCCGTCCTCCACCGCGCAGCGGAACGGACCGCCGTGGTGGTGCTTGTGGCCGAACAGCTCGGGGCCGGTGTCGCAGTGGGCGTCGAAGTGCACGAGCCCGAGCGGGCCGCCGCGGGCGCGGGCCAGGGCGCGCAGGATGGGCAGCGTGACCGCGTGGTCGCCGCCGGCGCTGAGGGGGATGATGCCGCGGGCCGCCACCTTGTCGTAGTGGCGTTCGATGTCGGCGATGGCGTCGTCCAGGCGGTAGACGCCCTCGATGTAGACGTCGCCCAGATCCGCCACGCGGGCGAGGTCGTAGGGCCGCACGCCGGTCTGATGGATCGACATGCCCATCAACGTCGACTGCTCGCGCAGGTGGCGCGGGCCGTGGCGCGCACCCGGGCGGTTGGTGACGGCGCCGTCGAAGGGCACGCCGATGATGCCGATGTCCACCTCGCCCCACTGCCCGGCGTCCTCGCGCAGCGGGCGGCGCATGAAGGTGGCCACCCCCGAGTAGCGCGGACGGTAGCGGTCGCCCCAGGCCTTACGCCGCTCGTCGGGGACGCCGCGGGTCGTGTCATCGTCGGATGCCATGTCACAGTTCTCTAGCGGGATGCGGGTCGTCGATGCGATCGAACCAGAGGCTAGCGGGCGGCGCACGTTGCGGAAGTCGGGCGTCGAGTCGTCCGACCTGCAGACCCCCTTGCCCGCGCAGAAGTGTACCTGCTCTCGAGCATCAGATAGCGCTTCGCCAGCGAGTCGATGCCGGGGCGTTCGAGGCACACGACGATCAGAGGTACTTCAGCGCGTGGACTGCCCCGCCATCGCCGTCTCGGCGCAGACGCTCGAGGGCCACGGACTCGCTCCGGACGTGGTGGTCGCGTCGTCCTCGCCTCGAACGCCCGATACTGCGGGCGATAAGCCGGGAACCATCCTCCCGCCTTTCAGCTGAACGCAATGGCCGCGGGCAAGCCAGGACCGATCGCCTGCCTGCCTCCGGGCGCTAGTCGTTGCCCTCGACGTGAATCTGGGACAATCGCCCGAGCGCGATGCTGCCATGCTCCGTCTGGGGATCGCCGCCAGGATTTTCCGGGCCCAGGTTCGATGCCGTGTCGTTCGGTGGGAACGACACCAGGGGCCCCAGGAAGCCGAGGAGCGCTTTCTTGCCACGCTGGCTGGAACGCTGGAAGGGTCGCCGTGCGCCACCAAGATCGCTTGCGCCGAGAGTGCGCGCCGCTGGCCGAAACAGGGATCTGGCTGACGCGTTCCCTACCTGGGCCATCGTGATGGAGCGGTGCTGGCGGGCTTGTCGGGATTCTCCACACGTCCCACACTGGAAACTGTGGACGCGCGCCGCTGTCGTCAAGACGTACTGAAGACCGAGGGCCCAATGCTCCGATTCAGATCCCGTCCCGGGCTACAGCCAGGTGACCGTGCTCCCCACCAGGGTGATGGTGATGTGCCCCATCTCCGTGTCGGCCTTCGCGCCGTGCCAGTGCTTCTCGCCGGCCTTGACCTGCACCACGTCGCCCGGGTTGATCTCGATGCGCTCGCTCTCATTGGCCACGTAGCCGGAGCCGTGGGTGACCACCAGGATCTGGTCGCAGTCGTGAATGTGCCAGCCGGTGGTGGAGCCCTTGGAGAAGTTCACGACGCTGCAGTTGTAGTTCTCGGACTCGCCCGGCGGGATGATGGTCTGGCGCGAGCGGGTAACCCTGCCGCCGGTCCAGCCCTCGATCGGGGTGGCCTCGCCCAGGTCCACCGTGGGGATGTCATTCAGGGTCACGACGCGCATGGGAGAGGCTCCTCTGATTTGGGTGGACGGGTGGACGGATGAACGGCGATTTCTAGCAGAGTCGGGCGCCGGGGTCACGGGCGTCACTCCCCACACCCTCGCCAGGAAGGTGATCAGCGCCGCGGCGGGCTGCCGCTCAGGCCCCTCGCCGGCCCTCCCCGCCCCGCGACGCTGCGAGCGAGCTCGAGGAGGAGAAGTCCACGCCCTTGGGGTGCCCGTCCAGGGCACGCCGGATGGCGGTGTCGAGGCGGCCCACGATCTCGTCCAGCTCCGCCTCGGTGACGATGAGCGGCGGCGAGATGCGCAGGTAGTTCTTCACGCAGATGGCCAGCAGGCCCTCGAGCACCGTGTTGTAGCGGATACGCTCGGCCATGGCGTAGTCCGGGCAGCGCGTGTCCTTCGACTCGACGATGTCGAGCATCTGGTAGAGCCCGCGCCCGCGCACGTCGCCGATGCACGGGTGGCGCTGCGCGAGCTGCTCCAGGCGTCGGCGCAGGTAATCACCCTTGGTGGCGGCCGCCTCGTGCAGGCGGTCGCGCAGCACGATGTCCAGGCTTTTCAGCGCCACCGCCGCGGGCAGCGGGTCACCGGAGTACGTGCCTGCCCAGGGCAGGCCCGCGTCGCCTCGCACACGCTCCGCGATCGCCCGCGTGGTGACGGTGCCGCACACGGCAAGCCCCGCCGACATCCCCTTGGCGAAGGTCACGATATCCGGCACCACGCCGTAGTGCTCGAAGGCCCACACGGTCCCGGTGCGCCCGGGGGCGAGCTGCGCCTCGTCCACCACCAGCAGCGCGCCCCGGCGCTCCGCCATGGCCTTCATTCGCGGCAGCCACTCGTCGGGCGGCACGATCATGCCGCCAGGCACCATGATGGACTCGGTCATGAACGCGGCGATGGACTTGCTGGTCATGTGCTCCACCAGGTCCTCGCTCAGCCGAAGGCAATCCAGGTCGCATCCGGGATAGCTCAGGTTCACCGGGCAGCGGTAGCAGAACGGCGCCAGCACCGCGTTCGCCTTCGCCGGGATGAGGAGCGGACCCAGGCCTCCCTTGCGAGCGCCGCCCACGCTGGTGACGGACTCCACCGCCAGCGAGCCGCCGTGCAGCCCGCGCAGCACCGACACGATGTCGTGGTGGCCGGTGTACGAGACGGCCATGCGCATGGCGATCTCGTTGGCCTCGGAGCCGGTGACCGCGAAGTTGACCACCTCCAGACCCTCGGGGAGCGTGGAGACGATGCGCTCGGCAAACTCCACCACCCAGGGATTGGTGTACCAGGACGACGCGTGCACGAAGGTTCCTGCCTGCTCGCGCAGGACCTCGGTGAGCTCCGGGTGGGAGTGGCCGAGCACCATGCACATCATGCCGGCGGAGAGGTCCAGGTAGGCGTTGCCGTCCACGTCGTGGACCCACACGCCTTCGCCGCGCTCGAGCACTACTCGCGGCTCGAAGCGCCAGCCGAGCACGCTCGCGGCGTCGCGTCCGGCCAGGTCGCGGTGGCGGTTGGAGAAGCGGGACGGATCGATCATGGTGCGCGCTCCTGCCGGGCGGCACGGAGGCGCCGCGGATCCGGCGATGCTAGCGCTCGGCGCCCGCGGCGGCTACGCGCCCGCGAGGGTCCTCCAGCCGAGCCATCCGCCTCCGCCCAGCAGCGCCAGCGCGAGCGAGACGTAGACGGCTGCCGCAACGACACTGGTCCCGCCCTTGCGCCGCAGCCACCGGCGCTGCTCGACCCCGTCTAGCCCCAGCGCCGCGGTCCGGTCGATCCACCGGCGCACCTCGCGGGCGTAGACGTGGTTGCCGAGCAGCCCTGCCAGGAGCGTGAGGCCCGCGAGGCTCGCGCCGAGCACCTCCACCTGGGCCCGGGGATCGTGCGGGAACACGTTGCCGCCGATCGTCCACGCGGCGGCCAGGCACGTGGCGAGCAGGACCGGATAGATCGCGAACGCCCACAGGTACATCTTGCGGTACGCCAGCCAGGCGCTGGTGAACAGGGCCGCCGCCCAGTTCCACGACAGCGCCGGTGCGCCGGCGGGACGGGCGAGCCGCTTGACGTAGTACGCCTGGTTGGCGGGCCCCACGGCCACGTGGACGGCAGCGGCGAGCTCCTGCGCCGTCGGGGCGGAAGGGCCCGCGCAGTGCTCCGTCCCCCTGGCATCCGCGTCCTCGGCCCGCTGCAGGCCGTCGATCTCCCACTGGCCGGTGTCCACCATGTCCGGGGTCGTGAGCGCGGTTCTGGGGGCAGCGCGCCGCGGAGCCGCGGCGAGCACCTGGGTGGGCGCGCCACCGTCCACCTCATCCGCCCCATCGAGCGTGATCCCGAGCTCACGGGCAAATGCCTCCACGTCCCGCGGCCGCTCGTCGCCACGCACGGCCAGGGCGTGGCCGATGGCGCGCAGGAACGCGCTGGAGAACTGCCCGCGGGCGCGCGTCGCCACGTCGGCGAGGGGATCGCGCGCGCTGTTCACGATGGCGTTCGCCCGGGACAGGGAGTTCTCCGGGGGGCGCCCGGTGACCGCGTGGAACAGGGTCGCCCCGAGGGCGTAGATGTCGGTCCACGGGCCCTGCCGGCCCTCGTCGCTGTCGTACTGCTCGATGGGTGCGTAACCCGCGGTGCCCACGGCCGTCAGCTCCCGGGTGGGGCCACTCATCGCCTGGCGCGCGGCGCCGAAGTCCAGCAGCAGCGGCGCGCCGTCGGAGCGCAGGAAGATGTTGTCGGGCTTGATGTCGCGGTGGATGACGCCGGCGGCGTGCAGCACGCGCAGCCCCTCCAGCAACGGCTCGAGCAAGGTCTTCAGGTCGTCCTCCGTGAGCGCCTCGGCGTGGGCGAGCACGTCGTGCAGCACGGCGCCGCGCTCGAAGCGCATCACCAGGTACGCGGTGCGGTTCGCCTCGAACACCGACATCACCCGCACGATGGACGGGTGATCGAAGCGCGCGAGGATGCGCCCCTCGCTCACGAAGCGCTCCAGGCCCCACTGGAAGTCCCGGGCGTGCCCGGGCCCGCCGGGGGCCACCTCGCTGCCGGGCGTCAGGCGCACCGCCCAGGCGCTCGGGAAGTACTCCTTGAGGGCGACTTCCGTGTCGAGGTTGAGGTCGCGGGCCAGGTAGGTGATCCCGAACGCGCCCTGTCCGAGCACCTCCTCGACGCGGTACCAGTTGACCAGCTGGCCGGGCGTCAGGGCGGTGTGGCTTGTGGCGATGCTCATGCCTGGATCCGTGCCGGGTGGGCCGGGCGCGGGCCTGCGGCCGCGCCGGAGACTCTAGGCCCGGCGCCTCGCTGGATCGCGGATCGCGGTCACACAATACGGCCCCGACCGGCCATGCCGCCCGCGCAACGCACGAACACGCACTGTTGGTGCTGGGGGCCGCCGACGGAGAAAAAGAATCGCGAACCCCGATATCAAGAGCGCGATGCGGCAAGTGTCGGACGCAATTTGCCCGGACATTGCGATCGCCGTCGACGTGGACTGACGTCGCGGCGGGCTGAGCGCTGGCGGCGTACCGGCAAGCGTGGTTTCAGGTCCCGGCGCGGTGAGAACGCCGCCCTGGCGCGGCCAAGGCGTCATGCAGGAGGCGCATGGGACGTCGTCAGGATGGCGCGCACGGCGTGTTGCATCGTAACCCGGTCGGCCAGCACGTGCTGCCGAAACAGCGTTCCCGGTCCACGGCGGTGAGCTCGATGCACCATGGCGCGGTCGTGGTGACGGGAGACGATGTTCTCGCGCGCGAGCACGGCACCCGCCCGGGGCATGCTCCGGTCATGGCCGAGGTCAGTACATGCGCCCCGTGGTGACACACGTGCCCTCCGGGCCGACAGCCTCGGTGTGGATCTGGCCGGCGGCGACCTCGAACTCGTCACCTGCCTTGTAGCTTCGAGGCACGCCGTTGCAGGTGATGACGAACTCGCCGGCACTCACGAAGCCACGGACCGAGAACTCGTGGGCGTGCTCTGCGTTCGCGGGTTGAGGGTCCCTGGTGCGGGTCGTGATCTCCCGGTAGCCCTCCTGCTCCAGCATCTTCTCGAACTCGGCTGCATTCATCATGAAGCTCCTTTGGTTATCGCGCCCCGAAGCCGGCCCGACGAACGGGCGCCGCGACCGGCGACAGGTGAAGACGAGGTATCGACCAGGATCCGTGGAGTCGATCGTAATACGGCCAGAACGAGGAGCCGATCGCGCCGGTGAACCGGTAGAGCGAGATGTTCGCGAGCGGATGGTCGCGAGCGATGGCCCTTTCGAAATCGCCGCCATGGTCCGTCCAGACGTGGGACTTCTCCGCGATCCACGCGGCCAGCCCGGCCGGCGAGCGGTCGTGACGTCGTGATCGGGCCCGTCAGGACTGACGGGCCCGCTTCGGCGGGCGCTCCGTTGATTGCCCCTGAGCTACTGCAGGAAGTCCGGGGACACCGCGGCCAGCCGGTTGTAGACCGGCTGGAAGTGCAGCCAGCCGATGTAGTCGCTGCCCACGTGCTCCCGGCTGTAGCGGGCCGCCTCCGGCGAGACCTGCGTGGGCGTGCGCCCGGTGGCCTCCACCATCAGCTGCTGGCGGCAGCAGCGCTCCAGCGCGATGAACCAGAACGCCGCCGAGTCGATGCTGTGGCGGCTGGCCGTGAGGAGACCGTGGTTCTGGTGGATCGCCGCCTTCACGCCCTTGAACGCCGCCGCCACCCGCGTGCCCGCGTCCGCCTCCACGGCAACCGCGCCCGCGTCGTCGGTGATGACCACGTGGTCCTCGAAGAAGGCGGCCGCGTCCTGGGTGATGGGGTCCAGCGGCCGACCCAGCGCCGCGAAGGCGGTGCCGTACACGGTGTGGGCATGACACATGGCCATGATCTCGGGGTGTGCCTCGTGCACGGCGGCGTGCAGTACGAAGCCGGCGCGATTGAGCGCGTGGCGACCTTCCAGCACGGTGCCCTGGTGGTCGGCCAGGATCAGGTTCGAGACCTGGACCTGGTCGAAGTGCACGGCCATCGGATTGGTCCAGTACAGCTCCGGGCGCTCCGGATCCCGGACCGTCAGGTGGCCGGCGAAGCCGTAGTCCAGCCCCTCGGCAGCGAAGGCACGGCAGGCCGCGGCCAGCCGCTGCTTGCGGTAGAGGCGCTCTTCGCCCGGGTCGTCGAACTCGGGGCGTTCAGGGAATACGAGACCCTGCTGCTCGGGCTGATATATCGATTCGCGGTTGCCGAGATTCATCATGGTAAAGCCTGCTCGAGGTTGAAAGCGGTGAATGTTCCGGCGGATCGCCGGACGTGCGGTGGAGGCGCCGCCGGCTCGTCGGCGGCGCGTCTGCGCTGCCGAACGCTCAGGCGAGTGTCAGCGCCACGTCGACATTGCCGCGCGTCGCGTTCGAGTACGGGCAGACCTCGTGCGCGTCGGCGACCAGCTTTTCGGCTGCGGCACGATCCATGCCGGGGATCGAGACGGACAGGGCAACGTCGATGGCGAACGCGCCGTCCTTGCCGGTCATCGGCCCGATGCTCACGTCCGCGGTGATCGACAGGTCGGCGGGCAGCTTGATCTTCTGCCGGCCCGCAACCGCCTTGATGGCGCCGATGAAGCAGGCCGAGTAGCCGGCTGCGAAGAGCTGCTCCGGGTTCGTCCCCGGGCCACCGTCACCGCCCAGCTCCTTGGGCGTGGACAGGTCGAGCTCCAGCCGTCCGTCGGAGCTCCTGGAGGTCCCGGTGCGGCCTCCGGTGGAGGTGGCGTGGGCGGTGTAGACGGCGTTGTCGATGGCCATGAGGTTTCCTCGGGTTGGTTGTTTCGGGGTTCGCGCTCAGCGCGCAGAGTGAGTGGCGATGCAGGCGCGCAGGCGCACCAGTCGCTCGGTGAGCCCGTCGAGCTCGGCGATATCGCAGCCGGTGGCGCGGGCAGCGGATGCGGGCACCGCTTCCGCGCGGCGCCGCAGCGTGCGGCCGCGAGCCGTGAGCGTCACCCGGAGTCGTCGCTCGTCGCCCGCGTCCCGCTGCCGCCGCAGCAGTCCGCCCGCCTCGAGGCGCTTGAGGAGGGGTGTCAGCGTGCCGGAATCGAGTAGCAGGCGTTCGCCCAGCTCAGAGAGCGTCAGGTCGTCGCCTTCCCACAGCACCAGCATCACCAGGTACTGGGGATAGGTGATCCCCAGCGGCTCGAGCAGCGGGCGGTAGAGCTTGGTCATGGCGAGCGAGGTGGAATAGAGCGCGAAGCACAGCTGGCGGTCCAGCGCGAGCCGGCTCACGGTCTCCCGCTGCCGGGCGGTGCCATCGAGGGTGTTCATGGGAGAAAGATAGCGCACAATTAAATTGCGCACAATACTTAGCTTGCGCGGGAGCTGTTCGAGCAAGACCGCTGAGGAGACCCGCCGCCAGCAGGGCGGCATCCTGCCCATGCCGGCGGGGCCGGGGCCGGGATCAGCCGGGTGGCCCCGTACGCGGTGCATGCGGAAGGGCCCTGGAGCGGCTCACCCGCGGCGCCTGCCGGCTGACCGCCGGTTCCGGTCCCGAGGCACCGGACCTGCTGATCCTGGCCGCTCGGGTCCCGAACGGCGGCGCGCAGCCGGAAGCAAACGAGCGCACCGACCTGGAGCGGGTCCCGCGGGGCGGCTTCTGCGGCGCCGGCCGCGCGGCGATGGCGGCGGTTTCCGGGGAGACTCGGCGCGGGCATCTGTTCCAGGCGTGGACCTGCAAGGAGGCGCTGGTGAGCTGCGCCGGCCTCGGCATCCACACGGGTATGGCGCAGCTCCAGGTTGCGCTGGACGGGCCCGGTGGCGCGCGGTTGGCGGCGGCGTGGCGGCAACAGCGCGAGCTGGAGCGGCCGTGCGTGGTGCCGCTGGCGCTGGGCGGCGGGCACGCACGCGTGCCGGTGCACGAGCCGGCAGCGGTGCGGCGCTTTCTGCTGGACGGGGTGCCGGATCCGATCGCGGGGAACCGAGCGGCCCGAACTTCGAGCAGTTTCTCGAGAAGCGTTTCCGCGGAAACGTCTCTTGAGAAATCACTTCAAGTCGTTCCGATCCCTCGCCTCAAGGCGCGGCACCGGGCCAGGCAGGGCCGGACCGATCGCGGCTCGCCATCCGTCGGGCTAGTCGACTCCCAGCCGCGGCTGGAACCAGTGGCACCAGAGCGTCGTGAGGACACCGATCCCCACGAAGAGGGCGGCTAGCAGCCACGTGCCCTCTGACCAGGCGATGAGCAGAAGCCCCGCCGCCGCCAGGCACACGGCCGGCGTGAACACGCAGCTCCACGCCCGCACCATGTGGAGGTAGACGGGGCCGTCCCGCTGGAACAGCTCGTCACCCCATCTCACACCGAGCCATCCGCGGCCGGCCCTGCTCACGTTCCAGAATCCCGCTGGCATGCTGAGCCGGTCGTAGATGTACACGGCGCCGATGAACAGGACCAGGGCCACCGCAAGCAGAATGCTGGCGAGCAGGGGAAGCGCCTCACGGCACAGCAGCGCAGGCAAGATGGCTTCAAGGACGCTTTCGTTCCTCAGATTTGCGTTCCTCAGCTTGATGAGCACGTCGAACGCGCCGTCGGTCGTGACCGTCTGGTGCAGAGCCGTGAAAGTGAATCCGGCCAGGAACGTCGCCACCGTCATCTTCGAGCTCAGCTTGGTTCCCAGCGTCTTGACCTGGTGCGCGCGCACGGGATACCGCCACGCGAGCTCACCCTGTCCCCGGAGGACTTCCGGCCAGCCCGAGGCGGTCACGCACACGACGTCGAGCGCGTCGAGGGGCCGGATCCGCTCACCCGTCGCCGCCGCGACGAGCTGGCTGAGCCGGTTTTCGTGCCCGACGACCACGATCGTGCGTGCCTCATCGGGACACCTGTGCGACACCTCCGTGAGCGACAGGGGGACTCCCTTGACCGGCAACAGCGTGTCAGCGAGGACAGGACTCTTGCCAAGGCACTCGGCGGTCTCGAGGGCGTGGGCGAAGGCGCTGGTGATCACGACGTCGGGGTGGACATCGAGTCGATCCAGGGTCACGGCAAGTGTCTCCGACGCGCGGCGTCCGTCGCTGCTGAGCGGCGTCGCGGCATCTGCCCGGACCTTCATCCGGGCGCAGTGGGCATCGAGCACGGCGCCCAGCGCATTCGCCACGGCCTCGTGATCACGAGCAAACTCCTGGCCGCGACGCGTTCTCGAGCCGCGCCGATCCTTCGAACCGTGGCGAACGAAGAGGAGCGTGAGGGTCGCCATGTCAGCACCTCCCGGTTGGGTGAGGTCGAGGGTGTCGCCCGTGGCGGGGCGCCCTCCAGCGGGCTGCCGATGCCGAAGGACGAGTCGCGAGCATGATAGTGACGCCGCGCCGGGTTGCCATCGACCCCGCGCGCGGCCGCAGGGATCATCGACGATCCTCCGGGCTGCTTCGCGGCGCCGCGCCCTCCTCCGACCAGGATGCCCGTAGTGGCGTCAGGCAGGACCGCAGCGGCGAACCAGCTGCCCATCACCGACGAGCAGGCGCCCTCCGGCGCCGATGCATGCCAGCCTGGCGCCGCACCGAAACGCGCGACCCGGGATCCGGTCAGGACATTCGCGAGCACCGGCTCCCCGGCGCGCGCGCCTGCGGGCGCGGTCTAGGCCTCGCCCACGTACCCCTCGCGCCGGTCCCACTCGATGGCCTCCCCATCCCGCCCGGCCGGATTTCCGTGCCCGCCGCCGCCGGCGGTCTCCAGGCGAATCCGGTCGCCGCGGGCCAGGGCCAGATCCGCCACCTTGCTCGGGAGCGGCGTCCACTCGCCGTCGCCGCGCTTCAGAAGCAGCCGGCCGGGGCGGCCGGGCGCGCCGCCCTCGAGGCCGTAGGGCGGCACCTTGAAGCGGTCCAGGTTGGCGGCAAAGTGACCCTCCGGCGCCTCCAGGCGGAACTCCCGG
>JBFHNV010000195.1:0-11348 GCA_041593595.1 Gammaproteobacteria bacterium
CGGCTGGCGAGCACCACGGGCATGGCTTCGACCAGCTTCTCGATGCGGCCGGGGGCGGCCAGCGTGTCCGTCACGTGACCGCCGCCGAAGCCCTCGAGGACCACGCCGGCGTAGCCGGCGGCCGCCAGGTGCTCCATCGCCCGCGCGTCGTCGCCCAGACCCAGCTTCAGCAGGCACACCGCAGGGGGCTCGGCGCCGTCGGGCACGCGCACATGGTGGCGCCCGGCGGGGCGGAGCGCGATGCGCACGTCCCCTTCCGCCAGCCAGCCAATGGGGCCTGTCGTGTCGGAGCGGAAGGTGGCGGTGCTCTGGGCGTGGGCCTTGCGCACGAAGCGCGCCGCGTGCACCTCGTCGTTGAACACCACCAGGGCACCCAGGCCCCGCGCCTTCGGCGATGCCGCCACGCGCACTGCGGCCAGCAGGTTGGCGGGGCCGTCGGCGCCGGGCAGGCTCGCGTTGCGCATCGCGCCGGTGACCACCACGGGGGCGTCGCCGTCGTGGAGCAGATCCAGGCCGAAGGCGATCTCCTCGATGGTGTCCGTGCCCTGGGTGATGACCACCCCGGCGCTGCCGGCGGCCACGGCGTCGCGGGCGGACGTGGCCAGGTCCAGCAGATCGCCGAAGGTCATGTGCGGCGAGGCCACCAGTCGCGCGGTCCGGGTGGTGAGCTCCGCGGCCTCGTTCACGCCGGGCACCTGGCGGGCCATCTCGCCCACGTCCAGGGTGGGCTTCGCGCCGCCGCCCCCGGGCGCGGCGGTGCTGGCGATGGTGCCGCCGCAGGAGATGAGGGTGATCGTCGGCCGCCGGCCCATCACGCCACCGTTGCGCGTGGCAGCACGAGCGGACGGGATCTGGGCATGGCGGCACCTCCTGGGCCGAGTATCCAGGCGGGCGCGAAAGCCGGTCAACCGCGGCGTGCCCGCACGGTTGACAGGTCACCCCCCGAGGGGAACCCTACGAACGAATGCATCCCGAGTCTCCATGCGGGACTCTCGAGCACGAGGCACCATGACCGAGTCTCTCAACGGTGATCTCTCCCGGCGGGTCGCCGTGGACACCGCCCGCATGGAGTGGACGGCGAGCCCGAGCGGCACTGTCTGGCGCAAGCGGGTGCACCTGGTGGGGCCTCCCGAATCCGGCCAGGTCACCTCGGTGGTGCGCTACGAGCCGGACTCGAGCTTCCCGGCGCACGATCACCCGCAGGGCGAGGAGATCTACGTCATCGAGGGCGTGTTCTCCGACGAGCACGGGGACTGGCCCGCGGGCACCTTCCTGCTCAACCCGGAAGGGTTCCGCCACGCACCCTACTCCCGGCCCGGGTGCATCCTGTTCGTGAAGCTGCGCCAGTTCCCCGGCCGCGACCGGGTGCACGTGGCCCTGGACACGAACGCGCTCGCCTGGGAGCAGACCTCGACGCCGGGGGTGGCCCGCAAGGCGCTCTACCGGCAGGCCGGGTTCCAGGACCGGATGGATCTCGAGCGCTGGGCGCCCGGCGCGGATCCGGGGACCGTCTCCTACCCGGAGGGCGCCGAGCTGTTCGTGCTCGAGGGCGAGCTCGCCGACGAGGCGGGCACCTACGGTCCGGGCTGCTGGCTGCGCCTGCCCGCCGGCGCGTCGCACCGGCCGCGTTCCGACGCGGGCTGCACGCTGTACGTGAAGCGGTCCGGGCTCGCGTACCTGCGCTCGGCGGCGGCCTGAACGGGCGGCCTGCTCCCACGGACGCATGCGCGGCCGGCGCCGCGCGACGAACTACAATGCCCCGTCTCCGAGACGGAGCCCTCCCATGCCCAGGATGACCGGCGCGCGCTACCTGGCCGAGGCCCTGTCGGGCTACGGCGTCACCCACCTGTTCATGGTGCCGGCGGTGCTCAGGCGCACCCTCGCCGAGATCGAGGCGCGCACCGCCATCCACCGCATCCAGACCCACGGCGAGAAGTCGGCGGCCTACATGGCCGACGGCTACGCCCGCGCCAGCGGCCGGCCCGGGGTGTGCATGGCGCAGGTGGTGGGGGCGCTGAACCTGGCCGCCGGGCTGCGCGACGCGTGGCTCGCGCGCTCGCCGGTGATCGCGTTCACCGGCGGGCGGTTGCCCGCGACCAAGCACCGGGCCGTCTACCAGGAGGTGGACGACGTGCCGTCCTTCGAGCCGGTGACCAAGTGGAACGCCACCATCGACGACGTGGCGCGCTTCCCCGACATGCTGCGCCAGGCCTTCCGCGTCGCCACCACCGGCTCGCCCGGGCCGGTGCACCTGCAGTTCCAGGGCAACGAGGGTCAGATCGACGCCGGCGAGGCAGAGATGGACCCCACCGTGGAGATCGACTTCGCGCGGGTGCCGCCGTTCCGCCCGCCGCCGGAGCCCGCGCGCCTGCGCGCCGCCCTGGACGCGCTGCACACCGCCGAGCGCCCGGTCATCGTGGCCGGCGGCGGCGTGCGCCATTCCCGGGCGGGCTCTGCGCTGGTGGCGCTGGCCGAGCGACTTGCGATCCCGGTGGCCACGTCCCTCAACGGCAAGGACACCATCCCCGGCACCCACCCGCTGTCGGTGGGGGTGGTGGGCACCTACTCCCGGTCCAGCGCGAACCGGGTGGTGGGGGAGGCGGATCTGGTGTTCTTCGCGGGCAGCAGCGCCGGCGGGATGACCACGCACTTCTGGCAGGTGCCGGCCCCCGGGGTGCGCGCGATCCAGCTCGACATCGATCCCCAGGCCCTGGGGCGTCACTACGTGCTGGAGGCCGCGGTGCTCGCCGACGCGCGCGTGGGGCTCGAGGCCCTGCTCGCGGCGGAGAATCGCCCGCCCCCCAACGCCCGGGAGCGCTGGACCCGGCGCGCGGCGCAGCTCGTGGGCGCGTGGCGCGACGAGCACCGATCGCTGCTCGCCTCCGACGCGGTGCCCATCCGGCCGGAGCGCATGTGCGGCGCCCTCACCCGGATGGTGCCCGACGACGCCATCGTGCTCGCCGACACCGGCCACGCGGGCATGTGGATGGGCGGCATGTTCGACACCCGCTCGGCCGCTCAGAGCTTCATCCGCAGCGCCGGGCATCTCGGCTGGGCGTTCCCCGCGGGGCTCGGCGCCAGGTGCGCGTGCCCGGACCGCCCGGTGATCACCTTCACCGGCGACTCGGGGCTGTGGTACCACGTGGGGGAGATCGAGACCGCGGTGCGCTGGAACATCGCCGCGGTCACGGTGGTGAACAACAACAACGCCGGCAACCAGAGCAAGCGCGGCTTCGACCGCGCCTATGGCGGCGAGCAGACCGAGCGCGCGCGGGAGATGTGGACCTTCCGCGAGGTGGACTTCGCACACATGGCCGAGCGCATCGGCGCCTACGGCATCCGCGTCGAGCGCCCGGCAGAGCTCGAGGGCGCCATCGAGCGCGCCATCGCCTCGGGTCGTCCGGCGGTGGTGGACGTGGCCACCGACGTGGAGGCGCTGGCGCCGCTGGCGCACGTGAACGAGACAGGAGCCGCTACGACCTGAAACGCGGGTGGTCTGCCCGACGCCGTCCGAGCTCGCCGCCAGCCTCGAGCCGGCGCTGCGCGAGGCGCGTGCCGCGTGCATGGGTGATCGGGCTCGCGACTGCTCGTGGGACCGGGCTTCCTGGCCGCGCGGGAGCTGTACGCGGGCGATCGAATCTTGATTACCGGCGCGTCACAATCGCCTCGCACGCACGCGCGGTCACGTATTGCAGGCGCCAGTGGAAAGCGTAGGATCTCGCGCGCCCGATCAACGCCGTTGATGTGATTGGCCCCCGGATTCCGGGTGGACGAAACGGCGGGCAAGAGACGCAATGCTGCACCGGTCCTTCCGTCACGGGGGACTTTCGCTGCGAGCGTCATCTCCACTGATGACGGCCTCGCATGTGCCATCCACTGCGCGCGGCGCGAGCTGCCGTACGCCCCGGCGTCTTTCGGCTAACAGGGTAGGCGGCATCGCGGGACGTCCCACCGGCGACGCGTGGCGCGTCCCGGGCTGGCGGGCGCGATCCTGATGCCCGGCCTGCTCCCGGTACGCGCCGTGCCGCTGATCCTCGCGGTCATGCTCGGGATCGGTGTCGGCACATTGCCGCATCTGAAGGCCAACAACGCTCCCGGTTACTACTTTCCACCGGATGCGCCGGCGGTGGTGCTCGATCGCCAGGTCCGCGAGGTCTTTCCCCAGGATCAGGTGATCCTTGCCCTGTTCACGGGAGAGGATCTCTACGGCGACGCGTTCCTGGACGGGCTCGAGCGTGTCACGCGGACGCTGCGCGCGCGCTCCGACGTGGAGCACGTGGTCTCGGTGGTCAACCTGGATCACATCGTCGGCACCGCCGACGCCTTCACGGTGGAGAAGCTGCTCGGACAGGCGGAGCGCCGGCGCCTGAGCCGGCACGAGAGGCTCGAGCGCGTACGCGCCAGCCGTTTCGCCACCGGGCTGCTGGCGGCCGAGGACGGCACCGCGCTGGCCATGATGGTGCGGCCGCGGGGCGCGGAGGACAGCGTCGCCCGCCTGCGGCTGGAGAACGCGCTGCGCGACGCGGTGCACGAGGCGGGCATTGCGCCCAACCTGTTCGGACTCACCGGCAACACCTCGCTGGACGTGGCCGAGCTCCGCTCCATGATCCGCGACACGGCGGTGTTCGTGCCGGCGACGACGATCCTCGGCATCATCCTGGTGTGGATCATGTTCCGGCGCGTGCTGGCGCTGGTCCTGACCGTGCTCGCCACCGCAACCGTGTCGCTGTCCACCGTGGCCATTCTCGCCATCTGGGGCAAGCCGTACACGCTCGTCGCCGCGATGATCCCCCCGCTGATGACCGCGCTCACCATCGCGACGGTCATCCACCTGTTCTCGGGACTGCGACACGCGGAGCGCATCGGCCGGCGTGGTCTGGATCGTGTGCTGTGGACGCTGGACGAAGTGAGCGAGCCGGCGACCGCATGCCTGCTCACCACCGGGGCGGGGCTGGCATCCCTGGGCACGAGCCCGATCCGGCCCATCGCCGAGTTCGGGCTCGCGGCCACCGGCGGCTGCTTCGTGCTGTGGGTGGTGACCCTGAAGCTGCTGCCGCCGCTGATCGCCAGGTTCGACCGCGGCACCTGGGTCCGCTCCGGCGGCGGGGCCAAGCGCATCGATCGCATCGTGTTCGGCCTCGTGCGCGTCGGGATCCGCCGCGCGGGGTGGGTGGTGCTGGGCACCTGCCTGCTGCTGGCCGCCGGAATCCCGGCGATCCTCACCGTGGTCGCCGAGACCGACCTCTACGAGTTCTTCTCCGACCGCCATCCCCTGCTGAAGACCACCCGCGTCGTGGAGCAGAAGCTCTCCGGCATCACCTTCGTGCAGGTGCGATTCCAAGGCACGGGGCGCGACTCGCTGAGGGATCTCGACCGGCTGCGTCGGATCGACGCCGTCCAGTCCTGGCTCGACAGCCATCCCGCCGTCGACGACACCAGCTCGATGGTGGACGTGATCAAGGAGATCAACCGGGGCTTCCACGGCGACGATGCGTCGGCGCGGCGGCTGCCCGACGACCCCGCGCTGCTGCACCAGTACCTGTTCATCTACGACGGCCGGGATCTGTACGACTTCGTCGACCGTGACTTCTCCCAATCCCTCCTCTGGATCAGTCTCAACGTTCGCGGAGCGGGCCAGACGGGGAAGGTGATCGAGGCGATCCGCTCGCATCTCGACGGCATGGACCTGCGCGGTCTGAAGTACGACATCGTCGGCATCGGACGGCTGCTGGCCGACCAGCAGCAGCTGCTCATCACCGGTCAGCTCTACAGTCTCCTGTGCTCTCTCGTCATCATCTTCGGTTTCCTGATCTGGGTGTGGCGATCCGTGTCCCAGGGGGTGCTGACGATGCTCCCGAACATCGCCCCCATCGTCATCATCTTCATCGTGATGGGACTGCTCGGGATCTGGCTCGACATGGGCACGGCCATCATCGCCAGCGTCGCGGTGGGCATATCGGTGGACGACACGATGCACCTCTACCACTCCTACCGTGAGCAGCGACATCGCTTCGTTCCGATGGTGATCGCGCTGGGGCGCAGCTATCGGCGCGCGGGTCGGGCATGTGTCGCGACGACCATCATCCTCGCCTCGCAGTTCGTGATGCTGGTGACCTCGCCCTTCCATCCCACCGCGAACTTCGGATTGCTGACCGCAGTCGGCCTGGTGGCGGCGCTGGTGCTGGACCTGCTGTTCCTGCCCGCCCTGATCGTGGTGTGGGAGCGCACTGCCAGGGCGTTGAGGTCGATGTTCACACGGCCGCGGCTGCGCGCGGCATAATCGCCAGGTCTCCGGCAGGGTTCGATTCATGAGCAGTGCAATCCGCTACGACCTGATCACGCTGGACGTCTACTCGGCCCTGTTCGACTTCGCCGGCAGTCTGCGGCCCGTGGTGGGCGAGGCCCTCGGCAAGGACGTGCCGGCGACGGACCTCATCGCCACCTGGCGCAGCGTGCAGCTCACCCTGGCCGGCGCCAGCAACTCGCTGGGCGGCCCGCGCCTGCCGTTCCGGGAGGCCACCCGCAAGGGGCTGGACCACGCGCTCCTCAAGCACGGGGTGGACGCCTCCGCGCAGACGCGCAGGGCCCTGGTCCTCGCCTGGGACGCCATCGACCCGTGGCCCGAGGCCGGCGCCATGCTCGAGATGCTCCGCGAGCGCGGCTACACCACCGCGCTGCTGTCGAACGGCGATCAGGACATGCTGGAAGCCCTGGCGAAACGCCTGGCCGTGCCGCCCGCGCACGTGTTCTCCTCCGAGGAGGCCGGCCGCTACAAGCCGCACCCGGCCATGTACGCGCTGCCCGTGGAGCGCCTGGGGCTGGATCGCGGACGGCTGCTGCACGTGGCCGGCTCGCCCATGGATGCGCTCGGCGCGAAGCACGCGGGCCTCGCCTGCGCGTGGTCGAACCGCCGCGGCGATCCGCCGCTGGATCCTGACCTGCCGCCGGACTTCACGCTGCGGGACCTGTCGGGCATCGCGGCGATCGTCTGAGCGTCGCGTGCGTCGCGTCGTGGTCGTCGCGGCCACGCCTTGATCGGCTGCCTCGCCGGGCTCACCCTTGCCACCGGTCCAAGGGAGCACACTCATGGCCGGTTCCGAGGCGACCTACCAGGTCCGGCAGCGCATCACCGTGGCGGAGGCCCCGGACCTGCGGGTACGCGAGCTCGCGCTCGCTCCCGGCGAGTGCGTGCCCTGGCACTACCACACCCGCATCACGGACACGTTCTTCTGCATGGAAGGCCCCATGCTGGTGTGCACCCGGGATCCGGACCGGCAACACGTGCTGCACCCGGGGGAGAAGCTGGCCGTCGAGCCCGGGAAACCCCATCGGGTGACCGGGCTGGACGACGGTCCCTGCCGGTTCATGATCGTGCAGGGCGTGGGCGTCTACGACTACGTGCCGGTGGACGACTGAGCGAGTTGCTCGCGCCGCGCCCGCGAGGGTTCAGCGCGACTTGAGTGGCAGGAACGGCGCCAGCTCGCCCACGGTGGTCACGGACGTGTTTCCCTTCAGGTCCGCCACCACCACGACCAGGTCCTCACCGCCCAGCTCCGCCGCCACCTGCAGGCACGCGCCGCAGGGATGGGTGAGCTTGCCGTCGGTGCGCGGCGCCACCAGCGCCAGCGCCAGGGGCCGGCCGGCCTCCTGGGCGACGGTGGCGAACAGCGCCGTGCGCTCCGCGCACATGGCGAGGCCCAGGGACACGTTCTCCACCAGCGCGCCGGGAACCACGGCGCCGCTCGCGGTGGCCACCGCGGCGCCCATGCGGAACTTCGAGTAGGGCGCATAGGAGCGCTTGCGCGCCTTCGCGGCGGTGCGAAGGAGCGCATCCAGGTCGGCATCGGCGTCGTGGGGCACGGGTGGGCTCCGGGTCATTCGTGCGGGCAGACCCGGGCGGCCATGGCCTGTCTTCCGGCACCGCCAGGACCTGCCTCGTCCGCCCGCGGGGCAGTGTATCCGCGATCCGCCGCCGCGGTGGCCGGCCCGCGCCCGGGTTCGGGATGTCTGGTGAGAGCGCCGGTGGCGCCGGGGGCGCGAGGCGGGCCAGCGGGACCGGCGCTCAGGCCGCGGGCTGCAGCTGCCGCAGCGCCACGACGAGCTCCCACGCGCTGCGGAAGCGGTCCTCCGGGCGCTTCGCGAGCAGCCGGTCCACCAGCGGCTGGTAGCACGCCAGGTCGGGAGGGAGCGGGGGTGCCGGCTCGTTCTGGATCGCCAGCAGCAGGGCAGGCAGGTTCGCGGCGACGAAGGGCCGCCGGCCGGTGAGCATCTGGTAGAAGATCACCCCCGCCGCGTACAGGTCCGAGCGCGCGTCCGCCTCGCGGCCCTCGGTCTGCTCCGGGCTCATGCAGTACGGCGTGCCCAGGATCTCGCCAGTGGCCGTGAGCGTCGTGTCCACACCCGGTCGCTTCGACAGCCCGAAGTCCACCAGCGCCATGCTGCCGTCGCCGCGGAACATGACGTTCGCGGGCTTCAGATCCCGGTGCACGATGCCACGCTCGTGCACCGCGGCGAGCCCGTAGGCGATATGCTCCAGGTAGAGCAGCGCATCGTCGGGCTGCACGCCGCAGGCCATGCGCTGCGCCAGATCGCCGCGGCCGAAGAACTCCATGGCGATGTAGCCATAGCTGTTGGTGGCGCCGTGGTCGTGGATCTTGACCACGTAGGGGCTGTCCACCTGGGAGAGCAGCTCGCCCTCGCGCACGAAGCGGTTCACGTGGGCCGGGTCCGCGGCGAACTGGTGGTCCAGGATCTTCAGCACCACCGTCACGCCGTCACGGGCACGCTCCGCCAGGTACACCCGCGACGTGGCACCGCGCCCGATCTGGCGGGTGAAGCGGTAGCTGACCCCGCCGGGGCCGGTATCCAGCGATCGCCCTTCGTGGTGCGCAGCTTCGGGCGCTGGCGCGGGCGCCGGCACCGGGGTCGCCGCCGGCGGCCGACGCTCGGCCCCGGCTGCGCCGAGCATCTGCGTCACCGTCTCCACCAGCGAATCCGGTGTGAGCCTGGACTTGTTCAGGTAGCCACCGGCGCCGCTGGCTACGGCTGCGCCCACCACCAGCGGATCGTCGGATGCAGTGAGCAGCAGTGTCTGGGGGAAGCCCGGCAGGTGTGCGTAGGCGTCGAGCCACTCGATGCCGCTCTCGCCGCGCCCGAGGCGGTAGTCCAGCAGCAGCAGGTCGTAGCGCTGCCACTCGAAGCCCGCATCCGGCCGGCCCAGGGAACCGGCCTCGTACTTGCTGACCTCCACGCCCGCAATCCCGTCCTCGAGGTAGATCCGCAGCATCTCGAGGATGATCTCGTCGTCGTCGATGATCAGGATCCGCGCCGGACTCGCGACCGGATCGGGCTGAACGGCTGCGCTGGCGGGCATGCGGACGAGTCCGGGAGGAACCTGGTGCATCAGCCGCGGATGCTAGCGGCTGGCCGCTGCCCGATCGTTGACAGGGCGCACACATCGGTGCCGGCCCCCGCTCGTCCGCTCCAGAGCCGTGGTCCAGGGAGGCCGTATCGCTGCACGCGAGGGCAACTTTGCCGCGCTGCGCCAGCAGGATAGGCTGGATGCATGTCGCCGAAGAGCAGAGCCCTCGGTCTGTGGACGCTCGTCGCGCTGGTCATCGGCAACATGATCGGAGCGGGCGTCTTCACCACGGCCGGATTCGCCCTCGGCGCTCTCGGATCACCCTTCCAGGTCCTGGCGGCATGGCTGATCGGCGGCCTGCTCGCCCTGTGCGGTGCGCTCAGCTACGGCGCGCTGGCACGGCTCATGCCGGAGTCCGCCGGCGAGTATCTCTACCTGTCCCGCATCATTCACCCCGGCGTCGGCTTCGTCGCCGGATGGATCTCACTGCTCGCGGGCTTCACCGCGGCGATCGCCTACGCCGCGTTGACCTTCGCCGCCTATGCGATGCCCGGGGCGGACACGTCGCTGGCGCCTGACCTCCTGGCCACGGCAGTCATCGTGGTGGCGGTGCTGCTGCACGCCCTGCGTGTCCGGCACGGGGCGACGGTGCAGAACATCGCCGTGGCGCTGAAGCTGCTCCTGATCGTCGGCTTCTGCCTGTTCGCGACCCTCGGGGCCGGCGTCTCCTCGTGGCAGGGGCTCGCCGAGGTCCGCGACCACGCCTGGCAGGCACCGCCGTTCGCCGTCGCTCCCTTTGCCCAGACCCTCATGTGGATCTCGTTCAGCTACGCCGGGTTCAATGCCGCGGTCTATCTGGCCGGCGAGGTGCCCGCCGCGCGGACACGGGTCCCGAGCGCGCTGATCGTCGGCACGGCCCTCACCATGCTCGCGTATCTCTGGCTCAACGCCGTCTTCCTGCTCGCCCCGCCCATCGCGCACGTGGCGCATCGGGAGGATGTCGCCGCAGTCGCCGCCGTCGCGGTGGGCGGCGAGGCGATGGCGGATGCGGTCCGGTTCCTGATCGCGCTCGCGCTGCTGACCTCCGTGTCGGCCATGGTCATGGCGGGGCCCCGGGTCTATGCCAGGATGGCCGAGGACGGCCTCTTCCCGCAGGCCTTGCGGCTGCGGGGCGAGGCACCGACCGCGGCCGTCGTGATGCAGGGTGTGCTCGCCATCATCGTCGTGTGGATCGCGGGCATCCGGGAGCTGTTGTCGTATCTCGGCTTCACGCTCGGGCTCAGCTCGGCCGTCACGGTGGCCGCCCTGTTCGTCGCCATCAGGCGGGAGCCCGACCGTGGCGCAGCGCTACCCGGCTATCCCTGGGCACCCATGATCTTCGTACTGTCCACCCTGACGTTCGCGGCGCTGGCAGCGACGGTGAACCCGTGGGAGATGGTGGCAGCGCTTGCAACCGTGGCGTCCGGCGCGCTGCTGTACTGGCTGGTGCGCAAGCGCCGGTAGCATGCCGCCCGTTCGCGGACGACCTCACGGCCCGAAGCGCGCGAAACCTCGCGTACCATGGCGCTCACGATGACCGCCCTCGAGAATCTGGCCCGCCTGGGCCTGACGCTCCCTCCGCCGCCCGCCGCGGTGGGCAACTACGACGCCTGGGTGCGCACCGGCGCGCTGGTGGTGACGTCCGGGCAGCTGCCCTGGGTGGACGGCCGGCTGCGGTTTCCCGGCCGGCTGGGCGCGGAGGTCGGCGACGAGCAGGGCTACCAGGCGGCGCGCATTGCAGCGCTCAATGCCATCGCGCAGCTCGCCCAGGCCGCCGGCGGCGATCTGGAGCGCGTCGCACGCATCGTGCGCGTGGAGGGCAACGTGCACTGCGCACCCGGCTTCCGCGGCCACCCGCAGGTGCTGAACGGGGCGTCGGACCTGCTGGTGGAGGTGTTCGAGGCGCGCGGCCGGCACACGCGCACCGCGCTCGGCATCGCCGAGATGC
>JBFHNV010000196.1:0-11338 GCA_041593595.1 Gammaproteobacteria bacterium
CGGCCCGATACCCAATGGCCGATGGGGGGCAGGTGAACGATGCGCTCCCGCCGGCGCGGGCGCGCCTGCGAGGAACGGCGTTCCGTGGCGCGCCGGCGCCGACCCGCCGCGCCCGTCGACCTCGAGAATTCTGTGATGGCGTCCACTATCGCCGCCGAATCCGAAGGCGTATATATGCGCGCGCGCGGCCGGTTACAGGGGTCGCGTCTCGCCAGGAACCTGCTTGTCGATGCGTCCTGCATCACCGGACAAGCCCCCTGCAGAGATCTTCGTTGCCACTGGTTCGAGTGCATCCGTACTGGAGGTACAGCATGGCTAGGTCGATCGACGAGCAAGTGTTGGAAAAGGCGATGAAGGACTCGGATTTTCGACGCAAGCTGATCGCCGACCCGAAGGCGACGCTGGAGAAGGAGTTCAAGGTCAAGCTGCCCGCGGGCGTGGCGGTTCAGGTCCACGAGGACTCCGACAGAGTGCGTCACCTGGTTCTGCCCGGCGCGATGAAGGGGGGCGTGGAGCTCACCGACGACCAGCTCGCGACCGCTGCCGGCGGGCTGAGGCGCAGCGGCGGAAGCACCTGTCCGTGCTGTACCTGCGGCGTGAGCACACATCAAACCATCTTCAGCCAGTAGGCCGGCGCCGCCGGGCGTACCCGAGCGCGTGCTCCACCGCGCGGTCCGCGCGGTGGACGCACGCGCCGTCGTTGCCCGGGCCGCCTCGATCGACGAGCGGCTCGCTCGCGCGCCGCTCGATGCCGCGCAGACGGATCGCGAGCTCGGCGCGCGCCGCCTGCAGGAGTGGCGCGAGGTGCTGGTGCGCGGTGACCGCGCCCAGTTCCTGCGCCGCCTGCGCTGGGACGGGCTCGACGAGCAGCGCCTGCTGTGCGTGCTGGGCGCGGTCGACCTGCCGGCCGACGAGCCGCTGCCCGGGTGGGCGACCCTGCTCGCGGAGGCGTGCGAGCTCGCCGCCGCCAGCGACGCCGCGTGGCTGCGCGATACCCGGGCGCACGCGGCTGCGCCGCTGCCGTTCGAGGAGCTGCTGGCGCCCTTCGTGCTGGTCGCGCGGCGGCGACTCCGGGAGCGCGCCGGGACCGCGCACGAGCTCCTGGATGCGGCCGCCCACCGCGCCATCGAGGAAGACCTGTTCGCGACCCTGGCCCTGTACGCCGGCCAGACGCTGTTCCTGGAGTTCTCCATCGCGCACCGTCGCGCGACGTCGCCGCTCGCGCGGCTGCTGGCCGAGGACGGCGACGGGCGCGCGCTGTACGAGGGCTTCGTCGATCAGATGCTGCACGACGGGCTCGCGGGCCTGTTCGCCGAGTACGGCGTGCTGGCCCGGCAGATGGCGACGGTCACGCTGTGCTGGGTCGACGCCCAGGCCGAGCTCCTGGAAAGGCTCGCCCAGGACTGGACGGCCCTCGCCGACGCGTTCGCGCCCGGCGGCACGCTGCGGCGCGTCGTGGCCGTTGGCACGGGCCTCTCCGACCCGCATCGCGGTCGCCGCAGCGTGCTGGCGCTGACCTTCGACGAAGGCACCCGGGTCGTCTACAAGCCCAAGGATCTCGGCATCGAGCAGAGCTTCCAGGAGCTGCTCGCGTGGCTGGCGCGGCGCGACCGCACCCTGGACGCGCGCCTGCTGCGCGTGCTCGCCCGCGACGGTTACGGCTGGGTGGAGCACGTCGAGCACCGTCCGTGCGCGGACCGCGAGCAGGCGGCACGCTACTTCCGGCGGGCCGGGTCGCTGCTGTGCGTGGTCTACCTGCTGGAGGGCGTGGACTGCCACCGAGGCAATCTCGTCGCCGACGGCGAGTATCCGGTGCTGGTCGACTGTGAGGCGCTCCTGCAGCCGCGCCAGCGCCTCGACGACATGGCCGACGCGGTGCTGGCCCGCTACATGGCCTACGAGCAGATGTCCCAGTCGGTTCTGCGAAGCGGGCTGCTGCCCGCCTGGCAGATCCGCGACGACGGTCGCCGCCAGCACGCCTACGACGTCAGCGCGCTCGGCGGGGTGCACGTGGACGCCGAGGAGCTGCAACGGCCGGTGTGGACGGCGGTGAACACGGACCGCATGCAGCTCACGCTGACCGCGGTGAAGACCCCGGTGAAGAGCACCGGGGCCGTGCTGGAGGGGCGCTATCTCGCCCTGGAGGACTGGACCGGGCCGACCATCGAGGGGTTCACGCGCACCTACCGGCTGCTGATGCGCCACCGCGACGCGCTGCTCGCCGATGACGGGCCGCTGGTGGCCATGGCGCGCCAGCCGGTGCGCTTCATCTACCGCGACACGCAGGTCTACACCGCCCTGTGCCAGAAGCTGATGGCGCCGGAGTTCCAGCGTGACGGCGTCCGCCGCTCGATCCAGCTCGACCTGCTGTGCCGGGTGATGATCCCGCAGGAGACCCAGCTCGACGAACGCCCCGAGGCGCCGAGCTGGTGGCCGGTCGCCGCCGCCGAGCGCCGGATGATGCAGCTCGAGGACGTCCCCTACTACCAGGCACGGCCCACCGAGAACGTGCTGGTACTGGCGCCGGGGGAGGAGCTCTCCGGGCTGTTCCAGGGGCCCAGCTGGGCGCTGGTGGTCGCGCGGGTGCGGGGCATGGACGAGACCGATCTCGCGCGGCAGGTCGGCTACATCGCCGGCTCCGCGTACTCGCGGGTCGCCCGCCCGGCCGGCCCGCGCCCGGTCACGCGCACGGACGCCCCGGACACCAGGGGCGAGCCCGGGCAGGCGCCGGCCGCGCAGAGCTTCACCGCGGCCGCGCTCGCCATCGCCGAGGAGATCGCCCGGCGGGCGATCCGCTCGGAGCGCAGCGCAACCTGGATCGGCCCGCAGTTCATGTACCGCGCCGAGCGCTATCAGCTGCAGCCGCTCAACAACGATCTCTACACCGGCGCGGGCGGAGTCCTGCTGTTCCTCGCCGCCTGCGCGCGCGTGACGGGCGACCAGTCGCTGCGGCGCCTCGCGCTGGCCGCGGCGGCGCCCCTGCGCGACGACGTCGAGAACGCGGGCGACCTGCTCGCCAGGGCGATGGGCATCGGCGGCGCGATGGGGCTCGGCTCGCTGGTCTACGCGTTCACCACCACGGCGAGGCTGCTGGACGATCCGTCGATGCTGGATGCCGCGCGGCGGGCGGCGGCGCTGATCACCGACGAGCGCATCGCCGCCGACGTCTCCTTCGACGTGTTCGAGGGCGCCGCCGGGGCCCTCCTCGGCCTGCTCGCGCTGCACCGGGCGACCGGCGATCCGGCGCCGCTCGAGCGTGCGCTGGCCTGCGGGCGGCACCTGCTCGCCGGAGCCACCCGCGAGCCCGGCGGGCGGCGCGCGTGGGTCACGCTGGACGACCGGAGGCTGGGCGGCTTCTCGCACGGCGCGGCCGGCATCGCCTGCGCGCTGCTGCGCCTGTGCGCGACGAGCCCCTCGGAGCCCTTCCTGGCGCTGGCCCGCGAGGCCATCGAGTACGAGGACTCCCTGTTCGACGCGCAGGCCGGCAACTGGCTCGATCTCCGCGCCGATCCGGCCGAGCGGCTCTACACGGCGAGCTGGTGCCACGGCGCGCCGGGCATCGCGCTCGGGCGCCTGGGCGGGCTGCCGGTGCTGGACGACGCGCGGGTGCGCGAGGACGTCGAGGCCGCCGTGCGGACCATGGCCGGGCTGGCGCTCCACGACGTCGACCACGTGTGCTGCGGCAATCTCGGCATCGACGACATCCTTCTCACCGCCTCGCAGCGCCTCGCGCGGCCCGAGCTCGCGGCGCTCGCGCGCCGGCGCACCGAGCAGGTCGTCGCGCGTGCCCGCGAGACCGGCGCCTTCGCGCTCGACCCGCTGCTGTCCCACCAGGTCTACTGCCCGAACTTCTTCCAGGGCACCGCCGGCATCGGCTACACGCTGCTGCGTCACGACCATCCCGAGGAGCTGCCTTCGGTGCTGCTGTTCGAGTAGCCGGGCGCGGCGCTCCCACCCGGCGGGCGCTCTCCTCGACGCACGGTGGCCGGGACGGGGCCGACTCCGGCCGTGGCTACGTGGGTTTCGGAGGTGCCGGTCAGATCCGCAGGCGGCGCGCTACCGCCGTGGGCCTGTCGAAAGCGCCCACATCGGCTGGCTGCACTTCCAGCCAACCCACGATCGGCTGATGTTGCGCGCGACCCGCCACCGCCACGACGCCGACCCACGCGCTGGCCGCTCCCGCCGGCGGGGCGCATCGAGCGCGCCGGGAGTTTGCCGGGTCGTGCGTGCGGCCCGTCAGCCTGGGCGCCATGACCGTGTCAGCGAAGCCATCTTCTTCGCGCGAGCCTCCGTCGACAGATTGCGCGCTGCCGCGTTCCCGCGGAACTCCCGATATTTTCAACACGGTCCGATACCCAGCCGGATTGGCAAGCGGGAGGTTTCGCGCAGGCGGCCTCGCGCCGGGGCCTCCTGCCGCGAGCCAGCGGGACGCCGTCACCGGCGCGCCGTCGCGTGACCGGGGTCACGCCCACGTGATCGCGCCGTGATCCTGGCGTGATGTGGCCTGCCTAGACTGGGTCCAGAGCAGCCTCGAGCCGGGCGCCCGGCGGGGCGCGGCCGCGCGCCCGCGGCACGCTAAACTGGACCGGGCCGGGCCGCGCAGCCGGCCCGGCCGCGGAGTAACCATGCGCGAAGCAGTGTCCATGAACGACCCGGCCCGGCGCGTCCTGGTGGTGGAGGACGACGCCGACATCGCCCACCTGCTGTCGCTGCACCTGGCCGATCTGGGCTGCCGCGTGGACGTGGCGGCAGACGGCGCGACGGGCCTCGCCCGGGCGCGGGGCGGGGGATACGACCTGGTGATCCTGGACCTGATGCTGCCGCAGCTGGACGGCCTGGAGCTCTGCCGCCGCCTGCGCGCCGCGGGCGACCAGACCCTGGTGCTGATGCTCACCGCCAAGACCGCGGAGCTGGACCGGGTGCTGGGCCTGGAGCTGGGTGCCGACGACTACCTCTCCAAGCCCTTCAGCATCCCGGAGCTGCTGGCGCGGGTGAAGGCGCTGTTCCGCCGCGCCGCCAGCGCGCGGACCGCGCCGGCCGGGGGCGCGCCGGAGGTGCTGCAGTTCCCGAGCCTGCGCATCGACCGCCAGTCCCGCAGCGTGCACCGGGACGGCGAGGCGGTGGAGCTGACGGCGCGGGAGTTCGACCTGCTGTTCTACTTCGCCCTGCATCCCGGCCGGGTCTTCACCCGCACCCAGCTCCTGGACCAGGTGTGGGGCTTCGGCCACGACAGCTACGAGCACACCGTGAACTCCCACATCAACCGCCTGCGCGCCAAGGTGGAGCCCGACCCGGCCAACCCGCGCTACGTGCTCACCGTGCGCGGCGTGGGCTACAAGTTCGCGGCACCACCGTGACCCCGATGCTGCGCACCCTCTACGCCCGGCTCGCCATCGCCCTGCTGGTGCTGTTCCTGGGCATCGGCTGCGTGTTCACGCTGCTGATGGGCTATTCCATGGACCTGTACCAGCAGGAGGTGAGCCAGAAGCTGCACCGGGACATGGCGAGCTACATCGTCCAGCACCACGACCTGAGCGTCGACGGCGCGGCGGCGCAGGCTGCCGTCAACGATCTGTTCGAGTCGCTGATGGTGGTGAACCCGAACGTGGAGGTCTACCTGGTGGACCTGGACGGCGCGATCGTCGCCTATTCGGCGGAGCCGGGGACGCTGCGCCGCACGCGGGTGGACGTCGCGCCCATCCGCCGCTTCATCGAGGGCGCCGAGCTGCCCGTGTTCGGCGAGGACCCGCGCCACGCGAGCGGCCACAAGATCTTCTCCGCCGCGCAGGTGCTGCGCGGCGACAAGCCCGCCTGCTACCTCTACATCATCGCCGGCGGCGAGCGCTACGACAGCATCGCGTCGATGCTGCGCGGCAGCCACATCCTGCGCCTGAGCACCTGGGGGCTGGCGGCGGCCACCGTGTTCGCCGCCTTCGCGGGGCTGGTGGTGTTCGCGCTGCTCACGCGCCGCCTGCGCCGGCTGTCCCACGCGGTGCGCCGCTTCGAATGCGAGGGGCACCTGGACCCGGCCGCGGTGCCGGTGCCGGTGGACGCGAAGGGCGACGAGATCGACCACCTCACCGCCGCCTTCCGCGAGATGGCCGAGCGGATCGCCGAGCGCATGGACGATCTGGAGCAGGCGGACCGGCTGCGCCGCGAGCTGGTGGCCAACGTGTCCCACGATCTGCGCACGCCGCTCGCCTCGCTGCAGGGCTACCTGGATACGGTGCTCATGAAGCACGACGTGCTGGACCCGGCCGAGCGCCGCGCCTACGTGGAGATCGCGGCCCGCCACAGCCGGCGGCTTGCGGGCCTCGTCTCGGAGCTGTTCGAGCTGGCCTACCTGGACGCCAACGACCGCCCGCCCGAGTGTGAGCCGTTCTCGCTGGAGGACCTCGCCCAGGACGTGGCCCAGGAGTTCGCGCTGCAGACCCGCGAGGCCGGCGTCACCCTCGAGGTGGCGCCGGCGCCGGGGCTGCCGCTGGTGTACGGCAACATCGGCATGATCGAGCGGGTGCTGGAGAACCTCATCCGCAATGCCATCCGCCACACGCCGGCGGGCGGCCGGGTGCGCCTGCTGCTCACGCCGCGCGACGACGCGGTGGAGGTGCGGGTGAGCGACACCGGCTGCGGCATCGCCGCGGAGGACATGCCCTACATCTTCGACCGCTTCTACCAGCCCCACCAGGAGCGCGAGGCCGGCGACGGCTCCGGCGTGGGCCTGGGGCTCGCCATCGCGCGGCGCATCCTGGAGCTGCACGGCAGCCACATCGAGGCGAGCAGCGAGCCCCGGCGCGGCGCCACCTTCAGCTTCCTGCTGCCGGTGCCCGGCTTCGACGGCGCCCACGGCGCGGCGGGGACGGCGTGAGCACGCCTGCGGCCCGCACGGCCGGGGCACCGGCCACGGCGCCCGCGGGCGCCACGCGGCCGTTCCTGGGCTTCGGCCTGGGGCTGCGCACCGAGCACTACCAGGCGGTGCTGGACGACGCCCCGCCGGTGGACTGGTTCGAGGTGGTCACCGAGAACTTCCTGGTGGCCGGCGGCAAGCCGCTGCACTACCTGGACCGGATCCGCGAGCGCTATCCCCTGGCCATGCACGGGGTGTCCCTGTCCATCGGCGGCAGCGATCCCCTGGACCGGGACTACCTGGACGCGGTGAAGCGTCTCGCCGCGCGCGTCGAGCCCGCGTGGATCTCCGATCACCTGTGCTGGACCGGCATCGACGGGCGCAACCTGCACGATCTCCTGCCGCTGCCCTACACCGACGAGGCGGTGGAGCACGTGGCGGCGCGGGTGCGCCAGGTGCAGGACGTGCTGGAGCGGCGCATCCTGCTCGAGAACGTGTCCAGCTACGTGACGTGGGACGCGTCGGCCATGAGCGAGTGGGAGTTCCTGGCCGCGGTGGCCGGGCGTGCCGACTGCCTGATCCTGCTGGACGTGAACAACGTCTACGTGAGCAGCCACAACCACGGCTTCGATCCCCTGGACTACCTGGACGGCGTGCCGGCGGAGCGGGTGTGGCAGATCCACCTGGCGGGCCACAGCCACAACGGCGCGATCATCGTGGACACCCACGACCACCCGGTGCCGGACCCGGTGTGGACGCTCTACGGCGAGGCGCTGCGCCGGCTCGGCCCGGTCACCACCATGATCGAGCGCGACGACGACATCCCCGAGCTGCCGGTGCTGGTGGCGGAGCTGGACGCGGCGCGGGCCGCGGCCGCCGAGGCGCTGCGGACGGCGCTGCCGTGAGCCGGCTCCAGGAGCTGCAGCGCCGCTTCCAGGCGGGCGTGCTGGGCGACGACGCCGCGGTGCTGCCGCACATCGCCGACGGCGGCGGCGCGGACCCCCGCCAGCGTCTCGGGATCTACGCCGAGGGCATGCGGCTGCGCTTCCTGGAGGCGCTGCGCAACGACTACCCCGGGGTGCTCGCCCTGCTGGGCGAGGCGGACTTCGATGCGCTGGGCCGTGCCTACGCCCTGGCCTGCCCGTCCGTCAATCCCTCCATCCGCTGGTTCGGGGCCCGGCTCGCGGGCTACCTGACAGAGACGCCGCCGTGGCGCGCGCGCCCGGAGCTCGCGGAGATGGCCGCCTTCGAGTGGCGCAAGGGCGAGCTGCACGACGCGGCCGACAGCGCCGTGGCGGCGATCGCCGCGGTGGCCGCGGTGCCGCCCGAGGCGTGGGCGGAGCTGCGGCCGCGGCCGGTGCCCGCGGTGCGCCGGCTGGACCTGCACTGGAACGTGCCGGCGGTGTGGCGCGCGGTGGACCGGGGCGAGCCGCCGCCGGCGCTCGCCCGGGTGGACCCGGCGCGGCCCTGGCTGCTGTGGCGCCGCGAGCTCGCGATCCACTGGCGCTCCCTGGACGCGGACGAGGCCTGGGCGCTGGACGTGTGTGTCGCCGGCGCCACGTTCGGTGAGGTGTGCGAGGGGCTGTGTGCGCGCGTGGGTGAGGAGCACGCGGCGCTGCGTGCCGCCAGCGCGCTCAAGCAGTGGCTGAGCGACGGGGTGCTGGCGTCGGTCTGAGCGCGGGGCCCGTCGGCCCTCAGGCGGGAACGGGCAGCGGGGGACCGCCGGCGATAGCCGGCGCATCCCCCGCGGAAGTCCCGTGTGTGCCGGCGATCAGCCGACCTTGCCGCCCAGCTGGTCGCAGACGTCCTTCGTGACGGCCACGAAGCCCTGGCCCTTGCAGGAGTTCAGGCCCTTGCAGGAGCTGCTCGCGGTCTTGCAGGAGCTGAGGCCCTTGCAGGCGTTGACGCCCATGCACTGCACCTTCTCCTCCGCCGCGCTCGCGCTCACCGGCGCCAGCGCGAACATGGCGGCAGCGGTGGCGGCCAGGGCGAGGTTGCGCTTCGAGTGATCCATTGAGTTCTCCTTGATGGTCGTAGGCTGTGGATCGGATCCGCGCCGGCGGGGCCGGGGGATCCGGTTCGCGGCCCTGCGTGGAGTCGGGCCCGGTAACAGAGTCTAGGGAGGCCGTATCACGCGAAGATCACGGCACGATCACGTGTCGATGAAGAGCACGCCTCCACCGCGGGGCGTCGATGGCATGGGCGCGGCGCTGGCAGGGGCGTGACGATGCGCCCCTGGTCGCGGCGCGGGTTCGGCGGTGGTGCGCGGCTCTGGCGGGGGCGAGGTCTTCAGGGGGGACCGCCGCGCACGATGGCCTCGCGCACCGGGGCCAGGGGCGCATCGTCGCGCACCGTCAGCGTGCCGCCATCCAGCGCGAGCCCGAGCTCGCGCCACAGCCGGTCCAGGTCCACGGGCGCGGCGCGGATCCCGTGGCGCTGCACCAGATCACCCACCACCGTGCCGCCCACCGCCGCGTCGCAGGCGGCCACCATCCGCTCCAGGTCGAGTATGCGACGGTAGTCGCCCATGTCGCGGCGCACCCCGCGCAGGCAGTCCTCGAGGCCGGTGCGCCCACCGGAGGCGCGGCGCAGCTCCACGTCCGCCAGCAGCATCAGCAGCGCGCCGCCCCAGTACCAGCCGCGGAAGCCGCCCCGGGCGAGCCCGGCGTCGGCCATCACCCCGGCGCCCCGGGGCATGTAGGTCATGAACTCGGTCCACATGGCACGCGGGGTCTGCAGCCCGCTGCGCGCCCGGATCAGTGGCTCGAAGTAAGTGGCGAGGCCCTCGCTGAACCAGGGCGCGCCGAAGATGAAGGGCGAGCCCAGGTGCACCAGCTCGTGGATCAGCACCCAGTCGTCGCGCAGCTCCGCCCCGGTGGCGTGCTCGCCCACGTAGAGGACCATGGACACGCCGCCGCCGGCCATGGCGCGGCCGAAGGGCACGCCGGACCTGCCGGCGCGGGGTACCACGTAGAGGGCCAACCCGTCGGCGGGGAAGCCGTGCCAGAAGTCCACGCTCGCCGCCACCATGTCCCGGATCCAGGCGAGCAGCGCCGCGTGGCCCACGTCCAGGGAGCCGTCCAGCAGGTGCACCGTGTAGGCGGCCTCGCCGCCGTCGCGGCCGGGCGCCGTGAGTTGCCAGGAGCGGAAGCGGCCGAAGGCGGAGAAGCCGGCGTGGCGCAGCTCGTCCTCGGGCACGTGGAAGGCGCCGTCCGTCACGGGCTGGCCGGTGGCGAAGCCCACGCTGGCGGGGGTGTGCACCCGCACCCGCAGCGCGCCCGGACCGCCCGCGTCGCGCCGCGGGCCGAGCAGCCACGCGCCGCCCACGGCCAGGATGGAATCGCCCACGGCGAGGGCGGTCTCGATGCTGCCCGCGTCCCGTGCCATGGCCTTCAGATCGACACGGTAGCGGGCGCTGAAGCCACTCGCGGACTGCTCGCCCTGGTGCACGGTGGCGAAGGCGCCTGTCGATGCGCGCGGTACCGCCAGGCCCGCCACCCCGCGGTCGCACGCCACCTGCACGTCCAGGAGCACGTCGGGCGACACCGCCACGTCGTAGTCGCAGGCGACGTCCGACGCCCGCGCGGGCGCCATCGCGGCCGGACCGGTGATCAGCAGGGCGGCCAGCACGCCCGCCCAGGTGGCGGCCGGGGTGGCCGCGTGTCGCGCGCGCACCGTCAGCGCATCCCCGGCGCGTCCGGGAACACCGCGCGCAGCCCCTCGACCAGGTCGCGCACCATGGCCTCCAGGATCGCGGTGCCCTTTGCGGCACTGGCCCGGGTGGGATCTCCCGTGGCGCCGGTGCGGCTGTAATCCGCGCCGGCGCGCGGATCGTCGCGCAGCGTCACCGGAGCGCGGAACACCGTGCGCGGGCCGTCGCCGCCGGGCTCCGGCACGGCCCGCTCCATGTGCACCCGCTGCGGGTCGATGGCGAGCATCAGCGACGTCTCCCGCTCGTCCGCATGGCCGCCTTCAGGGGCCTCCAGCACGTGCTGCGCGGCCAGGCCCAGGTTGCGGATGTCCGCCACGTGCACCTTCACGCCGGTGCGCTCCAGCACCGCGCGTGCGGCCAGCGCGAGCGGTGCCTCCGTGGACACCCCGGTGTTGATCACGGCGAGGCGCCGGGCGCCGTCGCGGGCGAGCTTCTCGAGCACGTCCGTCACGAGATCGATGAAGGTGCCGGCACGCAGGGTCTGGCTGCCCGGGTAGCCGGCGAACGCCGGGTAGTAGCCGGCGTCGATGATCGGCGCCACCAGCACCGGCAGCGCCTGCGCGACGCCTTCCGCCAGGGCCCGCGCCAGGGTGCGATCCGTGTTCAAGGGCAGGTGCGGACCGTGGGCCTTGGCGGCAGCGCCCACCGGTACGATGACGACGACCCCGTCGCGCAGGCGTGCCGCCGCCTCCGGCCACGTCAGGTCCTCGAGCCATTCCCCGGGCATGACGGCGACTCCCCGCGGCTTGCGTTCCCCCCGGCCGCGCCCCTGCGGCGCA
>JBFHNV010000197.1:0-11297 GCA_041593595.1 Gammaproteobacteria bacterium
GAGTAGGGCACCGCGAAGATGTGGATGGGGTTGTCGGCGGCGCCCTGCGCCACCAGCCGCCCGTCCGCCGCCACCAGGGCGCAGGAGAAGTCGTGGCCCTCGTAGATGATGGAGGAGTACGAGGAGTGGATGACGTTGGCACGCATCTCGTGCACCACCGCCACCAGGGATTCGCGGATGAGTTCCAGGCGTCCGAGGGTGGTCATGTGGGGGACGGCAGCGGCACGACGGGGCGGGAATTGAAGCACAGGCTCCGAGGCTGTGCCGCGCCAATCTCCCGTCCCGATCTGCGGGCGTCAAGACCGGCCCGCACACGGCCGGCCTAAGGGGTGTCGGATTCTCTTACACCGGCGCGCGGGATGCGGCGAGCTGCAACCCACTGATCCCATGCCGGATCGCGCTCGCGGCTGGCCGCTGGCCGCGGCCTGGTGTGTCACCCGGCCGTGGCGGATTGTCGGAGATCTTTACAGCGCAGGTGCCGGCCACGCGGGCCGGAGAGTCGACCAAAGCGAGCAGGATCAAGGACTTCGACACGGATCCCAGAGGAGATGGCATGACGGTTGCACGTTTCCGGATGCGGCGGGACGACACCGCCTCGGCTTTCCCCCGAAGCCAGTCGACGGGGATTGCGCGGACACCGGCGCCAGGCCGCGACACCGCGTGAGGGAGTTGAGGGATGCGTACCTGCCTCCAGGTGGCTGCCGTCGCCGCCGTCGTCCTGTGGATCAGCGCGCCCGCCGCCGACGCCGTCACCTTCAAGGTCGGCTCCGGCAGCTTCATCCTGGGTGGCGGCTGGGGCGCGGAGACCGTCCCCGGCGGGCAGGATCGGCTGAACGTCGTGTGGAGCCTGGACGCCTCGTTCGCCGGCAGCGCCTTCGACCTGAACGACGTCGGCGATCTGCACACCCTGGTCTTCGGGTCCGCGTGGCTCAACGAGGAAGGGACAGCCAGGGGCGCGAACAAGGCGCGCATCTGCGGTGGCACCAGGGGTCGGTGCGGCAGGCAGACGGAGATCGATGATCTCGGCGTCACCGCCGTCATCAACATGCACTTTCCGCTTCCCTCGGGGAGCCACCATCACACGGCGCTGGTCACCGCGTTCACGGGCCCGCTCGCCGACCCCCAGGTCGATCTGACGATCGATTTCGCCTCGACCATCGTGAGCTTCGGCAACGGTGGAATCTACGAGATCGGCCTGAGCGACCTGAGCTTCGACCGGAACGGCCAGACCCGGAGCATCTCCGCCACGTTCAGACTGCTCGCGCTGCCTGCACCCATAGCGACGCCCGTCCAGGCCCGCTCGCTGCCCGCACCGCAGCCCGGCCTGCTGCTGGGCGTGGGCCTGGCGAGTCTCGCGCTGGCGGGCGGAAGGAAAAGGCATGGGAATTGGTGTAGAAGTTCCGGCACCGGGCCCGGCCGCCGTCGGGAGCTCGGCTGGGGGTAACCGTGGCGCGCATTCAGCCCCGATTCATCGCCGCCGGCGCTCAATGGCCCGTGACGCAGAGGGGACTCGACAGGACAGCGCCCATGGAGGCAATCCCATGAGACTCCACGCTCTCGCCGCCGGCCTGGCCGGCCTCCTCGTCGCCGTGCCCGCGGCGGCGTTCGACCTGGGCGAGCCCCGCTACGGCGTGTGCCGCCAGCAGATCAGCGACTACGTGACCTCCCGGCTGCACCAGACCCCCACCCGGATCGAGATCCGCAGCTACGCGGAGCGCTCGCCACCCATCGGCATGTTCGACGCGGGCGACGCCCTGGTCTACGTGGAGGAGTGCAGCGGCTTCCACGCCTTCGAGATCCGGGGCACCTGGAGCCTGTGCGAGCACATTGCGCACTACGGCCGATCGAGTGGGTCCTACATCCGCTACGAGGGCGCGTTCGAGGGCTGCAAGGCCGGCGGCTGAGCGCCGTCGCGCGCCGTCTCCGGCCGCAAGCGGCCGCGCGCAGGCGCCGCCCTGGCGCCGTCAGGCCTCGCGCTGCACGCCGGCGGCCTCGAACGCCCTGGCCAGCGCGCCCGGCGTGTGCTCCTTGAGCTCGTCCAGGTTGTGGATCTGCTGCTTGCCGCAGCCGCCGCACTTGTAGACGGGCATGCTCAGGTCGACGATGAACGGCGCCACGTCCGGCATCTTCATCTCCACCTCGAACACGTGCCGGTGATCCGGCTTCGCCTGCAGCTCCTCGTTGCAGTCCTCGCAGTGGAAGTGCTTGAAGATGATGCCCTTCTTCTGGGCGTGGGGCAGCTCCTTCTCGTCCTCCTTCACCAGGTGCTCCAGGAGCTTCAGCGGGAAGTCCACCGCGGTGAAGTGCACGTGGCCCTCGCCGCAGCGCAGCACCGGCAGGCCCCGCAGCGTCACCGCCAGCGGGTCCTCGCGGCCGGTGGCCTCCTGGACCTTCTCGAGCGTGGTGTCGCCCCGGCAGCTGGGGCAGGGTCGGTTCTGCGCGCCCATGGGTCTCCTCCTTCGCGTGAGCGGTGGGAGACGCAGGCGCGGTACCCTGGTGCCACGCCGGCGCCTCGGGTTCTGGCCCACAGCATAACGTCCCGTCGCCGTGCGGCACCGCACCAACGCAACGGGATCTTCGCGCCGCAGGGACCTGCAGCGGTGAAGCGCACGGATGGCCCGGGCGCGCAGCTCGAGGCGTCGCGGCCCTTGCGGACACCCGGCATCGCGCGAGCCCACCCCGTGAACTCCGGTGGCGTCGCAAGCCGCGGCCAGACACGTACCCGGAATTCCCTCCTCCTCGTGACGAGGGGGAGGGAGAGGGAGGGGGAGCAGGCACGCAGCTCCCGAGCGAAGCCGGAAGCGCCCCGAGCTCGCTACCGATCCCTCACGTATCCACCCACATGCGCTGCAGATTCTCGCAGGCGTTCACCAGCATCTGGCGGTGGGGCGCCTCCAGCGGCTCGTGCTGCTCCATCCAGGAGCGCACCTGGTGGAGCTCGAACAGCAGCCGGCGGCGGGCAGGATCGCGCACGAAGCTCTCCACCCACAGCACGCAGGCACGGCGCTCGCCGCGGGTGACCTCCTTGACCCGATGCAGGAACTGGGTGGGATAGAACACCGCGTCGCCCGCCGGGAGCTTGTAGTCGCGCCAGCCCTGGTCCCCGAGCAGGCTGAGCTCGCCGCCGTCATAGGCCTGCGGCGGATCGATGAACAGCGTCATCGAGATGTCGCAGCGGAAGTAGCGCTGCCCCGTGTGCCCCAGGTGCGCGTCGGTGTGCGCGCCGTAGGCCTCGCCGGGACCGTAGACGTTGAGCAGGGGCATGCTCACGCTGCGCGGTTGCAGCGCGTAGGTGAGGTAGTCGAGCCGGTTGAGTGCCGCCAGCACGCGCTGGCGCACCTCGCCGGCACGCTCGCCCAGCGCGAGCTGGCGGTTGTGCTTCACGCGCTTGAGATCGCCCTCGGCGGTCTCCGCGCCCGGGCGGGCTTCCAGGTCGTCGAACAGCCCGCGAAGGTAGCGGAGCTCCTCGTCGTCAAGCAGCTGTTCGGAGACCAGGATCATCCATCCTGCCGGTGGTACGTGGGCCGCGCCGCGAGTATAGCGTCGGCGAATCGACGCCGGGGTGCCGCCACGAGGCGAACGCCGGCCCCGGTGCCTGGACGGATCCCGGGCTCACGATGCCGACTTCTGGAAGCAGAGCAGGGTGTTGAGGGACGGGTCGTTGTCCTGCAGCAGGCGCTGGCCGGTATCCGTGAACCCCTGGCTCACCACCGCGTCGACCCAGAAGTCGATGCTCTCGAACAGGCGCAGCTCCTCCCGGTCCTGCTCCCAGGGCACGCCCAGCCCGGCGTTGAACACCGTGTGCACCAGGGACGCGAAGACGCGCATCTCGGTGCTGCCCGCGTCGTGATCGCGCAGGATGAATCGTCCGCGCGAGCGCAGCACGCGGTGTATCGAGGCGAGGTAGGGCGCGAGCTTTTCCCGCGGGCAATGATGCAGCCCGATGAAGCAGGTCACGAGGTCCAGCGAGCGATCCGGCACGAGCGACGCGGGGATCGGCGCGTAGTCATCGAGCGGAAAGAACTCGCCTGCCTCCTTCAGGCCGCCCCGCTCCATGACCTCGGGCGGCGAGTTGTCGGGGAAGACGTCGTTGGTGAGGAGCACCCGGCCGCGGATGCGAAGCGCCCGCCTCAATGCCTTGACGTAGCGGCCGGTCGAGCCGATCTCCAGGTAGCCGTCGAAGCCGCGGCGCCCGTTCAGGATCGCCGTCGTCTGGCGCCGCATCTCCGACTTCTGCCTGCGCAGCGCCGGCAAGGCGTACGTCAGCTCGGACAGGAACGGCTTGATCGCGGGCAGGCCTCGCGCCACGTGCTCGTAAATGGCCTCGTCGTGATCGTGCCGTTCGCACGCCTCGATGATCAGCGTGTGAAAGCGGTCTTCCGGATACAGGTGGTAGACCGTCTGCAGGAACCGGTAGAACGCGTCCCGCGACCGGATGTCCCCGTACACCGTCAGGAACTCCGACTCCTGCACCTGACGGTCCCCGAGCAGTGGCGCGTCGCCGTCGCGCCGGTAGTACTTTTCCCACAGGACGTTCCTGAAGCGGTAGTCCGGGTCGACCTCGTCCTTGAGCGCGAAGAGCTCCCGGGCACGGGGATATGCGGCGTGGAACTGCCCGTATCGCGCGTGTGGCTGGTAAGGCAGGTAATACGTGCCGCCGAGCTCGAGCACCGCATCGATCAGCTCCCGCGTCCACACCGCCACGCGCTCCCCATCGTGGCGCTGCGTGCCCTGCTTGTAGTAGAGGACGAGCGCGAACACCTCCTCGCGCGCCCACGCCAGCAGCGAGCCCGGATCGGGGTTCGCGTGTCGCACCGAGACGTTGACGATGGCCACGCGGTGGCGTTGGAGGATGGACGCCATGCGCGTCGCGAACGGAACGAGTCCTGCAACGGGCACGAAGTACTCCTGCAGCACGTAGGTCGACTCGGCGCGGGACAGGGGCTCCAGCTCGGCGACGTCGTAGTCCGCCTCCTGGTTGCGCAGCGAGACCTTGGGTCTCAGGTAGAGCAGCGGCTCGTACAGGTACTCGCGGCGCAGGTGGCCGGCCGGCGTCTCCGTGATTGCCCAGAGCATGTACTTCTCTGCCAGGTACAGCCTCAGGCGGCCCGGGCGGCTCGCCGTCGTGACGGGCTTGTCCGTGGTCCGCCACGTGATTGCCCGGGCCTTGACGAAGCGCGGCGGGATCAGGTCGGCGTTGTGGAACACCGCGTCCGGATCGCCGCGCACCTCGCGCCGGAAGAGATCCGGGTACTCGACGAGCGGCAGCTTGCGCGTCGTGCGCTCGATGCGCGTGTCGCGGGTCAGCTCCAGCTCGGCTTCGGCGATGACGCCGAGGGCGCCGTAGCCGCCGATGGCGCCGTAGAACAGGCGCGGGTTGTCCGTCGCGCTGGCCCGCACCCGCTCGCCGTCGTGCAGCACCAGATCGATGGAGCGCACCGACAGGATGACGGGGCCCAGGCCCACGTAGCGGCCGTGGCAGTTGACGCTGAGCGACCCGCCGACGGTGAAGTTCGAGTAGGTCTGCATCACCTTCACCGCGAGGCCGTAGTCGGCGGCGAAGGTCTGCAGGTCCTTCCAGCGGATCCCGGCCTGGACGCGGATGATGCCGGTGTCCGGGTCGAACGCCAGGACGCGGTTCATGCCGCGCATGTCCACGTGCAGCGTGCCGGCCAGGGCGGTCTGGCCGCCCATGCTGAACCGCCCGCCCCCGATGGAGATGGGTCGAGCGCTCTCGCGCAGCAGCTGCTGGAGCTGCTCGGTGCTTCCCGGCGCGTGGACCGCCTCCACCTGGACCGGGTTCAGCCCGGTGACGTCGTTGATCACGTTGGTGGAGCTGGGTTGCCGGTGGTGATCGACGCCGAACGGGTGGCCGTCGTGCAGCAGCAGCCGCATGCGGCTGAGCCTGGGCAGCCCGTGCCGGCGGGCGAGCGCCTCGGAGCCGGACTCGCCGACCACGTGGAAGCCATGGCGGCGGTAGAAGCGGATCGCCCCGACATTCGACTGCGTCACGTCGAGCTCGACGCAGCGATGGCCGGCCACGCGGGCCTTGTCCCGGACATGCTCGAGCAGCCGCTCGCCCAGACCGTGGCCGCGGTGATCGGGGCTGACGGCCAGGTTGTTGACGTAATAGGCGTCACGCGACGGTGGCGGCACGTACGCCGGGAGGAGCCGGCCCGCGGTGACGATCAGGTGCGGCCAGCGCGCGAACGGGCTGGCGCGCAGCATGTGCACGGCGCCCGGGATCGCCTGGGCCTCGAGCTCGGCCCCGGAGTACCCGAGCTCGGCGCCGACGACGCTGCCGTCGCGCAGCATCACGGAGGTGAAGCGGTAGCCGAACTGTCCGTTCGGCCTGCGCTGGAGCTCGCGCAGCACGGCCTCCGCGCCTGCCCGCGTACGGTGCAGGAACGTCATCAGCTCGTGCACGCTGTCGTACAGGAGCGGCGCCACCGCCTCCGCATGGCGCGGATCGCCGGGCACGACCCGGACGCTGGACTCGGGCATGGACAGTGTGCACCACGGTGTGGGAGGAAGCCGAATAGCCTCTCACGAATTTCGCCACCCGCAAATGCTGCACGCGGGACAGGGCCCGGAGTCCACGCTGCCGGCGGAGCCCGGAAGCGGGGCGCGCCCGCGACCCTGGAGACGGCGGACAGCCGCGGGTGGAGCCCGCCGACTCCGGCGGGCGCTCTTCACGTGCCCGTGTCTCCTATACTCGCGATACGAGAAGGTCGCGATCGGATCTCCGGGCAGGAGGACGGCGTACTTTCTCCATGCCGCGGCCGGGCACGGGGAGCTCGGCGGCGGCGAGAAGAAGACAGACAATCAGGCGGCTATCGAGAGGGGGGGAAGAGCTGATGAGTTTTCTGGAAGGCATTTTCAACGCCATCGGCGATGGCACCTGGGGATGGTCGCTGATCCCGTTCCTGGTGGTGCTCGGCGTGTTCTTCACGCTGGCGTCGGGCTTCGTCCAGTTCCGCTTCTTCGGGCGCATGTTCCGCGTGCTGACCGGCAAGCAGACGGGGGCGGAGGGGCACGTGAGCTCCCGCGAGGCGCTGCTGGTGAGCGTGGGCGGACGGGTCGGCGGCGGCAACATCGCGGGCGTTGCCGTCGCCATCACCCTGGGCGGCCCGGGGGCGGTGTTCTGGATGTGGGCCATCGCCCTCATCGGCATGTGCACCAGCCTGGTGGAGTGCACCCTGGCCCAGGTCTACAAGCGCACCGACGAGGACGGCACCTACCGCGGCGGCCCGGCCCAGTACATCCTCCACGGCCTCGGTCCCCAGTACCGGTGGCTCGCGATCGTGTACGCGATCTCCCTGATCGCGGCCTTCGCGCTGGGCTTCAATGCCTTCCAGGGCAACACCGTGGCCGGCGCGGCCCAGGACAGCTTCGGCATCGACCGGGTCTGGACCGGGCTCGCCCTCGCGGTGGTGACCGGCGTCGTCGTCTACGGCGGCATCAAGCGCATCGCCCACGTGGCCGACGTGGTGGTTCCGATCATGGCCATCGGCTACATCGGCATGGCGCTGATCATCGTCGTGATCAACATCGCCGAGGTCCCCGCCGTGTTCGCGACCATCGTGAAGAGCGCCTTCGGCCTGGAGGAGGCCGTGGGCGGCGGCATGGGTGCCGCGGTGGCCAACGGCATCCGCCGCGGGCTGTTCTCCAACGAGGCGGGCCTCGGCAGCGCGCCGAACGTGGCCGCGGTGGCCTACGTGCACCATCCCATCAGCCAGGGGATCGTGCAGTCCTTGTCGGTGTTCATCGACACCATCATCATCTGCTCGTGCACCGCCTTCGTGATCCTGCTGGGCGACGTCTACGTGCCCGGCGCCCAGGACGTGAACGGCGTGGCGCTGACCCAGCAGTCCCTGGTGTCCCACGTGGGCAACTGGGCGCAGTACTTCCTCACCGGCGCCATCCTGCTGTTCGCCTTCAGCTCCATCATCTACAACTACTACCTGGGGGAGAACGCGCTGGCGGTGTTCACCGAGAGCCACGCGGCGCGTCACGTGCTGCGGCTCCTGATCGTCGGGCTGGTGTTCCTCGGGTCCTCGGCGCCGGGTGCCACCGCCGTGTTCTTCTTCTCGGATCCCATGATGGGCATCCTGGCCCTGGTCAATCTGCTGACCATCGTGATGCTGTTCCCGGTGGCCATGAGGTTGCTGCGGGATTACCGGGAGCAGCTCGCCCAGGGCAATGAGCATCCGGTGTTCGATCCGGCGAAGTTCCCGGACCTGGACACCGACGCGACCGCCTGGGACAAGAGCTGACGGCGGGGCCGGCGGCGGCACCCGGGCACCGGGTGCCGCCGTCGCCGCCGGCGGATCGCGGCTAGGCTACCCGGTCGCGCAGTGTCTGCGCCGAGGGCCGGGTGGCCTTGAACGACTCGCGCTCGCCCAGGCGTTGCGCCAGCGCCACCAGGTGCGGGTGCGGCGTGCGCCAGTCGAACTCCGGGAAGCGCAGATCCAGGTAGCCCAGGGCCGAGCCCACGGCGATGTCGCCGAGGCCGAACGCATCGCCGCAGGCGAAGGGCGTGGCCGGGTCCACGAGCCGCGCCAGCTCCGCCACCGCCCGCTCGATCTTGGCGCGCTGGCGCTCGATCCACGGCGCGCTCTGCAGCACCGCCTCGCGGTTGCGCTCGATGACGATGAGCACCACCGCGTCGCAGATCCCGTCGCCCAGCACCTCCAGGCGGCGGTGGGCCAGGATCCCGGGCACGTCCCGGGGCAGCAGCGGCGGCTCCGGATGGGTGAGCTCCAGGTACTGCACGATGAAGCCCGAGTCGTACACGGTGGTGCCGTCGTCGAGGATGAGCACGGGGATGGTGCCCAGCGGGTTGTAGCGCGGCGCGCTGGCGTCGCGGTTCCAGGGCACCTCGGTGACCAGCTGGAACTCGATCCCCTTCTCCGCGAGCGCGATGCGCGCCTTGCGGGCGAAGGGGCTGGGGGTGGCACTCAGAAGTTTCATGATGCGCCTCCGATCAATTCATCGCAGATCCACCGCGCATGGGCGGCGGTGCGGTCGTCGCCGCCGGTGAAACCCATGAGCTGCACGCCCTGGGGCAGCCCGTCCACCGCCAGCAGCGGCAGCCCGAGCACCGGTGCGCCCAGCGCGGTGGTGGGGGTCTGGTAGACGGGATCGCCCACCGACTCGATGCCGAGCGGCGCCGGCCCGGGAGAGGACAGGGAGAGGAACCCGTCCACGGACCCGGCCAGCGCCATGTGGCGCGCCCGGAAGCGCGCCCGCCAGGCCAGCGCCCGGTGGTAGTCCTCCACCGACATGGACTCCGCCCGGCGCAGGTACTCCTCGACCTTCGCGCTCAGCATCCCCTCGCCCCGGTCACGGTAGGTCCACATGGGCCAGCGCATCTCGTAGCTGGCGATGTCGGTGACCGCGCGGTCGGCGTCGTGGCAGTCCGCCTCCAGCACCGCGGTGCGGGGATCCGCATCGGGCTCGACCACCGTCACGCCCGCCGCCTCGAGCCGCCGCAGCAGGTCCCGGAACGCGGCCCGGGCAGGCTCCGGCGTGCGCTCCCAGCCCGGGCCGTACAGGGGCACCAGCCGTTCGGGCCGGCGCGCCGCGGGCAGCTCCGCGCCGCCGGGCAGCGCGGTGCACCCGGGGTCGGGCCCGGCGGTGTGGGACAGGAACCAGGCCACCTCCCAGGTGTCGCGCAGCGTCCCGGCGTGCACCCCCAGGTGGCTGCCGCTGGGGCTGGTGGAATGGCCGCCGCCCCGGTTGAGGGCGCCGTAGCTGGGCTTGATGGCGTAGTTCGCGCAGTAGCCGGCGGGGCGGATGATGGATCCCTTGAGCTGGGTGCCCAGCGCCGCGGGCAGCATGCGCGCGCCCACCGCCGCGGCGGAGCCGCTGGACGAGCCGCCGGGGGTGCGTTCGAGGTCGAAGGGGTTGCGGGTGCGGTCCGGGGTGGCGATGCCGAACTCGGTGGTGGTGGTCTTGCCCACGATGGCGGCGCCGTGGGTGCGCAGCGCGTACACGCAGGCCGCGTCCCGGCGCGACTCCCAGCCCGCGTACACGGGGCTGTTCATCTGGGTGGGCATGTCGGCGGTCTCGTAGAGGTCCTTGATGCCGATGGGCAGCCCGTCCACCGGCGACAGGGGCGTTCCGGCCCCGTAGCGCTTCGTGGACGCGTCCGCGGCGGCCCGCGCCCCGTCCAGGTTCATGGCCACGAACGCGCCGACCCGGGGCTCCAGGGCCTCGATGGTCTCGATGCAGCGCTCCAGGTAGGCCCGCGGCGTGTCGCGGCCGGCGGCGAAGGCGGCGCGGGCCTCGTGAAAGGCCAGCAGGCGGGTGGTGCGGGGATCGTAGGGCTCGCGCCGCGCGTCGTCCGGCATGGGCGTTCTCCGCAGGGATGGCCGCCGGGGACTCTGTCACGCCGGGCCGGGGCACGCCAGGGGCCGGCGCGGGCGCCGCTCGCCTACCCGGCACGCGAGGTGGCCCCTAGAATCGGGTCTCCATGCCGCCCCAGGGAGACGCCCCATGCTCGACTTCCTCAAGAAGCTCGTGGGCGGTGGGCCGTCCGCGGCGCAGCCGGCGGACCCGGTGGACTACGAGGGCTTCCAGATCGTCGCCACGCCGCGTCAGGTGCCGGGGGGCTGGTCCACCGAGGGCCTGATCCGCAAGCAGGTGGGGAGCGAGACCAAGGAGGTGAGCTTCATCCGCGCCGACACCAGCATGAGCCGCGAGGACGCGGTGCGGGCGTCCGAGGGCAAGGCGCGCAAGATCATCGACGAGCGCGGCGAGAAGGTGTTCGACGGGCGACGGCCCTGAGCGCTCGTGAGCGGACGCAGGCACTGAGCATGGCGGCACCCGCTGCCGGTGGCGAGCGCCCGGACGCGGCGCTGCTGGCGTTTCTCGAGGAGGCCGGCCTCGCCGCCGGCGCGCAGGCCCGGTGCACCCCGCTCACCGGCGGCGTGTCCTCGGACATCTGGAAGGTGCGCGCTGCCGGGCGCACCGTGTGCGTGAAGCGCGCCCTGTCCCGGCTCAAGGTGCGCGCCGAGTGGCACGCGCCCGTCGAACGCAATGCCTACGAGGTGGCGTGGATGCGCGCGGCCAACGCGCTGGTGCCCGGCGCGGCGCCGGCGGTGTTGGCCCACGACCCCGGGCGCGGCATGTTCGCCATGGCCTACCTGTCCCCCGCGGACCACGCGCTGTGGAAGGAGCGGCTTCGCGACGGGCACGCGGACGAGACCTTCGCGGCCCGGGTGGGGGACACCCTGGGGCGTATCCACGCCGGCACCGCCGGCGATGCGGACGTGGCGAAGGCCTTCGCCACC
>JBFHNV010000198.1:0-11294 GCA_041593595.1 Gammaproteobacteria bacterium
CCCGGCGCCGCACGTCGTGGATGCCGTCCTATGGCAGACGCTACGGGGCCTCGGGGATGAACTCCCGCAGGATCATGCTGCCGAACTGATCGCCCACGTTCAGCGGGGCCGAGCAGGACGTGTGCACCGTCAGCGACTGCAGGGTGGCGCCGCCCTGGCGGACGTCGAACGTCGTCTCGGAGGCGAAGCGGTTGCCGTCGCTGCGCGCGATGGTCACCAGGCCACCCACCGCGAGCGACTCCCCGGCCGGCGTCACCGAGATCTTGTCGGCATCCTTCGTAATCACCACCTCGACTGGCGAGGCAGCGCCCGGATCGCCCGTGCAGTCGGTCTTGCCACCCTGGGTGTTGTTCGACGCCGCGCAGCTCTGCCCGGTGTACTCGAACACCAGCGCCGTCGGCTTGCCATCGTCGCAGGTCTTCGGGGGCTCTTGCACCGTGACGGTGGCCTGCGCCTGGGACATGCACGTGATGGCCGGATTGTTGGCCAGCTTCGCGCTCACGGTCACCACGTTGGTCGTGGTTTCAAGGATCTCGGTGGTGATCTGGAAGATCTCAACCTGGCCGCTCGCCATCGCGATCACGTTCTGTCCCGCTTCCGGAATCGGGCCGAGTTTGTCGTCCTCGATGGTCACCTCGGCGGCGTTGCCGAGATTGCTCACCTGGTAGGTGTAGGTGGCCGAGCTGCTGCCGAACTCGCCGTTGATGGCGACGAGCGTCAGGCTTCCGAACACGTCACCGGGCTGCAGCGGCTGGGAGCACGAGGTGTGGATCCGGTTGAACTCGACACCCCCGGTGTTACTCAGCTCCACCCCGGAGTCGGACTCGAAGGGCCCGAGCACCGTGAAGCTGTCCCCAGGCAGCACGGGACTGCCCTGGACCACGTACAGGTTCGAGAGGTCCTTCTTGCCCGCGACGATGCTGGCTGCCTCCGCCGGATTGACGGCGCCCTCGCAGCTCGACTTGTCGCCCTGGTCGTTGCTGCTGGCGGCACAGCCGCCGGCGGTGTACTTGAAGGTGAGGCTGTCGGGCCGGCCACTGATCGTCTCGCAGCTCGGAGGCGGCGTGAGGACGATGACTTCTGGATCGGCCTCCTTGCTGACCGCGACCGCGCATTCCAGGGCCTCGAGCCGGACACGCGACCGGTCGAGATCTGTCACCTCGCATCCTGCGGGGTCGCCACCGGTCAGGATCGCCCGGCCGGTGGCTCTCGCGTTGTTGTTGAACTCGCTCGTGACGTTCGTCTTCGTGCACACGTAGATTCGACTGTCGCCGGGAGCGAGGTCACCGATCATCGCCTCGCAGTCGACCACCAGCGGATCGGTCACGACGACTCCGGTGAGGGGGAGATCACCGGTGTTCTTGACCTCGATCTCGAAGTCCACGTCGGAACCGGTCAGGATGGTGCGCGAGTCGGCGCCTTCCTCTTGCTTACGGATGTCGATGGCCGGGCGGTCCCGCAGACTCAGGGTTACCCGGTTGCTCGAGCGGCCCGTCGTGCCGGCACGGCACTGATTCCCGTTCTGGAACTCACCGACCACACGGGCGCGGTTGCTGAATTCGCTCTGCACGTTGAGGGCGACGCATTCGTAGGAGAAGGAATCACCCGGTTGCAGATCGGCGGGTCCGCCCTTCGAGGCGAGGTAGCCCCCGCAGTCCGGCGCGGCGCCGTCCGTTACCAGTACGTTCTTGAGGGGCACGTCGCCCGTGTTCGACACGGTGATCCGGAAGGTCACGTTCGCGCCGAACGTGACGTCCGAGCCTCCCACGATGGCCTTCTCGACCGACAGTCGCGGGGCACTCCATGCAGATGTGCTCATCACCGCGAGGAGCACTGCGCTCGCCGTTGTGCCCAGAAGCCGCGCGCGGCGGCTCGTATGCCCGAACCTCTTCATGTCGTTTCTCCTTGCAGGCGTCGGCGGTCCACTACAAGTCGTCATCCCGGGACCGGTCATCGAGGTGCGCAACACTGGCCCCGGGCCCTCCCCCTCCCGGAATGCCCCGGAGGCTCCCCCGCAACCCCATCTCCGATGGCTCGGGAGCGACCTGCCGCGACGACGATCCATCAATGCCTTGCAGACGATGGCCAGTACTTAAAATCACAGCAAGATTCGCGCCATTCTTCTCAACCAGCTGAGATCCAGTGACTTTCTCGAGGGGGCCGCGCCCCGGGCGGAACCGACTGTAAAGAATCCCGACAGCGGTGGGCTCGAGGCCGCGCTCTGGAGACCAACGTGGAGCAGGGGTGCCGGTCGACGCCAACGGCTCCGGGGCCGGTCGGCAGCATCGTGCCCGACCGCGCCGACCAACGCCGCGGGCCGACTTCGCCGACCTACCGAGCGCTGGATCGTCCAAAGCCCCAAATCGCCCGCGAGCCCCGATATCGAGAGGGGGATGCGGCGAGTGTCGGGGGAAAGCCGCCGGATATGGCCATCACCGTGGACGTCGACTGACGTGGCGGCGGGGTGAGCGCTGACGCGGGTGTCGAGGTGCGCGAGGATGGCGCTGATGACGCTCGGGGCTCGATGATGGCCGCTCCCGGCATCTGACCACCATGGATGGCGGGAATGCAGGAGGATTGCGGGAGCAATCCCTGCCTGCCGCGCCATTCGTACCTCCCTGTACCGCACACGTGGGTGGTGTCGTCGATGCCCGCCTCCGAGGTGTGCGGGCGAAGGGTCTTGCGCCCGGCAATGGGCTCCGCCGGGTCGAGGACATGGCAGGTGCGATCGCCCTTCTGGCCTCCGAGGAAGCGGGATTCGTCGACAATGCGTCGCCGGACCTGAACGGCGGCCAGTCGATGGCAATCTGAGCACGCGCCCGGGGCTTGTCTTTCCCGCGGCACGAGCGTGCGACGTTGCACCCTCGTCGGGACGGGAGCGCGCTACGCTGTGGTTGATGTGCGTGTCCGGTGACGGGTGCGCGGCGGCGCCCGGAGCGAGAAGATCAGGAGGTGCTTATGTCGATCTTCGGGATCCTGCTACTGGTATTCATGGTGCTGGCGATCGCGTCGTTGGTGAAGTACCTACGCAAGGGCTGACTGCGCGTGGGCGCCCCGGCGCGGCTTCGTGAAACAATTGGGTCGGAGCCTTTAAGAACGGAACCGGGTTTCAGTCCGTGTGGATACGCTGGCGCGAAGCCGCCCCCGACCCCCGGTTACGGTGCCCGCGCTTCACCGGCCGCCCGCACCGGCCCGTGCCGAGCCTTCGGCCGAGTGTCCGCTCGACTGCGACGTGAAGAGCACGCTGCCGAGCACGTGGTTGTGCTCCAGCGCAGCGCGCATCTCCGCAGGCGCGTGCGCGTCGAGCGCCTCCGAGCAGAGCGCCCGGTACGCCTCGCGACGCGCATCGGGTGTGGACCCGAGTCCCCGGCAGACATCATCGGTCGACAGCACCTCATCGGGTCGTCCGAGACCATAGTGCCCATGGCTGGACCACGCATACTCACCGGGATCCCGGACCATGCCCGCGCGTACCGGGTTGAGCTCGATGTACCGGTGACAGCTCAGGAAATGGCGCTCGCAATCCACCAGGCACGCGCGATAGCGCTCCTCCCAGAGCGTGCCCGTGCGGCGGTAACGCCTGTTGAGCCGGCCCACTTAGAGGCTGCCTAGACGGCGCATCGTGGACGCCATCGAGTCACCTGCCTCGGGAGTCGCGAGCTGGTGGACGTGATTCGTCATGAGGCAGTACGCATGCACGGCCAGTCCGTACCAGCGCGCGCTCTCCGCGAACGCGGCCAGGCAGGCGCGCCGGTCGGCGTGATCGAAGAAGACCGCTGACGATTGACGCCCCGCTGCATCACGTGCTGGGGCACTCCGGGCAGGCGGAGTCAGTGTGGTCGTGGCATCTTCACCTCCTTGTGAAGCACCAAGCTGGAACACGCGCCATCCCGGCAGCGTGCAATCGAACTGTAGCCGCGATGCGGGCGGATCAGAAGTCCGTCAGCTTTCCAAAGGCTCCGGCTCCTATTCGCCTGGAGGGAGCCGGGCCCCGGCACTCGCCGAGGCCCGGCCCGGGATGGCCCCTCCTATTCCTCCGTGAGACGGGGATTGGCGAGGAAAACGTCGTTGTCCAGGATCAGCGTGTCGGCGTCGTCCGGGTCTTCCGCGTACAGGCTTCCATCCGCGGTCGCCTCGAGCAACGCCAGCAGGATCTTCGTGACTCCGCTGCGCAGCTTGCCGATGGCCTTCTGGCCGTTGTTGATGAATCCGCTCCCCTCGATCTGGCCGACGACCTCGAAGAGCACGCTGCCGCCGCCGAGCAGCCCGTAGGCGTTACGCGCGATCCCGGGGAAGTCGCCGCCGTTGTAGCGCGTGAGCTCCACGTTGCCGATCTCCAGCGAGCGCTTCTTCATCACGAGCGTCATCTGCTTCGAGAGGTTGACGGCTCCCACCGCCACGTCGCCATTGGTCGGCCAGAGGATCGAGCCCGTGACGTACTGCCCGGGTCGACACGCCTGATCGGCGGCGCATTGGTCCGGGTCGACGACGTTGAAGCCCTGGTTGTGCACGTCCACCGCCCAGATGGGCAGGAACCGGGCATACGTGTCCAGGACGGCCACGGCCTCGGGCACCGGGTTCACGGGATAGATCGGGTCACCCATGGCGTCGACGTTGCACAGGAACTGCCAGCTCTGTTCCCAGTCGGGCCAGTGGTACCGGTTGATGTCGTAGGAGTAGTCCGGCGTGTCCCGGAAGCGGGTGGAGAAGATGCCCTTGCCGTTGGCATTGCTCCCGCCGGCGGCGGGACACTGCCCCGTGTTCCTCTGGGGGGCCGTGAAGTCGGCATTGCCGCGAGTCGGGATCTCCGCTCCGTCGGGATTGACGCGCGGGATGACCAGCACGAAGAGCTCGTCCAGGATGGCGCGGCCGCTGCCGGTGGCGAGCAGCTTGATGAGCTCCAGTGCCGACTCGGTCCCGTGGGGCTCGTCCCCGTGCTGCTGGGTGAAGATGAGCACTGCCGGGTTTGCGGAGTCGCCGACCTTGGCGAGCCAGATCGGGTTTCCTCCTCCGCTGAGACCGATCTCCTCGAGCTCCACGAGGCCCTTCGACGTCTTCTCGGTCTGCTCCAGTCGACGTTTCAGCTCCGCATTGCTGGAGAACGCCTCCAGCGAGACGTGCTGGTTCGGCGTGAGCCAGGGGCCGTTGGGGGTCGAGCCGGGATCCGCGGCCAGCGGAACGCAGGCGAGTGACAGGACGGTGGATGCCAGCAGTCGCTGTCCGAGCTTTCGTGGTGTCATGGAGATCTCCTTGCGTGCATCGTGGGAGGGGGCGAGCTTCGGCCGCGCACCTGCGCCCGCAGCGTTCCGGCGAGCGGCCTGCCGCTGCGAGCGCGCGAGGCGCCCGCTCGCGGCGGACATGCTCGTATCCCCGGATGCCCACCTTCGCGACGTCAGCCCGAGAGTCAAGATGCGGTGCACAACACGCCGGCTCCAGGCGCGGGAGCAGTCAGCTGGCAGGCTGGAACACGCGCCATCCCGGCAGCGTGGAATCGAGCTGCCGCCACGCTGCGGGCGGATCAGGAGTCTGTCAGCTTTCTAACAGGCTGTTGAAAATCCCCGATTTTCGACAGCCTGCGCCCGGTGCAGGGATGCACCGGCATACATCAAGCACGCAAGTGCTTGATGTATGGAGCAAGCCGGAGACCGCGACTTCGGCGCCACGAGTTGAAATTCGACAGGGATGTCGAATTTCAACAGCCTGCTGAGAGCTCCGACCCCCTTTTTTCACTCAGCCAGGCCCGCGCCCTTCCAACGCCGCGCGATACGTGGGCTCCACCTCGTCCGCCGCAGTCACCGTCATCTCCAGATCCCGCAGGTACCCGTCATCCAGGCCGTAGATCCAGCCGTGCACGCCGAGCGACTGCCCGCGGGCCCAGGCATCCTGCACGATGGTGGTCGCGCACACGTGCATCACCTGCTCGATGACGTTGAGCTCGCACAGCAGGTTCACCTGCTGCTGCGGATCGTCGATGCCTTCGAAGCGCGCCCGGTGCTCCGCGTGCACGTCCTTCACGTGGTGCAGCCAGTTGTCCACCAGCCCGTGGCGCTCGTCGTGGAGCGCGGCCTTCACACCGCCGCAGCCGTAGTGGCCGCACACGATCACGTGGCGCACCTTCAGCACGTCGACGGCGAACTGCATCGCCGACAGGCAGTTGAGATCCGAGTGCACCACGACATTGGCCACGTTGCGGTGCACGAACACCTCGCCCGGCGCGAGGTTCACGATCTGGTTGGCCGGCACGCGGCTGTCGGAGCACCCGATCCAGAGATACTCCGGGCTCTGCTGACGCGACAGGCGCTGGAAGAAATCCGGGTCGGCCTCGCGCACGCCGTCGGCCCAGGCGCGGTTGTTGTCCAGGACATGCTTGAGGACGCGCATGTGCGTCTCCCGGGTCAGGCGGCGGGCGGCGGCGAGGACTCGCCCTCGACCACCTCGTGCTCGGCGCCGAGCTCCTGCACCAGCGCCACGATGGCCTGGGTCGCATCGGCCAGACGCGCCTCGTCGACACAGCGCGCCACCAGCGCGCAGCCGAAGCGCTCGCCGCGCACGTAGGGATAGCTGCCGATCTCCACGTCGGGGAACCTGTCCTGGACCGCTGCGAGCCCGCCGGCGGCGACGCTCTCGGGTATGAACGCGTTCACCGTTCGCGAGCGCACCGGCCGCCCGCCGGCGAGGGTGTGCTTGAAGGTATCGTACATGGCCTGCATGATCTGGGGCACGCCCGGCAGCACGTAGACGTTCTGAATGCGAAAGCCCGGCGCCCAGGACACCGGGTTGTCCAGCAGCTCGCCCCCCGCCGGCACGCTGGCCATGCGCATGCGGCCCTCGTTGATGCGGTCCCCGTAGTACTCCTCGAGCAGCGCCACGGCCTTCGGGTTGCGCTCGAGCGCGACGCCGAACGCGGCGGCGATGGCCTCCGCGGTGATGTCGTCGTGGGTGGGGCCGATGCCGCCGGTGGTGAACACGTAGTCGTGACCGGCGCGCAGGGTGTTCACCGTGTCCACGATGGTCTCCTTCACGTCGGGGATGATGCGGACCTCGCGCAGGCGGATCCCCTGCTCCTTGAGCCGCACGGCGAGGAAGTTGGCGTTGAGGTCCTGCACGCGCCCGGACAGCACCTCGTTGCCGATGACCACCACCGCGGCGGTGTAGATGCGGTCCTCATCCATCGTTCTCGATCTCCGTCATGCCAGCAGCCCGCCGGCGGCCGACCACACCAGGCGCAGCGCCAGCACCGTGAGCACGGTCTTGAACACGATGGCGAACGCGCGCTCCGGCAGCCGCAGCAGCACCGCCCGTCCCGCCAGCGTACCCAGGAAGCCGCCCACGATCATCGCCGCCAGCAGGATCAGCCACGGCCCGAAGGCGAAGCCGAACAGTCCGAACACCGCCACCTTGAGCCCGTGCTGCACGGTCATGCAGGCGGCGTGGGTGCCCACCGTGGGCTCCTTGCCGAAGCGGTCCGGCTTCACGAAGGCCGCCACGAAGGGACCGGTGCCGCCGACGAACATGGTGAGGAAGGTGGTGGCGACTCCTACCACGGCGAAGGCGCGGTCGGCGATGCGCACCTTGCGGAACTTCGGGCCCCACACGGACCACAGCACGAACAGCCCGATCACCAGCTTCAGCACGTCCCCCGGCAGCGCCACGAACAGCGCGCCGCCCAGCACCGCCCCCACCAGCGCCCCGGCGGCAAACCAGACCAGCACCGGAACGTTGACCCAGTCGCGCATCAGCACCGCACGCCCGGCGTTGGAGCCGAGCTGGATGACGCCGTGGGTGGGGATCACCGCGGGCGCCGGCATCACCGACGCCATGGCCGCCAGCATGATCACCCCGCCCCCCAGCCCCGCCGATGCGGTGAGCATGGAGGTGAAGAAGCTCAGCCCCACCAGCGCGGCGGCCAGCCAGGGGGAGAAGCCTTCGGGGAGGAGCTCCATCGGCTACGCTTCCCGCACCGCGACGAGCCGCGCGAGTGCCATCCGCCGCCCGTCCGGGTCCTCGCGGATGGACTCGTCGTGATGCACCACCCGCAGTCCCTCGAAGGCGCCGAGCAGCTCGCCGGGCGCCAGGCGGAAGGCGTCGCCCCGCGGGCCGTCCACGGCCTCGGTGGTCTGGAAGTGGTGCTCGAACACGAGCCAGCCGCCCGGGGCCAGGGCGCCGGGCAGGCGCCGGTGCAGCGCGCGGTTCATGTAGCGGATGACGCTGACGAGGGCGTAGGCGCCGGCCTCGGGCTGCCACGTGTCCAGGTCCGCGTCGATCCAGCGCACTGCGAGGCCGCGCTGCGCGGCGGTCTCCGCTGCGCGGGCCAGGGCCGCGGCGGAAATGTCCACGCCGTCAACCCGGTAGCCGGCCTCGGCGAGCCTGAGCGCGTTGCGCCCGGCGCCGCAGGCCACGTCCAGGGCGCGCGCGCCGGGCGTCCTCGGTGGTCGCCCGAGCCAGGTCTCGAGGAACGGCGAGGGCCAGGTGCGGGCCTCGTAGCTGCCCTCCCGATAGCGCGTGTCCCACTTCGCGCGGTCCGCCTCGCTCATGGGTGCGCTGCGTCGGCGGAGCTTAGTGGCGCATCCCGGATCCGGCCACCCGCTCGCCGCCCTCGGCGCCGTCCAGCGCCAGGTTGGCCAGGTCCTCCACGAGCTGGCGCGCCGTGTCGGGCGCCACCCCCGCCACCCGCAGGCGCACCGCCATCGCGAGGCTGAGCGCCTGCAATACGTCGCCGTCGCTGATGCTCTCGGGTCCGTCCACCAGCTCCGACAGCCGGTCCAGCACGGCCTCCAGCAGGCGCCCCACGTGCTCGCTCGACGCGGTTTGGGGGTGCAGCGGAAGCTGGAACTCCAGCACCTCGCCGGACGTGGTGGTGGCGGTGAATCCGAGGGTGCGTGCAGGCTCGTCCAAGGGCGCTCTCCACGGCGACGGCGAGTCCCCGGCACTGTAGCAGGAAGCGGGGGCGCTTCCGCGGTATAACATGCGCCTCTGCCCCGAGCGCCGACCCGGAGAGGATTTCGATGAGCACGCCCGCCGCAACCGTCACCCGCGCAGACGCCGGCACCACCGCGAGCATCGCCCGTTTCGCCGCCGCCATCGAGCCCGGCGACCTGCCCGGGCCCGTCACCACGGTGGCACGGCAGTGCCTGCTGGACTGGCTGGGGGTCACGCTGGCCGGAGCCGGCGACGACACCGTGCGCATCCTGCGCGACGAGGCCCTGGCGCAGGGCGGCTCGCCCCAGGCCACGCTGGTGGGCGGGCCGGGCCGGCTCTCGGTGCTGCAGGCGGCGCTGGTCAACGGCACCGCCGGCCACGCCCTGGACTACGACGACGTGCACTACGCCATGCCCGGCCATCCCACCGCGCCGGTGGCGCCCGCGGTGCTGGCGCTCGCCGAGCGAGACGGCGCGAGCGGACGCGACGTGCTGGCGGCCTTCGTGGCGGGCGTCGAGACCGAATGCCGGGCAGGCCGCTACGTGACCCAGGAGCACTACGAGACCGGCTGGCACGCGACCGCGACCCTCGGCACCTTCGGCGCCGCCGCCGCGGCGGCGCGCCTGCTGGGGCTGGACGCGGAGGCCACCGCCACGGCGCTCGGCATTGCCGGCACCCAGGCGGCGGGCTTCAAGTCCATGTTCGGCACCATGTGCAAGCCCCTGCACGCGGGCAAGGCCGCCGCCAACGGGCTGCATGCAGCGCTGCTGGCCGCGCGCGGCTTCACCTCGCGCGGCGACGTACTCGAGTGCGCCCAGGGCTTCGGCGCCACCCAGTCGCCGGCCTGCGATCCGGACGCCCTGGAGGGACTCGACGATCACTTCTTCACCCGCGACATCCTGTTCAAGTACCACGCCGCCTGCTACGGCACCCACGCCACCATCGAGGCCGCCCGCAGCCTGGTGGCGCGCCAGCAGGTGCGCCCCGGCGACATCGCCGCGGTGGAGATCCGCATCCGCCCGCGGTACCTCAAGATGTGCGCCATCCCGCACCCGGCCACCGGGCTCGAGGCCAAGTTCAGCCTGGCCATGACCTGCGCCATGGCGCTCACCGGCGTGTCCACTGCGGCGCCGGACGCCTACGACGCGGCGCTGTGCGCACGACCGGAGCTCAAGCGCATCGTCGAGCGCACCACCGTGACCCCCAGCGACGAGTTCGCCGACGCCACCAGCGAGATCATCGTGTCGCTGGGCAGTGGCGTGGTGTACCGGGTGCGCGGCGACGTGAGCCAGCCCGCCGATGACCTGGCCGAGCAGGGCCGGCGCCTGCGCGAGAAGTTCGACACCCTGGCCGAGCCGGTGCTGGGACGCGAGCTCGCCACCGAGCTCGCGGACATGGTGGAGCACATCCACGAGCTGAAGGACGTGCGCGGGCTGATGGCGCTGGCCAGGTCCTGAACAGACTGCGCTAGACCGAGAGCATCCGCACCATCCGCGTGCCGGATTGCCGCCGGTCCCTCCGTGCTGAGCCTGGTCACCCGAAGCGTATAATCGCGGGTCCCGATTCCACCCGCTGAACCCCATGAGGTAACGAGCAGTGGCCAAGTCGAGTAAACGCACGCTGCGTTCCGCCCACTGGTTCAGCGACACCAGCGAGCTCGGCGCTACCGCCCTGCACGTCGAGCGCTACACGAACTTCGGAATCACCGCGGCCGAGCTGCGCTCCGGCCGGCCGATCATCGGCATCGCGCAGACCGGGAGCGACCTGGTGCCGTGCAACCGCATCCACATCGAGCTCGCCCAACGGGTGCGCGACGGGGTCCGCGAGGAGGGCGGGATCCCGCTGGAGTTCCCGGTGCACCCCATCCAGGAGACCGGCAAGCGCCCGACCGCGGCCATCGACCGCAATCTGCAGTACCTGAGCCTGGTCGAGATCCTCTACGGCTACCCCATCGACGGGGTGGTGCTCACCACCGGCTGCGACAAGACCACGCCCGCGCTGATCATGGCGGCGGCAACGGTCAACATCCCCGCCATCGTGCTCTCGGCCGGTCCGATGCTGAACGGCTACTGGCGCGGCAAGCTCGCCGGCTCCGGCACCCTCGCCTGGGAGGCGCGCAAGCTCCACGCCGCAGGCGAGATCGACGACGAGGAGTTCGTCGACATGATCGCGAACGCGACGCCCTCGCCCGGCTACTGCAACACCATGGGCACGGCGACGACGATGAACTCGCTCGCCGAGGCGCTGGGCATGTCGCTCCCGGGCTGCGCCGCGATCCCCGCGCCGCACAAGCAGCGCGCCTCGATGGCTTACGCGACCGGAAAGCGCATCGTCGAGATGGTGGACGAGGACCTCACGCCGTCGAAGATCCTCAC
>JBFHNV010000199.1:0-11198 GCA_041593595.1 Gammaproteobacteria bacterium
GCGCCTGGGTGCCGGTCAGGAAGTCGACGACGATGCTGTCGCCGATGGCCACGTTGAAGCCCTGCAGCGAGAACAGCTTGCTGTACAGGTCCGGGGACTCGAACAGGTCCACCGCCTTGTCGAGGACGTTGCCGATGCCGAACATGCCCTCGATCGGGCCGAAATCGTAGGTGATCTGCAGGAGGTCGATGAGGAACGCGAGATCGAAGTCCAGCAGGGTGCGGTTCTGCAGCTCGGCCTCCAGGAAGAAGGTGGGCGTCACGGTGGTGACGTCCGAGAGGAAGGTGATGTCCGGGAGCAGGTCCCAGGCGGAGCGCAGCACGTTGACCACCTGGCCGCCCACCATCACCGCCTGGTCGAACATCAGCTCCACCCACAGGGTCGGCTCCAGCTCGAAGTCCTGCTTCAGGTCCACCGTGGGCCCCATGCCCACGTTGATGATGTCGAAGCCGGCGCTGCCGAAGCCGCCGATGTCGACGCTGGAACCGAACAGGCCGGGGACGCCGGCGGCGGTGGCGACGATGTTGTCCAGGTCCAGGATCAGATCCACCAGGTCATCCTGGGCGTTGCCCTTGAGGGCGCCGGTGGTGGGGTCCACCGTGCCCGCGACGTTCGGCTGGGGCAGGTGCAGGGTGACCGTGGCGAGGTTCGCCACGTCCAGCTCGAAGGGAAATCCGTCCGCCTTGTCGGGCAGGAAGAAATCCGACGGCGGCCGGCCCAGCAGCAGCACGCCGCCTTCCCCGTCCTGGTTGAACGACACCACCGGCGCCTTCTCGACGATGTCGAAGGGCGTGCCCCCGGTGGCGCAGCCGAGAGTGATGAGGCAGGCCTCCGCGTCGACGCTGCCGGACAGCTCCATCACCGCGTCCACCGACAGTGCGAGGGTGGGAAAGGTGGTGTCGAAGGTGCTGGTGCCGGCCAGCGCGCTCTGCGGGTTGAAGCTGATGGGGTTGGACTTGTCCAGGGTCGTGGTGTCAGGGAGCTCCAGGGTGGCCGCGTAGGAGAGCGTGGCGTCCACGGAGCCGCTGTCCACGACGACCCCGAGCTCGAGCCCGACCCGGCCGTCCGTGGTGCCGGTCACGGCAGCCCCGGTCCGGGTGTCCCCCAGATCCAGCGTCGAGGGGGGCGCGGTGCCCAGGGCCACCACCGGCACCTGGCCCGACTGGCCGTTGCGGCAGACGCTGGAGGAGAACCCGAGTTTCCGGCAGGCGTCGAAGGCGACGTCGTAGGCCGCGCGCCTGACCACGTCGGCCGCCCTTGCGATCTTGCAGGCCACGGCGAATCTGCTGCAGGAGCGCACTGTGGGCCTGGACCCCAGGGCGGGCACGGGGGCCCGGGCGCTCTGCCCGTTGATGCAGACGCTGGAAGAGAACCCGAGTGCCCTGCAGGCGGCGAAGGCGAGATCGTAGGCGGCCCGCAGGGGGTTGGGGACGCTGGTGTTCGCGTCCCCGACGATGAGGTCGATCGCGGTGGTCTGGTTCTGCCACGCGGCGCCCAGGAACTTCTTCTCTTCGAGCTTGAACGAGGTGCCCGTGTCCCACAGGCTCTGGCCCGAGGTCTCGAACACCAGGTCGTAGGTCACCGGGGTGGCGTGGACCGTCCACGGCAGGGTGAGGCAGGCGAGCAGGGCCAGGACCGCTGCCGGTCGAACAGGGTGATGCACGGATGGTCTCCCTTCCAGAAGCGCGATGTGCGAGCTGCCTTCGGGAGGCCGAACGTGTGGACCGTCTGCGGCCTACCCCCAGGCTAGACCGGGAAGCAATATGCGGGCCAGTTCAGGAATCCTTCTACTAAAGAATGAGTTGTCGGTGCTGCCTGCGATCGCGATGATGCATCTGTAAAGAATTCCGACATCACGGAACCGCGGCCGCGGCCGCGCGCTCGACCCGGGCTCGAGTCTCAAGTCCTGCCCGCCTTCGTGAGCAGCAGTGCCCGGCTGTACCCTCGCGGCAGCATCCGCACCTGGCCGCGCAGCACCTGCCCTCCGGCCTCGATGACGACGTGGCCGCGCGCGCCGCCCCGGTCGTAGACCGCGTCGAGGTCGACCTCGATGCGGTTGCCGTCCATGCGCCCGGTGCCACGCAGCCACACCTGGCGCGACTCGCCGTGCACTTCCTCGATCGCCAGACGGTCTCCGTCCTGCACGATCAGCCAGTAGCCACCGTCCGGGAACTCCCAGCGTCCGGACACGTCCGTGGGGTGAACGGCCAGCCACCACAGCGCCGCGCCTGCCGCGAGCGCCACGCCCATGGACGCGGTCACGGCGAGCATGCGGCGCCGGGGGCGCCGCGGCGCGGTCTCGGTGAGCGCCTCCACGGCGCGCAGCAGCCGCCCGACGTCGTAGTCCCAGCGGGTGTCCGAAAGCTCGATGGCCTGCAGGCGCGCCAGCGGCTCCAGCGCGGGCGGCAGCGCGGACGCGCCCGGCATCGCCGCGCCCTCCAGCAGCACCGGCAGCACCGGCGTGCCCCGGCGAAGCGCCGACGACACCTCGAGGCGCACGAAGTCGTGTGGATCGTCGAGCCTGCGTGTGCCCTCCTCGCCGCTTTCGCTGAGCCAGGTGTCACCGATCAGCACCAGCAACACCCCCGCCCGTGCCACCGCCTCGTCGATGACCTTCGCGTAATCGCGACCCGGGGCGATGGCCTCGATGTCGTGGAACACGCTGCCGTACCCGAAATGCTGCTCGAGCGCCGTGGCCAGCCGACCGGCATAGCCGGAGGTATCGGCACGGCGGTAGCTGAGGAACACGACGGGCATCGGGGTGAGCCCTCTTTCGGCGTGAGTGACGCCCTAGCGAGTAGACCACGGGGCGGCCGGCCCGGTGCGGGCAGCGGCGACACGCTGTGAATACGTCCCTGTACGCTCGACGGCCGCATCCCTGCGGCCGACGGTCCCCGCGGCCCGTACCGGACCGGCCTGACCCGAACACGGATGCGCAGCGGCACGGCAAGCCACCGCGGCGACCGGCAGCGCACGACGGCGGCGCGCTCGACCCGGACCCACGGCCACCTCAGCTCCGTTCCGGCGGCTGGCGGTACGCGAAGGCCGCGCGGTAGCGGGACAAGATGTATTCGGCGCAGGTGGTCGGCGGGTAGTGGCTGGGCTCGTCCGGGCCCAGGGCCACCCGCGGGTCGATGACCGTGCCCGCGTCGGGATCGTAGAACAGCGCCATGGAGTAGCGCTCGCCGCCGCTGCGGTTGATCACCCGGTGCGGCGTGGAGCGGAAGCGGTCGTTGCTCCAGCGCGCGAGCAGGTCGCCCACGTTGACCACCAGCGTGTCCTCCACCGGGTGTGCGGTGACCCAGTCGCCGTTGACGTCGCGCACCTCCAGGCCGCCGGTAGCGTCCTGCCACAGCAGGGTGAGGCAGCCGTAGTCCGAGTGCGGGGCCACGCCGAACTGCTCCTCGCCCAGGTCCGGCGGCTGCGGCGGGTAGTAGATGAAGGACCCGCGCGACACCGGCACCCGCACGTCGCGCGTGAAGGTGTCCGGCGCGAGATCCAGGGCCACCGCGAAGGCGCGCATCAGGCGCGTGGCGCAGGCCGACATGGCGTCGAAGAAGGCGCTCGCCGCGGGCCGCAGCCCGGGCTGGAAGGCGGGCCAGCGGTTGCGCCCCAGGATCGGGTTGCCGCCCTGGAGCTCCGGGTGGTCGGCCGGCAGGTCCACGCCGAACACGAAGCTCTCCTTGAGGTCCGGGCGCGCCCCGCCGTACATCTTCGCCTCGCCCACCCGCAGCCAGCCACGGTGCCGCTCGCTGATGGCGACCTCGGCCTTGCGCTCCGCCGGCTCGGCGAAGAAGCGCTTCGACGCGGCGAGGGCCGTTTCGAGCACCACTCGTGGGACCCCGTGGTGGCGCACGTAGAAGAAGCCCGGATCCCGGGCCGCCGCGCTGAGGGCGCGGGCCACGTCGGTGGCAGCCGCCTCGCTGCCGGCGGTGAGCGTGCCGACGTCGATCACCGGGATCCCGGAGGCGTCGATCTCCCGCGAGGTGGCGTAGCCCACGGATCGCCCCTAGCCGCCGCGGTAGTAGCCGATGACGTCGCCGCGGGTGGACACCCCGAGGCCGTTCAGCAGCCGGTTCGAGAAGTTGAAGTAGGCGCAGACCTGGTTCACCTCCAGGATCTCGCCGTCGTCGGCGCCGGCCTCGCGCAGCGCCGCCACGTCGGCTTCCACCATCGCGCCCGGCTCGGCGGTCAGCTTGCGGGTGTAACGCAGCAGCGCCAGCTCCTTGCCCTGGAACACGTCCTCCGGGCGCCCCGCCTCCAGGGCGGCGAGGATACGGTCCGCGCGCGGCTCGTCGTCGAGCAGCCGGCGCACGTTCGTGAAGTGGTGCGCGAGGCTGTACTCGCAGCGGTTCACGATGCTGGTGTAGGAGGCCACGGTCTCCAGGAACCAGAACGGCAGCGTGTTGGCGGCGTTGTGGAGCACGCTGCGGTAGAGCACCAGGTGTCCCTCCAGCGTGTGCGGGCGCAGGCTGTGCGCCTTCATCACGTTGTCCACGGTGCCGTGGGGCGTGCGCACCCGCTCGTAGAGCGCCTTCAGGTCGCCCTCGGCGTCGTCGGGCTCGATGGTGCGGATCCACGCGATCCTGGGGATACTCATGGGCGCTCTCCGTGGCGGCGCGGCTCGCGGGCAAACACGCGCCGCACCATGGGCTCGAACACCTCCACGGGCGCCTCCTCGAAGTCCGCGCGGATGGCGCCCTGGTCGTACCGATCCACGAACTCCGCGGTCCACTGGAAGTGCGGGTGACCGCGCCAGCGCTCGCGAAGCGTGCGGTCCAGCCCGGGGTAGCCGTGGATGTGCCAGGCCTGGAAGTCCGTATGGTGGCGGAGCATCCACAGGTTAGCCTCGCTGATATAGGGTCCGAGCAGCGCGGCGGCGAAGTCCCCGTGGGTGTCGGGGCAGGTGATGAAGCCCACGTCGTGCAGCAGCGCGACCACCACGGTCTCCTCGTCGAGGCCTGCCTGCAGCGCCAGCGTCGCCGACTGCAGGCAGTGCCGGTAGTTGTTGATGGCGTAGCCGAAGGTGGGGTCGTCGCGCGAGACGGTGAGCAGCCGCAACGCCTGCGCCGCCTGCTGCTCGGCCAGGTACGGTCCGCGCTGGGCATTGATCACGGCCCAGTCCGCGGCGTCGAACGCGTCGAGGCTGGGCTTGTCCACGTACCGCCAGCCGGGACGAGCGAGTGGGGAGCGGTCGCGCGGGGGCATGGCCGGGGTCAGTGCGAGAGGATCTGGCCGAGAAAGGTGCGGGTGCGTTCGCTGGCCGGCGCCTCGAAGAACTGCTGCGGCGGTGCGCGCTCGACGATCTGCCCGTCGTCCATGAAGTACATCATGTCAGCCACGGTGCGCGCGAAGCCCATCTCGTGGGTCACACAGACCATGGTCATGTCGGAGCCGGCGAGGTCCACCATCACGTCCAGCACTTCCTTGATCATCTCCGGGTCCAGGGCCGAGGTGGGCTCGTCGAAGAGCATCACCCGCGGGCGCATGCACAGCGAGCGCGCGATGGCCACCCGCTGCTGCTGTCCGCCGGAGAGCTGCGCCGGATACTTGTCCGCCTGCTCCGGGATGCGCACCCGCTCGAGGAGCTCCATGGCGAGCGCCCGCGCGTCGCTCCGGCCCAGGCCGCGCGCCTTCATCGGACCCAGCGTGCAGTTCTCGAGCACCGTGAGGTGGGGGAACAGGTTGAACTGCTGGAACACCATGCCCACCTCCTGGCGGATCGCGCTCAGGTGGCGCGAGTCGTCGTCCAGGGTGATGCCGTCGACCACGATTTCCCCCTCGTCGTGCTCCTCCAGGGCGTTGATGCAGCGTATCAGGGTGGACTTGCCGGAACCCGAGGGACCGCAGATCACCACCCGCTCGCCCTGGGCGACGCGGAGATCGATGTCGCGCAGCACGTGGAAGTCGTCGAACCACTTGTTGACGCCCCGCATCTCGATCATCGTGTGCCTCGACTCCGTCACGGTGCGATCACCGGCGCGCCGCGGCGGCACGCTTCTCCAGCCGGTTGAAGACCGAGGCGAGGCTGTAGCACACCAGGAAGTACATGAATCCGGTGAAGATCCACACCTCGAAGAAGCGCTGCTCGGAGATGGCGATCTCCATCGCCATGAAGGATAGCTCCTGGATCGAGATGAGGGCCACCAGCGAGGAATCCTTGATGAGGGTGATGAACTGGCCGGCAAGGGGCGGAATCACTCGCTGCACGGCCTGCGGAAGCACCACGTAACGAAGCGTCTGCAGCCTGCTCAGACCGACGGAGTAGCCGGCCTCGTACTGCCCGCGAGCGATGGACTGTATGCCGGCGCGCACGATCTCGGCAATGTACGCTGCCATCATCATGGACAGGCTGATGACGCCCGACAGGAAATTCACGATCAGATCGGCGGGACCGAAGAGCAGCTCGAGGACCTGCGTGCCCCCGTCCGAGAGGCCGCCCACGAAGGCCTCGATTTCAATCACCGGCAGGATCTGGCTGCTGATGAAGAAGTAGAACAGGAACAGGAACGGCACCGGCGGGATATTGCGGATGAAGCCCACGTACGCCCAGCCCACCAGGCGCGGGAACAGCCGGCGGCTGGTGCGTGCCACCCCGAGCACGATGCCGATCGCCGAGGCCAGCAGCATGCCCCAGAAGGCGATGCGCAGCGTGGTGAGCAGGCCCAGCACCAGAAGGTTGGGCACGATCGCGCCCGTGTCGGCGTCGTGCCGGAAGAGGTAGCCGGGGATCGCGGACCAGTCCCAGCTGTAGACCAGCACCGACTCGACGCGGTAGCCCACGTAGGCCACCACGGCGATCACCGCGGCGAAGATGACGAAGTCCAGCGGCGTCAGTCGCTTGCGTCGCGATCTCACGCCGAGCGCCCCCGGTGGACCCGGCGCTCGAGCCACGCCACCACGCCGGACAGCGTGATGGTGAGCACCAGGTACATGGGCCCGACCACGAACCAGACCTCGAAGCTCATGAACGTGTCGCCCACGAGGTTGCGCGCCTCGGTGGTGAGCTCGAACACGGCGACGAAGCTCAGGATCGCCGAGTGCTTGATCAGGTTGATGAGGATCCCTGCCATCGGCGGCAGCATCAGCGGCACGGCCTGCGGGAGGATCACGTAGCGATACGCCTGCAGGCGCGTGAGCCCGACGCTGGCGCTGGCCTCCCACTGGCCGCGCGCCACCGAGGTGATGCCGGCGCGGATCACCTCCGAGGCGAAAGCGCCCTCGAACACGCTGAGGCAGACGATCCCGGCCCAGAGCGGGTTGTTGAACCCGAGCAGGGGCTGCAGCACGAAATAGAAGATCGACACCTGCACCAGCAGCGGGGTGTTACGGACCACCTCCAGGTACACCGTCGCCAGCGCCTTTCCGGCGATGGAGTCCGAGAGCCGCAGCAGCGCCACCACGAGGCCGATGAGGAGGGTGAACACGAGGCCCCAGGCGGCGATCTCCAGCGTCACCCACAGGCCGTCCACCAGCGGGCCGGCAATGAGCTCGCCATCGACCTCCTTGTAGAAGAAGCGCGGAACCCGATACCACTGCCAGCGATAGTCCATCTCCGCGACGCCGCGCCAGACCAGCCACACGAAGCCGCCCATTAGCACCAGGAACTGCGCCACGTCGAACCACGTGGAGCGCCACCAGCGGCGCGCCCTTCGCGCCGGCCGGCCACGGGGGACGGCGCGGCGCCCGGCGACCGGTCTCACTCGACCCGGGACTTCCAGTCGCGGTTCTTGAACCACTTGTCGTGGGTCTTCTGCAGCCAGCCGTCCAGCTCGTGGAACAGGATCCAGTTGTCGAAGAAGTTGAGCGCGTCCGGATCACCCTTGCGCACGGCGAACGCCGATGCCGAGGGGTCCCACGGGCCGATGCCGAACGGGTGGTAGAGCACGTCCGGATTGTCGATCACGTAGTAGGTGGGCTTGGGCTCCGAGGTGAGGAAGCCGTGGGCGTTGCCGTTCAGCACGTCCTGCAGTGCCTGGGCATCGTCATCGAACTGGCGCAGCTTCGCCTTCGGGAACAGGCGCTCCACCGTTGCGCCCGGCGCGGTGCCGCGCTTGATCGTGAGGATCACCTTCGAGTCGTTCCAGTCTTCGAGGGTCTTCAGGCCGTCATCTTCGGCCTTCTTCCTGTTCGCCGCCATGCCCACCTTGAGGTAGGCGTAGGGCCGGGAGAAGTTCACCGTGAGGTTGCGGTCGGGCCTCATCACCATCCCGGTGACGATGACGTCGAACTTCTTCGACAGCAGCGCCGGGATGATGCCGTCCCAGGCGGTGGGCTTGAACTCGACCTCCACGCCCATGTCCTCGGCCAGCTTGCGGCCCACGTCGATCTCGAATCCGATAATCTCGCCGTTCTTGTCGCGCATGGCCCACGGCACGAAGGTGGACAGGCCGATGATGATCTTACCGCGCGCCTGGATGTCCTCGATGACTCCGGCCTGCGACACCGGTGCCGCGAGCACCGCGCACGTCATGACTGGCGCCGCGATCAGGCGCCTCACTGAGCTGAGCTTCATGTCCGGTTCCCCTCTGATGGATGGTCGCGTGGCGTTTCGCCGCCGGGCGCAGCCTGTTTGAAGCTATCACAGAGCTTCGCCGGACAGTAGATTGCGCCGGCGGGGCCCGCCCGCGACCGCTCTGCCGCGCGGGCGGTACACCTGCAACGCCCGCATCCGGGCAGGAGGCACCATCGATGAGCAGGCGGAACATCTCCAGCGGCCGGCCGTGGGAGGACCGCGCCGGCTACTCCCGCGCCGTGCGGGTGGGCGGTCTGTTCGAGACCAGCCTGACCTCGCCCTCGGCGCCGGACGGCAGCATCCTGCACGCCGGCGACGTGTACCGGCAGACGGCGCTGTCGCTCGAGATCATCGGCGACGCGCTGGCGGAAGCGGGGCTCGGCTTCGAGGACGTGATCCACACCCGCATCTACATGAAGGACACCTCGCGCTGGGCGGACGCCGGGCGCGCGCACGCCGAGGTCTTCTCGAAGATCCGCCCGGCCCTGTCATTCATCGGCGTCAGCGGATTCTTCGACCCGCTGATCGACGTGGAGGTTGAGGTGGTGGCCTACGCTGCGGACCGCTGACGGCGACTCGTGGCGTGCCTTATCATTGCGACGCCCCCCCGCGGCGCCAGGCGCCGCGGGCGACCCCCTGGCCCCGGCCTGCGGCGGCACGATGCGCATTGCCCGCGAGCGACGACGAGCGGTTCACGCCTGGGTTGCAGGCCTGACGATGGGCTTGCTCGTCGCCGATGCCGGCGCGCTATGCGCTGCCCTCGAGTTCTCGGGCACCGTCACCCGCAGCGTCGATCTGGCCGGGACCGCGGGTCACGGCGCGGGCCCGGGCGTGCTGGATGGGCGGACCGTGAGCGGAACCGTCGCCGTCGACGCGGCACGCGCGCCGGTCGACAGCGAGGCGTCGCCGGAGCTCGGGATCTATGCCAGCCGCAACGCCGCGACGAGCTGGGTCGCGCCGGCTCGGATCTCGATAGACGGCGTGCCGCTGCGGCTACCCCGCTTCCAGGGCACGGTGACGGCGCGAGACGCCGACCAGCACGTGCGCGTCTTCCGCACCGGAGAGCTGGCCGTGCTGCGCGACCTGGACCAGCACGACGCGACCACGGGCGAGTATCTGGACTACGCGCTTGCCCTCCATCTCAGGGGCGCGCGCCAGGCCGGCGACGCGCTCCCTGCGAGCCTGGCGCAGGCCGGCTACACGTCCGGCTGGGGCAGCGTCACGCTCATGTACCAGGCGCCCGGGCGAGCGATTGAGATCCACGTGGGCATCGATTTCAGCGTGGCTTCGCTCGGGCCCGCGAAGGGCGTCACCCACGAGGCGTGCGGCGGCGGTTAGCGCGCCACGCGGCGCTCGTAGGTGTAGCGGAACTCGCGCGTGTCCGCGTAGTGGGCGGGAAGCGGGCGGCCGTTCGGGATCGTGAGCCAGAGCCGGAGCATGTGGCGGGGCGGGCCGGTAGCTGCGTCGTCCGTGTAGGCGGTGCGCCCATGCAGCACCACGTGGTTCGAGGCGATCAGGGTGTCGCCCTGGGCGAGGTGGAACTCCAGCGCCATGCCCGGCTCCTCGGGGATCGACTCGAACAGCGCGAGCGCCTCGCGCTGCGCGTCGCTCAGGCGCGGCACGTCCTCGAAGCGCTGGGCGGAGTGGATGTAGTTCGACTTTGCGATCACGCCCAGTGCGCCCTGCGCGAACGAGAAGACCGGGATCACCTGGCAGCGATGGCCGTCCGGGTGCTGGCCGCGGGCGTCGAAGTGGAAGGGCTGCTGCAGCACCGCGGCCAGATCCGGACGCCGGCGTGCGATGGTGTTGAAGACCTCGACGGCGCTCACCAGCCGGCTGAGCCCCCCGCTGCGCCCGGCATGCAGGCAGCACAGGGCGAAGATGTCGGCGCCGTCGTTGTGGAACTCGATGGCCTGGTTGGTCTGGAAGTACCGGATGCGGTCGTCGGAGCCGAACTTGCGGCCCACGTCGCGCACGTCGTGCAGCCGGTTGCCGGCGCCGTCCTGGGGCTCCGCCCAGCCGAGATGGGTGCCGACCCCGTACAGCGCCCTGCGGCTGCGGGCCTCGCTCCAGCGCGCCACCGGCAGCCCCCGCAGCAGCACGAAGCCGCGGCCGCCCTCCACCGCGCCGAGGATGCGGTCCCGCAGCCGGGAGAATCCGGGCAGGGGGAAGTCCTCCCGGCGGATGGCGAGGGCCTCCAGGCCCCGCGCCTCCACGGCATCCAGGGCGGCGTCCAGCTCGGCGATTCGGGCCGCATCCAGCGTGATGGTCCACTCGTCGCGGCGCTGCGCGAGGTCCTCGCCGCGCCAGGCGGCCGGGTCGTCGACGGGCGTTCGCACGGGTGCGTTCATCGCGATACCTGGAGAGTGGCAGGACGGGGAGACGGTATCGCCGGGGCGGCAGCGCGTCGAGAGCATGCACCGGCCGCTCCCGGGGCGGGCGCCACCCGCGCGTCAGCGCATCCGTGATCGGTTAACGCCATCTCGGGGGCGGCCGGTCCGGCACGGGTCGCGGGGACACGCAGTGAATACGTCCCCGTACGCTCGACGGCCGCGTCCCTGCGGCCGACGGTCCCCGCGACCCGCACCGGACCGGCCTTATCCGAACACGGATGCGCGTCAGCGCGTTCCCGGCGCCGCGGGCCCCGATCACGATGAGCGGAGACCGGCATCACGGGACGGCC
>JBFHNV010000200.1:0-11129 GCA_041593595.1 Gammaproteobacteria bacterium
AGCGCCCACCCGTGACCGGAGCCGCGCCAATCCGACCGGGACCGGCGAGGAGATGACCATGGGCACCACCTTCTCCAGACAGCTCATGCAGTACGCGCTTACCGCCGACCTGGTGGACGACGACAGCTTCAATCGCGTGAAGCAGCTGGTGACGGAGTACGCGAGCAAGACCCTCGGCATCGCGCACGTGCGGCTCCTGGTCCGCTCGGAATCGGACGGCCGCGAGGCGCTGATTCCCCACGGTCTCGCCGAGCAGAAGCATTACCGCGTGGCCACGGTGGCCATTGACGAGACGCGCTACACGAGCCACACGGCACTGTGCTACGGGACCGGCAAGCCGCTGTGGATCGTCGCCGCCGGGCGCAAGAGCGAGCTTCGCTGCGCGGAGAGGTTCAAGGAGCTCTGGTCCGAGTTCGACCCCGAGGACATTCCCGGCTACCGCGTGCCGGTCACCGGGGAACGGGAGATCCAGGACCGTATCAAGACCTCCATCATCCTTCCGCTCCAGGATTCGGAAGGCAAGCTCGGCGTGTGGAACCTGGAAACCACCGAGAAGCTCGACATCACGAAGGCAGCCATGGAGGAGCTCCAGGACATCAGCCGGGCGCTGACCATCATCTTCCGGTCACTGGTCAACCACAAGAAGAACTCCCTGCGCTCCGGACTGGCCCTGAACGCCCTGAGAACCACCCTCAACAGCGCGATCCCGAAGCTCACCAAGCCCAGGCTCTTCCTGGCGTCATCGAGCGGGGCGCGCGGGGACGTGATCGACGCCATCAAGAGCCTGTGCAACCACCATCGCTTCAAGAACAAGCTCGAGCTCGTCTACTGGAAGGACATTCGCGATCCGGGGAACATCAACGAGTACCTCCTCAACGAGCTCAGCACCTGCCGCTACGGGATCTGCTACTTCTCCGAGCAGATCGCCGAAGCCGCGCCCGGCGCCGAGAGCTCCGGAGACGGTGCGACGCTGTTTCGTGACAACCCGAACGTGCTGTTCGAGGCCGGGATGCTGCACGGCCGGAGTGACGTGGACTCGCCCGTCCAGGCCCCCGCGCACTGGCTGCCGATTCGCGAGGACGAGCGCTATTCCACGCGGCCTCCGTTCGATTTCGCGTCCCAGCGCATGCTGATCGTTCCGCGCGAGGAGGGAAGCCTGGCGCTCAAGGAGGACGAGTTCCGCATCGAGCTCAAGCGACACCTGAAAGCGCTGACCAGGGCAGACACGTTGGGTCCGTGAGTCGAATACGCGGCAGGTGTCTTCGAGCCGGAGAGGGGCCGCAGGCACCCGCGACGCAACGCAGCCAGCCGCCATATCGGCTGAGGTCGCTGCCGGAAACACGGCACAGGCGCGCTAGCCACTCTCGCTCGCCGACTCCCGCCAGGCTACCGCATCCCGCGCGGCGCCGGGCGCGCTCCCCGGGCAAGCCCCGGTGGCATCCACCGCTGCGCTATCCGGCCGCCACCGCAAGTATTCGCGAATGAGGATGCGCCGGGCCGGCGTATTGCACCCGCATCGCCTCCTCGGCCTCTGCCGCCTCGATCACCTTCGCCAGCGCCGCGTGCAACGCCTTCGCCGAGTCCAGCGTCAGCTCCACCGCCGCCCGCGCGCCGGCACCCTCGGCATGGTTCACGAAATCGATCGTGACCGCTTCCTCCAGCAGGGCGTGCTGAGGATGATCATAGGCCACGACCGAACGGGTCAGCGAGAACCAGCCGTCCATGCTCCGGCCGGAACCTTCCGCGCGCGCGATCTCGACAATCGAAGTACACATGGAGTCGCCCCTCAAGTGGACAGGTGCTTGCCGAAGAAGCCGAAGATCTTCTGCCAGCCGTCCAGCGCCTGCTCCACCCTGTACATGGGCCGGTGGTAATAGAAGAACCCGTGCCCGGCACCGTCATAACGGTGGAACTCGTAACGCTTGCCATGCCTCTTCAGCTCTGCTTCGTGCAGGTCCACCTGTTCCGGACTCGGCGCGCGGTCGTCATTGCCGAACAGGCCGAGGATCGGGCAGGACAGGTCCTTCGTCATATCGAGGGGTTGTACCGGCTGCTTTTCGGGCCGGTCGTCCTCGGCCTGGACCACGCGGCCGCCCCACAGCTCGACCACCGCGTCGATGCTCTGCGTGTTGCACGCATACATGAAAGCTTGCCGCCCGCCGGAGCAGCTGCCGATCACGCCGATCCTGCCGTTGCTGTAGGGCTGCGCCTTCAGCCATTGCACCGCGGCTTCGGTATCGGCGACCACCTGGCTGTCTGCCACACCGCCCTCGGCCCGTGCCTTGGCAGCCACATCGTCCGGATCACCCTGGCCGATGCGTTCATACAGGTTGTGACTGATCGCAGCGTAGCCGTGATGGGCAAACTTGCGCGTCATCTCGCGGTAGAACTCACCCCAGCCCGGCAGGTGGTGGATCAGCACCACGCCGGGAAACGGACCCGGGCCCATCGGCCGCGCCGTGTAGGCCGAGACCGCATCGTCGTCGTCGCCCCTGATGGTGATCATCTCCGCGATCATGCCTTCGTATGCCATCGCCGTTCCTTCCGTGAGGTGTCAGTGCTCGTGCACGAGATTAGAGCCCCGGCAGCTGGGAATGCAATCGTGACGTGACCGCCGGCGAATCGAATCCCCCGCCGGCGCTACGACACCGTCTGCACCGCCGGAAGGCGCAGGGTGAACGCGGCGCCCGGTCCGGCGTTACGCACGTCGACGCGCCCGTGCATCGCCCGCATGAGCTGGTGCACCAGGGCGAGCCCGATCCCCGTGCCCACCGTCTCGCGGGTCAGCTCGCCCTCCGAGCGGTAGAACAGCATGAAGATCTTCTTCATCTGGTCGCGGGGCACACCCGGTCCGTAGTCCCGCACGGTGACGTTCACGAAGCCGTCGCCGTCCAGGTGGCAACCGATCACGACGGACTTGCGAGCAGCGCCGGCCGAGAATTTCAGTGCGTTGTCCACCAGGTTGATCACGCACTGGCTGAACGCGTCGGGATCCACGCGCACCACGTACCTGCCCGCCGTCTCGCTGCACTCGACCTCGAGCTCGAAGCCTGCGTGCTGGACCTGTGACGCCATCCTGGTGCATATGTCGTCGACGAGCGGCCCGATGGCCACGTCTTGCAGCCGGACGGGGAAATCGTTGCGGGTCATCCGCGCGAGCTGCAGCACGTTCGCGATCAGGCGCGACAGCCGCTCACTCTCCTGCACGATGAACTCGTAGTAGCCACGCTTCTTCTCCTCGCTGGCCCATCCCTCGCGCAGCATCTCCGCGTACATCCGGATGCTGGTGATGGGCGTGCGCAGCTCGTGGCTGACCGCGGACACGAAGTCCTGCTGCTGCCGGGCCAGGGCGAGCTGCCTCATCCCCAGGCGATACATGAGCCACACCCCTGTCACCAGCACCAGAGCCAGCACCCCCGCGGTCCAGAGCACGACGCTCGCGCCCGGCCCGGCCGGCAACCGGGTGACGCTGAACACGAGCTCCATCTCCGCGAGCGGCGCCGAGAGCCGGGTGCGGTAGAGCAGGGCGCCGGTGAGCTCGTCAGCGCGGGAGAGGATCGAGCGGTCGACGTCGCCCGTGAACGCCGCGAGCACGTCCCCCTGCCACGCCACCACCAGATCGCTCATGCGCGACAGCGCGGTATCGACGAAGGTGGCCTCGACCAGGCCCTCGAGAAAAGGCTCGCGATCGATGAGCGCGCCCTGGATGTAGCGCTGCCCGTCGCGCCACACCTTGCGGTAGAGCACGAAGTGCCCGCTGTCCAGGAGACTGAGCTCGAAGGGATCGAGCTCGCTCTCGAAGGTGCTGATGGGAAGGGTCTCCTCCACGTCCGCGCCGCCGGCGCCGGCGCGCTGCTCGCGCTGCCGTACGGGACGCTCGACGTGCGCCTGCGACCCGGGCACCGCGACCTCGCGCTCCTTTCTCACGGCGCGCTTCTTGGGCATGTCGCGCCCGGCGTTTGCCGCCGATCGCTCGGGCTGCGCCTCCTCCGGGACCGCGTAGGGCACAGCCAGCTTGAGGTCATCCAGCCGACCCAGCGTGCCCGGAAGCTCCTGCTTGCGCCGGGACGACGGATCGTCGGCGCGGGTCAGGCGGTCGAACGCCGCCTGGGGCAGCGCGGGCGGGGGGCCCCGCAGGTCGTCCTCGTTCCCGGCGCCGACCCTCGCCTTCTTCTGCTCGGTGTCCGGCTCCGGGGATGCGCCGGAGCTGCCCGCCAGCGGCGTCGAGGCGGGCGCCGCCCCGGCGGCTGCCAGGTCCGCGTCGTGCTCCGAGAACGTGTCGGCGGAGTCGTATGAGAGCGGTGTCTCGCTCACGCTGGAGGCAGCGTCGGGCTGCACCGCCACCCGAGGCGCACGCCCGCTCACCAGCCGGTTGGCGCTCAGGATGGAGCGGATCCGCCCTTCCACCGCGGCACGCCCGGCGCGCGTCTGCGGGCTCGGTTCGAAGCGCGCCTCGGGCAGCGTTGCGCGCGGCAGCAGCGGCGTCGAGAAGCCGCCATCGGCATCCACCTGGAACCAGCCGATGAGCCCCGGGATCGCCGAGGCGACGGGGAACGTCGACAGGGGGGAACGCTGCAGGAAGCCCCGCGCACCCTCACCCTCCACGGTGAGGAACTGGTAGTCGGTGAACCTGCGTGCCTCCTCCGCGGCGAGCAGGCGCGAGAACCGCTGGTCGATGCGCCGCGAAAGCTCCTCGGCCAGCTGCCGGTGCTGATGGAACGCCTCCCACTTGAGCTGCTGGTAGGCATGCAGCACCAGCACCCCGGTCGGCACCGCGAGCGCGAGGAAGAAGGCGAGCATCGTCGCCCGCAGCCGCCCGCGGCCCGTTCCCGAGAGCGTCCGCGCGGCCACAGTCAGTCCGTGCGCAGGCGATACCCGGCGCCGCGCACGGTCACCAGGAAGCGAGGCGCACCCGGATCCGGCTCGATCTTGCGGCGCAGCTTCGCGACATGGATGTCGACCGTTCGGGTCTCGAGATCGGCGTCCTTCGCGTATCCCCAGACCTTGTTGAGGAGCTCGTCGCGGGAGACCGCACGGTCGGCATTGGTTGCCAGGTACTGCAGCATGTCCATCTCGCGCCGCGTGAAGCTCAGACGCTCGCCATCGCGCTCGCCGCTCAGGTTCGCCACGTCGATGCGCACGGTTCCGCCGAGATCGAGCGTGCGCGCCTGCTCGACGCCGATGCGCGAGCGGCGCAGCACCGCTGCCACCCGCAGCACGAGCTGCTGCACGGAGAACGGCTTGGCCACGTAGTCGTCCGCACCGAGCTTGAGCCCCTCGATGATGTCCTCGTCCGCCGTGCGTGCCGTGAGCATGACGATCGGCTGCTCGCGGTCCTCGCTCCGGATCCGGTTGCAGATCTCGAACCCGTCCATGGACGGCAGCATGACGTCGAGCAGGATCAGGTCGTAGCGCCCGCTGCGCGCGCGCTCGTATCCGATCCGGCCATCGCCGACGCCGTCCACCTCGTAGCCATGGTAGACGAGCACGTCCTCCAGCCCGGCGCGGATCGCCGGCTCGTCCTCGACGATGAGTATCCGGATCGTGCGTGACATGGCACCGCAGAGCTTAGCAACGCGCGGTCGTCCGGTCAGCGCGGCCTTTGTAAATTCCAGGTAAATCCGATCCGCCAGGTTTTACAAGAACATGCCTGCCATGCGCTAGCGCCGCTTCCTAGACTGCCGTCCACAATCTGGCAACCGCCACTGGAGGCAGTACTCATGGCAATCATCTCACGCGTCTCGCGACTGCTTCGCGCCGACGTGCACGCGGTCCTCGATCACCTGGAGGAGCCCGATCTGCTGTTGCGCCAGGCGGTCCGCGAGATGGAAGAGGCACTCGCGGCCGATCTCGCGCGGCTCGAGCGCCGGCGCGCCGAGCACGAGCAGCTCGAGCGCCGCCGTCACGAGCTGCGCTCGGCCATCGACCAGGTCGACGGCGAGCTCGACGTGTGCTTCGAGGCCGGGGAGCACGATCTCGCCCGCTCGCTGTGCCGGCGCAAGCTCGAGACCGAGCAGCTCCTGGAAACGGTGACGCGCCGCCGCGACGCGACCGCCCGGGAGCTGGCGGCGCTGGAGGAGCGCTGTCGCGAGCAGCAGCTCCGGTTCGAGGCCATGCGGCAGAAGGCCGAGCTGCTTGCCGCGGAGACCGCAGAGCGCGGCGGCGACTCGGACGCACCGACGACGCCACCCATCGCCGCCGCCGACGTGGAAGTGGCGTTCCTGCGCGAGCAGCGCAGGCGGAGGGGATCATGAACGCGCCGCGCTTCCTGGAAGGTGTCATCGTCGCGCTGCTCGCGGCGCTTGCCGGCAGCGCGCTCGTGTTCCTGCTCGCGGGCGTGGTCGCGGCGCCGCTGCTGCTGCGCCTGGTGGTTGCATCCATCGGTCTCTGCTACGTCCTCTACCTGCTCGCCCGCAGCGGCACCCGCGCCGGCAAGGTGAGCGCGGTCGTGGCGTGGGCACTGTTCACCGGGGTGACCCTGGCGCTGGACCCGCCGCTGCTGCTGCACGTGTGCATCCAGGTCGGCCTCATCTGGATGCTGCGCGCCATCGGCGTGCATCGAAGCGTGCTCCCGGCGCTGGCCGATCTGGGGCTGTGCGCCGCCAGCATCGCGGCCGCGGTGTGGGCCGCCGAGCGCACCGGCAGCGTGTTCCTGGCCATCTGGTGCCTGCTGCTGGTGCAGGCCGCCTTCGTCGCAATCCCGCGTCGCGGTCGCCCACGTGACGACCACCCGGCGAGCAGCGGGACAGACGCACGGCGCTTTGCCCGCGCGCACCGCAGCGCGGAAGCGGCGCTGCGGCGTCTGTCCACGGTCCGCTGACCGACCTCGACCCAGAACCATCCACAGGAGATCTCTGACCATGAAGACCCGGTACATCGCCGCCGCGCTGTTCGCGGCAACCGCCAGCACCGTGGCGTTCTTCCCCGACGTACGCGACACCATTGCCGCGAACCCACCGCCGCCGCCGGTCCTCCCCGTGGATCCGGCGGCCGAGATCAGGCCCAGGATCGAGGTGGTCTTCGTGCTCGACACCACCGGCAGCATGGGGGGGCTGATCCAGGCCGCGAAGGAGAAGATCTGGTCCATCGCCTCCACCATGGCGGCCGCCAACCAGGCGCCCGAGGTGCGCATGGGCCTGGTGGCCTACCGGGACCGCGGCGACGCGTACGTCACCCGGGTCGTGGACCTGTCCACGGACCTGGATTCCATGTACGCGACGCTCATGGACTTTCGCGCCGCCGGCGGCGGGGACGGGCCGGAAAGCGTGAACCAGGCGCTGTACGACGCCGTGCACGGTATCTCGTGGAGCCAGGACGAGAACGTCTACCGGGTCGTGTTCCTGGTGGGCGACGCGCCGCCGCACATGGACTACCCGGACGACGTGGCGTATCCGACGACGCTGGCGGTCGCGGCCGACCGGGGCATCGTCGTGAACACCATCCAGTGCGGGCAGCTCCCGGTCACCGGGACGCGCTGGCAGCACATCGCCCGGCTCGGCAATGGCAGCTACGTCCAGGTGGATCAGGGCGGCGGCGCCGTGGCGATCGCCACGCCCTTCGACGAGCGGCTCGCGAACCTGTCGCGCAGGCTGGACGACACCCGGCTGTACTACGGCAGCGAGGAGGAGAAGGCGTCCAAGCGTGCGAAGATCGAGGCCACGAGGAAGCTGCACGCGGGGGCATCGACCAGTGCCCAGGCGCGCCGCGGCGCCTTCAACGCCACCGCGGCCGGCGAGATCAACCTGCTGGGCGACAAGGAGCTGGTGGACGACGTGGACAGCGGGCGGATCAGCCTGGACGCCATCCCGCCGGCGAGCCTGCCCGAGCCGCTGAAGGATCTGGCACCCGAGGAGCAGAAGGCCAAGGTGCGCGAGCTCGCCCGCACCCGCGAGGAGCTCCGCGAGGAGATGGTGGAGCTCAGCCGCCAGCGCGACGACTACCTGAAGCAGCAGCTGGAAGCCGAGGGTGGCGATCGCGACTCGCTGGACCGCAGCCTGTTCGAGGCGGTACGGCGGCAGGCGGGGAAGGCCGGGCTGTCCTACGAGGCGGACGCGCTGCGCTACTGAGCGATACGGCGCCCCCCCGACGCGCTCGCGAGCGTCGCGAGCGCGTCGTCGTCGGGCGTGTCGAGGTTCAGGAGGAGAGGGAGAATCAGCTCTGATATCCCGCGGGATACTCGATGAACTCCAGCAGGACACCGAGGAAGGAGGCCGGATGCGCGAAGGTGATCTTCGCGTCCCCGTCGAAGGGGCGCCCGGCGAAATCGACGCCCTCGAGCCGCATCGCGAACGGCGCCTCCTCCACGAAGCGCACGCCCCGGCTGCGCAGTGTCCGCGCGCCGGCGTCCACGTCGTGCACCGCGAACGCCACGTGATGCAGCCCCGGACCTCGCTTGCGCAGGAAGTCCGCGATCACCCCCTCCTCGCCCAGGGGCTCCATCAGCTCGAAGTCCACCTGCCCCAGCCGGCACATCCGGTAGCGCATCTGGTAGCGTTCCACCACCCGCACGGGCTCGGCCGTGGCGCCCAGCACGTCGACGAACAGGCGCGTGGCCTGCTCCAGGTCCCGCACCGCGACGCCGACCTCGGTAATGCGCTCGATGTCCATGGCCCGTCCCCCGGCGGTTCGCCGCCGCATACATGACTGAGGGAGCGGAGCATGCCGCGATATCTCGAGGACTTCACGCCCGGGCAGGCGTTCACCAGCCCCAGGCGCACCATCACCGAGACCGACGTCGTCAACTACTCGGCGCTCACCGGGGACTGGAACCCGGTGCACACGGACGAGGTGTTCGCGAAGGACACGGCCTTCGGCGAGCGCATCGCCCACGGCCCCATGGCCATCGGCATCGCCTTCGGCCTGCTGAGCCGCCTGGACCTGTTCGACGGCACGGTGCTGGCGCTGCGAAAGCTGGATTGGTCCTTCGAGGCGCCGGTGCGCATCGGCGACACGGTGCACGTGGAGGCGCAGGTGCTGGAGGCGTCGCCGCACCCGTCGCAGCCCGATCGCGGGCGCCTCGCCGTGCAGGTCACCTACGTCAACCAGCGGGGCGAGCCAGTGTCCCGGGGGCGCTTCACGGTGGTGATCCGGTGCCGTGGCGACGTCCGCGACACCTGAGTCACGGGCCACGATCCGGGATATGCTGAGGCTCACGGGAGTGGCGGCGACCTTGCAGGTGGCCCGCGCGGCGTGGCGGGTCGCGGCTCCCCACCGTCCCTGCAGCCAGGAGAAGCACCGTGGCCCACCAGATCCTCGAACTGAAGACCCTCCACCCCACCCGCGGCTACTCCCACGCCGCGCGCAGCGGCAACCTGCTGTTCGTCGCCGGGCAGGTGGCGAAGGACCGGGACGACGCGCTGGTGGGGCGCGGCGACGTGGAGTCCCAGGCGCGCCAGATCTACCGTAACCTGCAGGCGGTCCTGGAGGAGGCCGGCGGCAGCCTCGGCCACATCGTGAAGATGACCACCTACCTCACCCACGCCGGCTACGTGGAGGCCTACCGCGCGGTGCGCAACGAGTTCTTCCGCGACCCGATGCCCCCCAACACCCTGGTCATCTGTGAGAGCCTCGCGAGCCCGGACTTCCTCATGGAGGTCGAGGCCATCGCGGCCCTCGACTGAATGAGGGACATTCGGAGTTCGCAAGTCCTTGATCGCCGGTCGACCGGGACGGACTCCGGGCTCGGGGACGGTGGCTCCGCCACGAGGTATCAACCACACGGGAAACGCGAATGTCCAGGCAGATGAAGGCAGCGGTGGTGGGCGAGAAGGGGCTCGAGATCCGCCTCGTGGCGAGGCCGCAGCCGAAGCCCGACGAGGTGCTGGTGCGGGTGCGCGCCTGCGGGCTGAACCGCGCCGACGCCATGGTGGCCGGCGGCATGGCCCACGGGCGGGCCGGGGGTGCGGGCACCGTGGTGGGCCTGGAGTACGTGGGCGAGGTGGCAGAGGTGGGGTCCGGCGTCGGCCACGTGAAGCCCGGCGACCGGGTGATGTGCTCCGGGATGGGCGGCTGGGCCGAGTACGCCGTGGCCGACCGTGGCCGGGTGCTGCCGATCCCGGCCAACAACATGGGCTGGTCCCAGGCGGCCACGCTGCCGGTGGCGCTGTCCACCATGCACAACGCGGTGGTGACCGTGGGACGGCTCGAGGCCGGCGAGGCCGTGCTCATCCAGGGCGCCAGCAGCGGCGTCGGGCTCATGGGCCAGCAGATCGCGAAGGCCATGGGGGCACGGCTCGTGATCGGGTCCTCGACGAACCCCGAGCGACGCGCGCGCCTCACGGAGTTCGGCGCCGATCTGGCAGTGGACTCCCGCGACGCGGGCTGGGTGGATCAGGTCCTGGAGGCAACCGGGGGCGAGGGCGTGGATCTGATCGTGGACCAGATCGCCGGCTACGTGGCCAACCAGAACCTGGCGGCCACCCGGGTGCGCGGGCGCATCGTGAACGTGGGGCGGCTGGGCGGCTTCAAGGGCGAGTTCAACTTCGACCTGCACGCGCTGCGGCGCATCGAGTACATCGGCGTCACCTTCCGCACCCGCTCGGTGGAGGAGATCCGCGAGCTGGTGCAGGCGATGAAGGCGGACCTGTGGGGTGCGGTGGAGGCGGGCAGGCTGCAGCTCCCCATCGACCGGGAGTTCCCCCTGGACGAGGCGGCGGCGGCGGTGGACTACATGAAGGCCAACCGGCACTTCGGGAAGATCGTGCTGACGGTGGACGCCTGAAGCCGCGCCGCGGCGGCGATCGCCCTCAGCCCGCCTCGATCTTCGGCAGGAAGTAGACCTCGCAGCCGTCGCGCAGCGGCATGAAGCCGAACTCCTGGAGCTCGCCGTCGATGGCCACGGTGGTCTCCTCCTCCAGGAACTCGCCGAGCCCCGGAAAGCGTTCCTCCAGGGCCTTGATCACGCCCTGGAGGTTGCGCGCGTCCATGTCGAACTCCCGGACGCCACCGGTGTGCTCCATGCTCACCCCGGTGGACAGCACCACGTGCACGGTCACGGCGTTCCTCCTGCCCGGAGCCCGGCCCGGCCCAACGGCTGTCCGTGTGGCGCTACAGACATGTCGGCGTGCGGAGGACGGCATGGGTCGATGCGCCCGTAGGCGGCAGGGACGCCGCCTTCGAGCCCCCAGGGA
>JBFHNV010000201.1:0-11117 GCA_041593595.1 Gammaproteobacteria bacterium
AGCACGATGCGCTCGCGAGGCAGTCCCAGCGCCTCGGCCTGCCCGGCGCCGTCCAGGGCGGAGACCACCAGCGCCTCATGCATCACGGCGCGCGCCGTCTTGGGCGCCGGGCTGCGCGCGTTCTCGTCCATGAGTCGGGTGAGCAGCGCCTGGTCCAGGCTGCCCCAGTTGACGCCGATACGCACCGGCTTGTCCCGGTCGCGTGCCACCCGAACCATGGTCGCGAACTGACTGTCCTTCTTGCTGCCGAAGCCCACGTTGCCCGGGTTGATGCGGTACTTGGCCAGGGCCTCGGCGCAGTCCGGGTACGCGGTGAGCAACCGATGGCCGTTGTAGTGGAAGTCGCCCACCAGCGGCACGCTGCATCCCACGTCGTCCAGCCGGCGGCGGATCTCCGCCACCGCGGCCGCCGCCTCCGGCGTGTTCACCGTGATGCGCACCAGCTCCGATCCGGCCCGCGCCAGCGCCTCCACCTGGGCTGCCGTGGCCGCCGGGTCGGCGGTGTCCGTGTTGGTCATCGACTGCACCACGATGGGCGCGTCGCCCCCCACGGTCACGTGGCCGACGGGCACGGCCACGCTGGAACGGCGGGCGCAGGGCAAAGGCTCTGTCATATCAACGGTCTGCGGGGGCGGTGAGTGCGCGAGTCTAGCCCCCGGCCGCAGGCCGGGAAAGGGCGATCGGGGCGCACCGGCCTTGTCCGGCGCCGCTGGCGGTGCGTAGCCTGCCGGAATCGCCACCGCCGAGCCGCGCCATGGCCCGCAAGTCCGTCGACCTCCTCACCGCGACGCCGCCCGAGTGGGCGCAGGGCATCGTCGAAGACTTCGACACCTTCCTCGCGGACCACGCCAACTGCGAGCGCAAGGCCTCGGCGCTGGCCATGAGCCTGGTGGTGAAGTACCCGGAGCGCCGCGAGATCATCCCGGCCCTGATCGCCGTCGCCCGGGAGGAGCTCGAGCACTTCGAGCAGGTCTACGCCCTCATGCGCCGGCGCGGCGTGGCGCTGGTGAAGGACGCGCCGGACCCCTACGTGAACGCGCTCGTCGAGCACATGCGCCATGGGCGCCGCCTGCGCCTCCTGGACCGGCTGCTGGTGTCCTCGGTCATCGAGTGCCGCGGCGCCGAGCGGTTCCGCATCGTGGCCGGTGCGCTGGCGGACCCGGCCCTCGTCGACTTCTACACGGCCCTGTGGAAGGCGGAGACCAAGCACGGCCACCAGTTCGCCGACATGGCGCTGCGGTGCTATCCACAGGACGAGGTGTACCCGCGGCTGCAGTCCCTCATGGAGGCCGAGGCGGAGATCGTCCAGCGCCTGCCCTGGCGCGCCTCGCTGCACTAGCGCCACCCGGGGACCGGGACTTTCCGGCACCCCCTTGCGAAAGTGTACTGGCGACACTATCCTTAGTGTCACTCTTACACTTAGTAGGTCTCCTAGGTTCGTGTCCGCCCCCGCCATCACCACCAACGTGGTCGTCTTCACCCTGCGCGACGGCGAGCTGAAGGTGCTGCTGCTGCGTCGCGGCAACGAGCCCTTCAAGGGCATGTGGTCCCTTCCGGGCGGCCACCTGCAGCCGGACGAGGACCTGGACGCCAGCGCCATGCGCACGCTGGATGAAGGCACGGGCGTCACCGGCGTGTACCTGGAGCAGCTCTACACCTTCGGCGCGCCCGAGCGCGACCCGCGCCGGCGCACCATCGCCGTGTGCTACTACGCGCTGGTGCCGTCGGAGCGGCTGCAGCTGCGGGCCGCCCTGGACGCGGAGGGCGTGGGCTGGTTCTCCCTGGAGGAGATGCCCCCGCTGGCCTTCGACCACGGGGAGATGGTGGACGTCGCCCGCCAGCGCCTGTCGGCCAAGCTCGCCTACTCCACCATCGCCCTGCAGTTCATGCCCGAGCGATTCACGCTGAGCGAGCTGCAGGAGGTCTACGAGACCATCCTGAACGAGCAGCTGGACAAGCGGAACTTCCGCAAACGCATCCTCGCCTTCGACCAGATCGACGAGACCAGCGAGGTGCGCCGCAACGGCAGCCACCGACCCGCACGCCTCTACCGGGCCCGCAACCCGGGCGAGGTCCAGATCATCCGCTGAGGACCATGGACATGAGCACTGCCCTCGCAGTCGACATCGAGATCCCGAGCGCCGAGCGCGTGGCCCACATGGCGCCGGTGCTGAGCCGGGAGGAACGCGACGCGCTGATGGCGCGGGCGAGGCGCCTGCTCGCAAGGCGCGACGCGGTGCTGGTGGCCCACTACTACGTGGATCCGGACCTCCAGATCCTGGCCGACGAGACCGGCGGGCACGTGGCCGACTCCCTGGACATGGCGCGTTTCGGCGCCGAGCAGGACGCTGCGACCCTGGTCGTGGCGGGCGTGCGGTTCATGGGGGAGACGGCGAAGATCCTCAATCCGGAGAAGCGGGTGCTGGTGCCCGAGATGGAGGCCAACTGCTCGCTGGATCTCGGCTGTCCGCCGGAGCAGTTCGCCGCGTTCCGCGCCCGCCACCCGGACCGCACGGTGGTGGTCTATGCCAATACCAGCGCGGCCGTGAAGGCCCAGGCCGACTGGATGGTCACGTCGAGCATCGCGCTCGAGATCGTGGGCGACCTGGCCGCGCGGGGCGAGAAGATCCTGTGGGCGCCGGACCGCTTCCTGGGCGACTACATCCAGCGCGAGACCGGTGCCGACATGCTCATGTGGAACGGCTCCTGCGTGGTGCACGAGGAGTTCAAGGGCGAGCGCCTCGAGGCGCTGCGCCGCGAGCACCCGGGGGCGGCCGTGCTGGTTCACCCGGAGTCGCCGCGCCAGGTCATCCAGCAGGCGGACGTGGTGGGCTCCACCAGCGCGCTCATCAAGGCGGTGCAGGAGCTGGACGCGGACACCTTCATCGTCGCCACCGACAAGGGCATCTTCCACAAGATGCGCGAGCTCGCGCCGGGCAAGACGCTGCTCGAGGCACCCACCGCCGGCGAGGGCGCCACCTGCGAGAGCTGCGCCCACTGTCCGTGGATGGCCATGAACGGGCTGCGCAACCTGGTGGCGACCCTGGAGAGGGGGCTCAACGAGATCCGCATCCCGGAGCAGGTGCGGGTGCGCGCGGAGAAGCCCGTGCGGCGCATGCTGGACTTCGCCGCCGGCCGGCGCATGGCGGTGATCGGCAACGCCTGAGACCCCCTCACTGTTGCAGTATTGCGACAACGGGTGAGCAATTCGGATCGATGGACCCTGCAACTGGCTGACGCGAAAGGCGCGACAGTCTTGAAGACGTGTTGCGTTGGGGATACTCTCCGGTCACCGAGGCCACGCGCCCTTCAGGCGACGCAACGAAAAGGCCCGGATCGGAGTGCTCGACGCGAACGTTTGCGTACGAGCTGCTAAGGAGAACCAGGACCGCAGACGCGGTCACGTTGGGGGGAAACCGGTAATGCTCGACGCGTATCGTCTCGGCGGGGCTCGCCCCTGGGTGGCCGCCGCGCTGGTCGTGGTGGCGCTTCTGCTTGCCACCTTCACACGCGGTGCACAGGCGCAGGCGCAAACGCTCAAGATCTCCTTCGACGGCGACCTGACGTCGTGCAGCGGGGATCCCAGCCTGGACGGTCCGGTGAGCGTGACCTTCACGGCCACGCCCAGCACCTCCGGTTCGGACACCATCATCGAGGTCGCCTTCGGCGCAGACGCGGCGCTGTCGGTGGCCGTGCCGACCGCGGACATCGAGGCCATCGCCCAGGCCGTGGCCTCCGCGGGGGGCACCATCGAGGTCTCGCTCGAGCCGACCTCCCTCGGGGCGCCGACGAACTGTGTCGCCAGCGGCACCCTCAAAATCAGCGTGTCGACGAGTGGCGGCCAGATCAGCGGCGACGCGCCCGCCAGCTCGGTGCTGACATTCGCCCAGGTCCAGACGTTCGCGAACAGGTTCTTCGGCAAGATCCAATCACAGATCAAATCGACGTTCGGCGGTAAGGGCAGCAGCTTCGGGGCCGATGCGAGTGGCTTCAACGCGCGGGGCATGGCCGCGGGCTCGGGCAATCGACCGCCCATCGGTGTCTGGATGGGCTACTCCTACACGGACACGGAGAACGACTTCGTCACCACCGCCTTCGACTCGAAGCGTCACGACCTGCTGGTGGGCTTCGACGTGATGCCGGCCGACAACTGGCTGCTGGGGGTCGCCCTGGGTCTGGAGCGCACCGAGTCGGATACCCGTTTCAACCAAGGCGAGCAGAAGACAACGGCCATGACCGTCGCGCCGTACGTGGGCGTGCTGCTGAGCGACTGGCTCACGGTGGACGGCACGGTGGGCGTCTCGACGGTGTCCACGGACCAGTTCCGCACCGCGGGCGCGACGCGGGTGACCAGCGACGTGGAGGCCACCCGGGTGTTCTTCAACGTCAACGCCACCGCGACCCGGGCCTTCGGCAGCGTTCTCCTGACCGGCCGCACCGGCATGCTCTACGCCACCCAGGACGACGACTCGTTCAGGGAGAGCAACGGCGCGCTCATTCCCGGCAACCGCTCGTCCCTGGGCCGGCTGCTGCTGGGCGGTGAGGTGGCCTACTCCGCCGGCGCCTGGGAGCCCTACGTGGGGGGCACCTTCCAGCACGACTACACGCGCACCTCGGCCGTGTTCGCGCCGGGCGTGGCGCGCCCGAAGAACGACGACTCGGACGTCCTCTTCTCGGCGGGCATTCGCTACTTCGGCGACAACGACCTGGCCGGAACGCTCGAGTACAGCACGGTGCTCGGGCGGCGCAACCTGGACGAGAACACGTTCAGCGCGAACGTGCGCTGGAAGTTCTGACGCGGGGCCGGCGCCATCCCACGCTGGCGCCGGTGCCGGGCATTCGTGATCGGTTACCGCATCCCCAGGGGCGGCCGGCTCGATGCGGGCCGCGGGGACACGCTGTGAATACGTCCCTGTACGCTCGACGGCCGCATCCCTGCGGCCGACGGTCCCCGCGACGCGCACCGGACCGGCCTTATCCGAGCGAGGACGTGGTTTCAGGTGTCGCTTGCGGCAGCGCGCTCGAAGGATCACGCCGGGCCGCGCGCTTCGAGCGCCACGCCCGGCGGTGCGCGTGTCAGGCGTCCCGCAGCGCCTGGGCGGGCGGCGTGGTGGCCATCCGCCACGCCGGGTAGAGCCCCGCCGCCAGTGCCGCCAGCACCGCCAGCAGCACGGTGTGGGCGAGGATCTCCGGCGGCACGTGGAAGTCCATCCCCCAGCCGAAGGCTCGCCGGTTGATCACATGCACCAGCACCAGCGCCATCAGTACCCCCAGCGGCAGCGCGAGCAGGCCCGCCACCAGTCCCAGGCTCGCGGTCTGCGCCTGCAGCATCGCCAGCAGCTCGCCCCGGGTCAGGCCCTGCGCCCGCAGCACCGCCATCTCCCGTGAGCGCTCCAGCGCGAGCGCCATCAGCGCGCTGAGCACCCCCGCACAGGCCACCAGGGTGGCCAGCCACTGCAGCACCCGCGTGATGGCGAAGGTGCGCTCGAAGATCGCCAGCGACGCCTCGCGGATCCAGGCCTGCGCGCGCACTTCCAGGCGCTGCCCGGCCGGCGCCGCGTCGCGCAGCCGCCGCGCCACCGCGCCCGCGTCGGCGCCGTCGTGCAGCATCAGCCCGAGCCCGCTCACGCCCGGGTCGTCGAACCAGCGCCGGTAGTCGGCGAGGTTCCCGAGCAGCATGCCGCGGTCGGACCCGTAGTCCCGGTACACGCCGGCCACCCGCACGCTGCGCGGTCCACGGTCCGTGTGCAGCCCCAGGACCGAGCCGCGCGCGAGCCCGTGCCGCCACGCGAAGGGCTCGCTCACCAGCACGGCGCCGCCGGCCGCGACGGCCGCCCAGGCCGCGTCCCCGCCGCCGTCGGTGAGCTTCACGCCGCGGAAACGCGCCCCTGCGATGCTCACGGCCTTGAGCCACACCTCGCCATGCTCCGTGGCCACATCCACGTCCCGGGAGACGCTCACGTCGGACACCTGGGGCAGCGAGCGGGCCACGCGCAGCACCTCCGGTGCCACGGTGGCCGCGGCATCGAAGCCCGGAACGCCCACGTACACGTCCGCTGCCAGGGTGGTGGTCAGCCAGTCCTCCAGCGACCCGCGGAAGCTCGCGACCATGATCGCGACCCCCACCGTGGTGGCGAGCGCCACCATCAGCGCGGCCACGGCCACCGCGCTGCGGCTCAGGCCCGTGCGCAGCCCGCGCACCGCCATGGCACCCAGACTGCCCGCGGGCACCCGGACGGCCCGCGCCAGGACTGCAGCCAGACCCAGGGTCGCGGCGGGCGTCCAGACGGTGGCCACCGCCACCAGCAGGAACAGCGCCGCGAAGGCCGCCGCCAGGCTGCGCCCACCCCCGGCCAGCAGGGCGAGCGCCAGCACCGCGCCGCACACGCCGGCGCCGGCGAGGTGCGGCACCGCATCCAGGGTCCGCCGCTCCAGGTGCGAGGCGGTGAGCGCGGCCCGGGGCGGGATGCGCGTGGCCTCCAGCGCCGGCACCAGCGCGGCGGCCATGGCGCCGCCGATGCCCAGCAGCAGCGGCACCAGCAGCCCTTCCGCACCCAGGCTCACGTCCCGCACCGCGGTGGCGAAGTACAGGTCGTCCACCGTGCGGGTGATGAGGGCGAGCAGCCAGCGCGCCAGGGCGATCCCGGCCGGCAGCCCCACGGCGGTGGCGACGGCACCCAGGATCGCCGCTTCCGCCATCACCATGGCCAGGATCTCGCGGCCGGTGATGCCGACGGCGCGCAGGGTGCCGATGAGGGTGCGCCGGCGCACCACCGAGAAGGTCATGGCGTTGTAGATGACGAACAGGCCCACCACCAGGGCCAGCAGGCTGAGCATCCGCAGGTTCAGGTAGAACGCACGGGTCATCTCCCGGCGCACCTGGGCACGGGCGGCACCGGGCTCCACCCGCACGCCCTCCGGCAGCATGGCGCGCAGGCGCGCAAGCAGCGCCTGCTGCCGCGCCTCCCCTGCCGGCAGCCTGAGGTCGATACGGGTCAGCCGACCGGGCCTGCCCCGCAGCTCCTGCGCGGTGGCGACGTCCGCCACGAGCACGTCGTCGAGACCTGCCGCCTGCAGCTCGTTGGCCACCGGCAACAGTCCCACCAGGGTGAGGGTCACCTCGCGCCCGGCCACCACCGCCTGGAACCGATCCCCGGAAGCCAGACCCAGCCGCGCTGCCGTCGCGGCGCTGGCCAGCACGCTGCCCGGCCGCGTGAGCAGGTCCGCCAGCGCCGCGCCGGAGCCGGGCGCCGGCGACTGCGCCCGGAACGGCGCCTCGGCGAAGGGGTCCACGCCCAGCAGCTCGAGATCGCGCTCGCCCCCCGCCAGGCGCACCCGCGCGCTCACTACCGGCGCGCTGTCAACCTCGCGCAGCCCCGTGCGCAGGCGCACCCACAGCGCGTCGTCCAGGCCCGCGGGACCCGCCTGCAGGGTGTGGGTGACGCGGCCGAACACCGCCTCGTTGGAGAGATCGAAGCCGCGCCGAGCACTGTCGATGGCGACGCTCATGGCCGACACCACCGCCACCCCGAGGGCGACGCCTGCCAGGGACAGCACGAGCTGCGTGGGGTGGCGCAGGTGGTGGCGCAGGCCGCTGCGGAGCAGGGGGCTCAAGGGTTGGCCCGCGGCGTGAGCCGGCCGTGGTCCAGCACCAGGACACGGTCGGCGGCCGCCGCCACCTCCTGGCTGTGGGTCGCCACCAGCAGGGCGGCACCCTGGGCCTGCCGCAGCTCGTCCATCAGCGTCAGCACCTGCTCGCCGGTGTCTGCGTCCAGGTTGCCGGTGGGCTCGTCCGCCAGCAGCAGGGCCGGCGCGTGCACCTGGGCACGCGCCACCGCCACCCGCTGCTGCTCGCCTCCGGACAGGGTGTCGGGGAAGCTGCCGCCGCGCCCGGCGAGCCCCACCCGTGCGAGCCATGCGTCAACCGCGCCCGGGTCCGGGCGGCGGTTCAGCTCGAGGGGCATGCCCAGGTTCTCGGCCACGGTGAGGGTGGGGACCAGGTTGAAGAACTGGAACACGAAGCCCATGTGACGCCGCCGGTGCAGGGTACGGTCCCGGTCCGTGAGGCGCGCGAGATCGGTGCCGTCGAACACCACCGCGCCCGTATCCGGCGTGTCGATGCCGCTCACCACGTTCAGCAGCGTGGACTTGCCGCTGCCGCTGCGGCCCATGATGCAGACGAACTCGCCGCGAGCGAGTTCCAGGTCTACCCGGTCCAGCACCCGATGAGGGGCGCCGGCCTCGCGGTAGGCCTTGCTGACCCCCTCGACCCGGATCACGCGCGGCGCCAGGCCAGGATGCGGTTGTTGGCGGGCATGGGGTAATCGCCGTCCGGCGCGAGGCCCGATGCCTGCGCCAGCGCGTCCAGGGCGTGCGCGTCGCGCACCCCCATGCCCGGGTCCCGCGCCTTCAGCGAGGCGTCGAAGGCGGCGTTGCTCGGGGCGGTGTGGGACTCGCCGTAGCGGAACGGCCCGTACAGCAGGAACTGCCCGCCCTCCGGCAGCAGGGCCCCGACGCCGCGGAACATGGCGCACACGCTCGACCAGTGCATGATGTGGGCGGTGTTGGCAGAGAACACGGCGTCCGCCGCCACGTCCGGCCAGGGCTCGGCGTCCACGTCGAGGAGGACCGGCGCGCGCAGGTTGGGCGCCGGACAGCGTGCGATCCAGGCCAGGATGCCCGGATGGTTCTCCTCCAGATCGCTCGTCTGCCAGGTGAGGTGCGGCAGCGCGGGAGCGAAGTACGCCGCGTGCTGGCCCGTGCCGCTGCCGATTTCGAGCACCGCCCGCGAGCCTGCGAGGCGCTTGCGCAGCAGCGCCAGGATCGGCGCCTTGTTGTTCTCGCAGGCCTGGGACCAGGGCGGCTCGTTCACAAGCTCTGCCCGCGCAGCTCCTCCTCGAAGCGCCCGGTGAGCTGACGGAAGCGCGCCGCTGGCCCCGCGTCCTCGTAGATGGGGTCGCCCTGCTCGTCCTCGGAGATCACCCGCGTCCCCTGCTCGTAGGGCAGCGACGCCTCCACCTCGTCCAGGGCCGCGTGCAGCAGGTCGGTGAGGATGTCCGCGGCGGATCGGCGGGGATACATCTCCGCCAGGGCGCGGAGACGCGCCGCGTCGGCCACGGGCAGCCGCAACCGGTACTCCTCCACCGTGAGCGGCTCGCCCGCGCTCTGGTCCCAGTGGGCGATCAGATCTCGAACCTTCATGACTGGACTCGACTCCTGCGGCTTGCTGCGCCGCGCTCCCACGGCGACGCGTGACCCATGATATACAGCCCGGCGCCGGCGCGCCGGGCGCCGGCGCCGGGCAGCGCCAGAGACGACGCGCCAGGGACTACAATGTGCTGATGCACTGCCCCTTCTGCTCCAACGAGGACACCCGGGTCGTGGACTCGCGCCTGGTGGGCGAGGGCGACCAGATCCGGCGCCGCCGCGAGTGCGCCGCCTGCAAGGAGCGTTTCACGACCTACGAGCGGGCGGAGCTGAGCCTGCCGCGGATCGTCAAGCGCGACGGCACACGCGTGCCCTTCGACGAGCAGAAGCTCCGCGGAGGCATCATGCGCGCGCTGGAGAAGCGCCCGGTGGCCAGCGAGCAGGTCGAGGCCGCCGTGGATCGCATCCGCCGCTGGCTGATGGGCCGCGGCGAGCGCGAGGTGCGCTCGCGGGCGCTGGGCGAACAGGTCATGGACGAGCTGCGCGCCCTGGACCAGGTGGCCTACGTGCGCTTCGCCTCGGTGTACCGCAGCTTCCAGGACGTGAACGCCTTTCGCGAGGAGATCGAGCGCCTGGAGAGCGAGCCCACGCCGGAACAGCGCCGCGACCAGCTCCCGCTCATACCGGGCGAGTAGCCCGGGCGCCGCTACGGGCCCGCGCTGCCTGCCGCACGCCTCCCGCCCGTCGCCGCCTCGCCCCCGTTTCATGTTCACCGCCGAGGATCACCGCCACATGGCACGGGCCCTGGCGCTCGCCCGCCGGGGCCTGTACACCACTGCGCCCAACCCGCGGGTGGGCTGTGTGCTGCTGCGCGACGGGCGTGTCGTGGGCGAAGGCTTCCACCGGCGCGCCGGCGAAGCCCATGCCGAGGCGCTCGCCCTCGCGGCGGCGGCGGGCCGCGCCCGGGGCGCCACAGCCTACGTGACCCTGGAGCCGTGCCGTCACACCGGGCGTACGCCACCGTGCACCGGCGCGCTGCGCGAGGCCGGCGTGGCGAGAGTGGTGGCCGCCATGCACGACCCGGACCCGCGCACCGCGGGCGAGGGTCTCGCGCAGCTGCGGGCGGCCGGCATCCACGCAGACTGCGGGCTCCTGGAAGAGCAGGCCCGGGCGCTGAACGAGGGCTTCGTCTCGCGCATGCTGCGCGGCCGGCCCTGGGTGCGGGTGAAGCTCGCCATGAGTCTGGACGGGCGCACCGCCATGGCCAGCGGCGAGAGCCGCTGGATCACGGGCCCCGCCGCCCGCCGGGACGTGCAGCACTGGCGTGCCCAGAGCGGCGCCATCGTCACCGGCGTGGGCACCGTGCTGGCGGACGACCCGGCCCTGGACGTGCGCCCGGAGGACATGAACCCGCGGTCGCGGCGCCTGGCCGAGCCGGTGCGCCAGCCGCTGCGGGTGATCATGGACTCGCGAGTCCGCACCCCGCTGCGCGCCCGCATCCTCTCGCGCGGGGCGCCGGTGCTCATCGCCGGCGGCCGTCCTCCCGGGACGGGCGAGGCGCTGCTCAGGCGCCACGCCGAGCTGCTGGCGGTGGAGGGCACCGGCGGCCGCCCGTCACCGCGGGCGGTGCTGGAGGTGCTGGCACGCCGCGAGGTCAACGACGTGCTGGTGGAGGCCGGCCCGGCGGTGGCCGGCGCCTTCGTGCGCGAGGGGCTCGCCGACGAGCTGCTCATCTACGCAGCGCCGACCCTGCTCGGACCGGCGGCGAAGCCGCTCATGGACCTGCCGGGACTCAACCGCATGTCCCAGCAGCTGCGCCTGGAGCTGGTGGAGGTGCGCAGCGTCGGGCGCGATCTCCGGCTGCGGGCGCGACCCGTGGGGGGCGCGCCCGCCACGGGTCGCGCCCGCAGCCGGAGATCGCGCCCGACGCTGCGCACCTCCACCAGCTCCAGGCGCAGCTGCTGGGACAT
>JBFHNV010000202.1:0-11040 GCA_041593595.1 Gammaproteobacteria bacterium
CCGTACCGGGCCGGCCGCCCCGGGAGTGCCGTTATCCGAACACGGATGCGGATGCCGGCGGCGAGGCATGGCGAACGGGCGCGTCGCAGGCATCGATCAGGCGGGGATCACCGGCAGCACCACGTGGGACGGGCGTGCCGCGTCGTGGAACAGGACCTGGTGGGCGAGGCGTGTGTCGCGATCGCGGCCCAGGGGTCCGCCGGTATTGGGGTTCACGTCGAAGTGCGGGAAGTTGCTGCTCGACACGTCGATGCGGATGCGGTGGCCAGCGCGGAACAGGTTGCCGGTGGCCTGGGGCTCGATGGTGACGGCGTACACCTCGCCCGGGGTCATGGGCTCGCCGCGCTCGAAGCCGTTGCGGTAGCGCATGCGCAGGATGCCGTCGGCGAGGTTCATGGCGAAACCCTCCGGGTAGTCCTCGCTGGGGGGGTGCTCGTCGATCAGCTTGGCGGTGAAGTCCGTGTCCGCCGCGCTGGACGCGACCCACAGCCTGACGGTGATGGGGCCCGTCACCTCCAGGTCGCGCGCCAGCGGTGCGCTGCGGAACGCCAGCACGTCCGGGCGCGCGGCCAGCGGCAAGGTGTCCCGGCACACCCACAGATCGGCGCGTCCGCGCTGATCGAAGGCGCCGCCCTGGATGAGCCGCGGCAGCATCGGGTTCTGGGTATTGCCGCCCACCGTCGGCACCGGGTCGCGCGGGTCGAAGGTGTAACGGCTCGGTGCGGCGTCGGGCGCCGGTGGCGTCTCGCTCAGCGTGCCGTCGCGGTGCAGGTACCAGGGCGTGAAGCGGGTGCGTGCGAGCGGCCACTCCTGCTCGTCGCGCCAGCGCCCGCCGTGGCGCATGCGCCCGTCGTCGTCGCGCCGCCCGTCGCCGCCGCCCATCACGAACAGGCGCACCGGCGGGTGCTCCAGCACGCCGGTGTCGAGACCCTTGAGGAACTGGTCGAACCACGCGAGCCGGAGATCGTTCAGGCTGTCGAGCATGGCGTCCATGCCGAAGTCCACCTCGCCGCACCATGTGCGCGCGTAGTCGTCGTAGCCGTGGGTCCAGTGTCCGATGAGCATGCGCACCGGGCTCGCGAGGCGCTCGCGTAGCGCCTTGAAGCGCTCGGTGGTGGCCCACACGTGGTGCCCGTACCACGACGTCTGCATGTACACGGGCAGGTCCGGGTAGCGGTCCACGTGCTCCTGGAGATTCACCCCCGGGTGCTTCCAGTAGTCCGTGTAGTCGGCGTTGCACTGCATGTCCATGAACCAGCGCTCGTAGCTCGGAGCGAGGCGCAGCGGCGACTCCCCCTCGCGCAGCGGCAGGTGGGCGATCCACTGGCGGATGTCGTCGAAGGTGCGCTCGAAGGCGCGCCGGCGCACGGGATCGCCGGCGAGCTCGCGCCCCCCGTAGCGCGCCATGCGCAACGCGTAGGGCAGCAGCACACCGAGCTCCATTGCGCCTGCGTGGCGCAGCGTGCGGTGGAAGTAGTTGTAGCCGCCGTCGCACAGGAACTGCGCCGCGAGCCCTGCCGGGTGCTCGAGCGCCAGCGCCTGCTGGTTCGCCGTGGTGTAGGACAGCCCCATGGTGCCCACCTTGCCGTCGCACCAGGGCTGACGCGTGATCCAGCTCATGGTGTCGTGGCCGTCCGGCCCCTCCACCGCCGACAGGAAGTACCAGTCCCCCTCGGAGCGGAAGCGCCCCCGCACGTCCTGCATCACCACCGCGTAGCCCCGCCGGGCGAAGTACCGCGCCGCCTGCACCAGCACCGGGCGGCGCTTGTCGTAGGGCGTGCGCTCCATGAGCACCGGGAACCGGCCCGCGACCGGCGCGCCGCCTCGCGCGGGCAGGTACACGTCGGTGGCGAGGCTGACGCCGTCACGGGCGGCGACGCGCACGTGGAGCCGCTCGTGGACATCGAACTGGATGGCGGATCCCTGGTGCGGGGTCATGCTCGGCTCCTGCACTGACGGCGCCATCCTGGCGCGTGGCGCCCGGGAACGCGAGGCGTGTCGGCTCAGAGCCTGTGAAGGAATCGCCCGCCGTCGCGAGACGCACACCGGGCGTGCCTGGCTTCGGCAGCGAGGGTGCAGAAAATCGCGCGCGTAGCCATGGCTACGTGAGCGGTTTTCGGTGCCCCCGCACGAACCCGCCGGGAGCGGATTCGGTCGCGCGTAGCGCGCCCGAAGGGCCCGGGCCAGGGATGGCCCGGGACAGCGCCGCCAGGGGCGTCCAGGGGGCGTTCGCCAGCCAAGCGTGGTGATTCTTTCACAGGCTCTCAGCCCTCGCCCTTGTCGCCGCGGGAGATGGCCGCGCGAGCGCGCTCGGTCTGCTCCGCCACCGCCCGGCGCGCGCGCTGCACCAGCCGCGCCTTCTCCTCCGCCACCAGCCGCGAGTGCCGCAGGTCGGAGAGGGGGTCGGCAGACAGCGATCCGGACAGCAGGCCCTGGATGTCCGAGAGCATGCTCTCGGTGGCCTCCTGCTCCGCGGCGTGCTTGCGCTGCTTCTCGGCCTGGATGCGCTCGAGCTCCCGGGCGTAGTGGGCGGTGCGCTCCAGCTCCTCCCGGGAGCGCTCCTCCTCCTCGTTGATCCACACCTCCATCTCCTCGTAGAGCTGCAGGCGAAGCTCCTCGGCGCGGGTGCGGGCGGTGGCGGCGGTCTCCTCGGCGATGCTCTGGGCCGTGGCGGCGCTCTCGTGGGCCTCGCGTGCCTCGGCCAGGGCGTCGCCGGCGCTGGCCAACTGCGCCTCGAAGGTCTTCAGCTCGTCGCGAAGCGCTGCCTGCTTCGCGCGGTCGTCCCCGCCCTCGAGATCCGTGAGCGTCGCGGCGACGCTCTTGTGGCGTGCCTTGGCGACCTCGTGGGCGGCGAGCGCGCCGTCGAGGCGCGTCCGCGTCGACTCCTCCTCCTCGCGCAGTCGGCGCACCTCCTCCTCGCGCCGGGCTGCCTCCTCCTCGCGGCGCTGGCGCGTGGCGTCGTCCACCTCGCGGCGCAGCCGCGCCGACTCCTGCTCCGCCTCCACCCGCGCGGCCTCCGCCAGATCCAGCTCGTGGCGCGCCTTCTCCTGCGCCGCGATGCTCATGGCGAACTCCTCCTCCAGGCGCACCCGCTCCTCGCGCAGCGACTCCTCGGTCTCGCGGCGCAGTCGCTTCTCGTGGCTGGAGTGCTCGCTGCGGATGCTTTCGGCGCGGGTCTCGGCCTCCTTGCGCGCGGACTCGATGCCGGCGCGAATGCGCGCCGCCTCTTCCTCCATGCGCGCGCGGGCCTCCGTGAGCTCGCGCTCGATGCGCCGGCGCTCCTCCTCGAAGCGGGCCTCCGCCTCGGCGCGGGCCTGCTCGATCTCCCGCAGGCGATCGCTGGCCTCGCGATAGCGCGTGCTCAGGCGGCTCTTCTCCGTCTCCAGGCGCGCCTGGGCCTCCTGGCGCATGCGCTCGACCTCTGCCTGGGCGGCGCGCCTGCGGCTGGCGGCGTCGGCCTCGGCATCGCGGACACGGGCCTCCAGCTCGCGCTTGCCCTCCACCGCGGCGCGCAGCGCCTCGCTGGCCTTCTGCGACTGCTCCGTGAGCCGGTGCAGGTGCTGCTCGGCGTCGCTCTCGGCCTGGCTGCGGCCCAGCCGCCGCGCCTCCACGTCGCGCGCCGCGTCTGCCTCGGCCTTGCGTTCGAGCGCCAGGTCCAGCTCGGCGTTGACCCGCGCCAGCGCCGCCTGCAGCGCCGGCAGGCTCTCGCGCGCCGCGCGGGGCTCGCGGCTCACGGGCCGGCGCCGGGCGATCCCGTCGCGCAGGCAGCTCACGTGGACGCCTCGCTGGGACAGCAGGAAGGCGCCGGCCTGGGCGCGTCGGCCGGTGTTGCAATAGGTCACGTAGCTGCCCCCCGGGGGCAGCTCGCCGGCGCGCCGGCGCAGCTCCGCCAGCGGCACGTTGATGGCGCCCTCGAGGCCGTCGCGCTCGAACTCCTCCGGCAGGCGCACGTCCAGCCACCGCGCGCCGGTGGCTACCAGGTCTTCCGCTCGCTCGTGGGAGACGTCCTGCACCAGCGGCGCGGAGATGAGATCGACGAAGTACTCCCGGGTCAGGCGCAGCAGCGTGCCGCCGGTGATCATGCGCACGGTGGCGTTGCGCCGCGAGTCGGTGAGGAGCGCCTCCTCGCCGAAGCACTCGCCGTTGCCGAGCTCGGCGAGACGCAGCGGCTCGCCGCCGCCCTCGCGCTCGCGCAGCACCTCGCAGCGTCCGCTCTCGATGACGTAGTAGTAGTCCCCCGGGTCGCCCTGGCGCACCACGGTGTCGCCTGCCTCGAAGCGCACCGGCTCGATGAGCTCCCCTACCCGCTCGATGCTGCTGGGCGGGATGCGCTCGAACAGGGGCGACTGCAGCAGCAGGGCGGTGATGTCCGCCTGCAGCCGCTCGGGGTCGCGCTCGCCGGTGCGGGGCTGCGAGGCCTGGGCCCAGATGAGCAACGTGCTGATCTTGGCCCGGTCCACCCGCAGCAGGCGCGAGCGCTCCACCGCGCGCGCGTGCCGCCCGTCGGTCTCCGCGCCCTTGAGCGCGAAGCGCGACCCGGGGTCGCTGGCCTTGACCAGCTCGTCGGGCAGGCCGCCACCGGTGAGGCACAGCACGCCGTCCACCAGGTAGAGGATGGACTCCACTCGCTCGAGCTCCTCGCGCAGGATGTCGCCGGGGGCCAGCTCCAGGAACGTGGCGTGGTGGCCGAGCTCGCGCAGGTGGTTCTGGCTCAGGGCGGACATGGGCACGAAGCGCGCCAGCAGGCGGTCGTCGACGGGGGCGGGGGTCGTGGGCATCACTCCTCCTGCGCGGCCGGCGGGGTCCGCGGCCCGATACTGTAGTACGTCATTCGGGCCGGGATCCTTGAACCCGGTCATGCCCTGCGGACGCGGAGGAGTCCGGCGGGTCGAGCAGCTGGAATGCGGCCAGCAGGGTCGACTGGTAGGCGCGGGCGTTGTCGTCGCTCACGAGCAGGATCCGCCCGCCGCCGAGCAGGGCCAGGCCCTCGAAGTTGTCGAGCTGCCAGCCCTCACCGGTGCTGAAGCGCACCACGGTGCGTGCCTCGAGCGCGGCGCCGTCGGCGCTCGGGAACGCGGCCACCCGGCGCAGCGTGGAGATGAAGGGCACGAAGAACACGCCGTAGCCGCGCTCCAGGGTGAGCAGCGAGCCGTCCGTCAGCGCCACCATGGCCGTCAGGCCGGCATTGGGCTCCGGCGCCAGGGGGTAGCGCCAGTGCCGCGGCGGCGACAGGGCGTGCAGCTCCACGTGGCCGTCGTTCACGCCCTCGAAGGGCAGCTCCGGCGCGGTGAGGTAGCCGAGCCGCGGGTGCCACGCCAGCGCCTCGAGCGCGCGGTTCGCGGAGCGGTAGCGGGCGTGCGCGCCGAGCGCCGGCGGCAGCGCCACTGCGCCCCTGAGCTCACCCTGCGGGCTGTAGCGCAGTACCCGGTGCACGCGCTCGAAGCTCACCGCCAGCTCGCTGTCGCCGCGAATGCCGTTGTCCGTATGGCGCGCCACCAGGCCTTCGCTGTCCGCGTGCCGGCCGGTGAGGGGACGGCCGTGCTCGTCCTTCAGCGGGTACGCTGCCAGTGCTCGGGCGTCTGCGAGCAGCCCGTCGCCGTCGAAGGTGAGCGTCAGGTGGAAGACGGCGCCGCGGTCCGAAAGTGCGTACAGGCGCCCCTCGTCAGCGTCCCAGGCAAGCCCCGATAGCCCGGTGAGCTGGCGGCCGTCCACGAATGCCGGGTCCAGCTTGAGGGCACCCAGCAGGCGCACCCCCATGTAGACGTCCCCGGGTTGCAGATCCCGGGCGAGGGGGTAGGGCGTCGCGATGCGTGCCGGCAGTTCGCCGGCGGCGGGCCCGCCAGCACCGGGGGCGGCTGCCGCCAGCGCCAGCAGCAGGGCGGCGGCGGGCCGCGCGCTCAATCGTCCGTGCAGCCCAGGAAAGCGCGCGCCAGCGCCAGGAACCGCTGCGGCTGCTCCGCGTGCACCCAGTGGCCGGCGTCCATCACTGTCTCCACCCGCGCCGCGGGGAAGCGCGCGCGGATGTCGGGCAGGTGATCGTCGCGTACGTAGTCCGACAGCGCGCCGCGCACGAACAGGGCCTCGCCTTCGAAGGGATGGCCAGCCGGTCCGTCGAAGCCCAGCAGGGCCGCCATGTTGTCGCGGATGGCCGGCAGGTTGATGCGCCAGCCGAGTCCACCCTCCCGGCTGGCCAGGTTCTGCAGCAGGAACGCCCGCAGGCCGGCTTCGGCCACCTCCGTCGCGAGCGCCTCGTCGGCCTCGGCGCGGCGCGTGAACTCGGCCAGCGGCAGCGCCAGCAGCGCCTCGATGAGGGGCAGGTGGTCGCTGCCCGAAGGCGCCGGCGCGATGTCCACCACCATCAGCCGCGCCACGCGATCCGGCGCGTCCAGGGCCAGGCGCATGGCGGTCTTGCCGCCCATGCTGTGGCCGATCACGTCCGCTCGTGCAATGCCTTCGCGATCCATGAACGCGGCCACGTCCCGGGCCAGTGCCGGGTAATCCATGTGCGGGTGATGCGGCGAGGCGCCGTGATTGCGCGCATCCAGCAGGTGCACCGTGCGGCACCGGGCGAGCCCGCGCGCGATGCTGCGCCAGTTGACGCCGGAGCCGAACAGGCCGTGCAGCACCAGCAGCGGCGGCCCCTCGCCCAGGGTCTGGTGCGCGATATCGACGGTGTCGGTGGTCGCGGACATGACCCGGGGCGACGCGCGGCCGGCCGCCCGGCGCTACTTCCTCTTCGGCACGTAGAGATCCGTGATGGTGCCTTCGGCCATCTCGGCGGCGAAGTTCACGGTCTCCGAGAGCGTGGGGTGCGGATGGATGGTGAGGCCGATGTCCTGGGCGTCGGCACCCATCTCCAGGGCCAGGGTGGCCTCGGCAATGAGGTCGCCCGCGTGCGGCCCCACGATGCCGGCGCCCAGCACGCGGCCGGTCTCCTTGTCGAACAGCACCTTGGTGAGCCCCTCGCTGCGCCCGATGCCGAGCGCCCGGCCGCTGGCGGCCCAGGGGAAGCTGCCCTTCTCGAAGGCGATGCCGCGCTCCTTGGCCTCCGTCTCGGTGAGGCCGCACCAGGCCACCTCCGGATCGGTGTAGGCCACCGACGGGATGGTCAGGGCGTCGAAGCTCGCCTTGTGGCCTGCCGCCACCTCGGCGGCCACCTTGCCCTCGTGGGTGGCCTTGTGGGCCAGCATGGGCTGGCCCACGATGTCGCCGATGGCGAAGATGTGGCGCACGTTGGTGCGCATCTCCCGATCCACGGGGATGAAGCCGCGCTCGTTCACCTTCACGCCGGCGTTCTCGGCGCCGATCTTCTTGCCGTTGGGCGAGCGGCCAACCGCCACCAGCACCCGGTCGAAGGTGTCCGATGCCGGCGCCTTCTCGCCCTCGAAGGAGACCTCGAGCCCGTCCTTCTTCGCCTTGATCCCGGCGACCTTGGTCTTGAGGAAGATGTTCTCGTAGAGGGACTCGATGCGCTTCTGCAGCGGGCGCACCAGATCCCGGTCGGTGCCGGGCATGAGGCCGTCGAGCAGCTCCACCACGGTGACCCGGCTGCCCAGGGCGTGGTACACGCAGGCCATCTCCAGGCCGATGATGCCCCCGCCGATGACCAGCAGGCGCTCGGGCACCTCCTCGAGCTCGAGCGCGTCGGTGGAGTCCATTACCCGCGGATCGTCGGCGGGGAACCCCGGGATCATCATGGCCTGGGAGCCGGCGGCGATGATGGCGTGCTCGAAGTGCACCAGGGTCACGCCGTCGTCGCCCTCCACCCGCAGCACGTTGGGCGAGGCGAAGGCGCCCACCCCCTGCACCACCTGGACCTTGCGCTGGCGGGCGAGGCCCGAGAGGCCCTTCGTGAGCTGGCCCACCACGGAATCCTTCCAGTCGGCCAGCTTGCGCAGATCCAGCTTCGGCTCGCCGAACTCGAGGCCGTGATCTGCCATCGCCTTCGTCGCCGCGATCACCTCGGCGGTGTGCAGCAGCGCCTTCGACGGGATGCAGCCTACGTTCAAACACACGCCGCCCAGCGTCGGGTAGCGCTCCACCAGTACGGTCTTCTGGCCCAGATCCGCGGCTCGGAACGCGGCGGTGTAGCCGCCGGGGCCCGCGCCCAGCACCACCACCTGGCAGCGCACCTCGGTGGCGTCGTCGTCGTCGCCGGAGGCGAAGCCCACATGCTCCTCCTCGCGCTCGTCGCCGCCGCCGCCGCCGATGTCCAGGAAATCGTCGTCGCCGCCCTCGTCCGCCGCTTTGCCGTCGCCGCCGTCGCCGCCGCCGGCCTCCACCGCGGCGCCCTCCGTCGCCAGATCGACGATGTGTGTGCCCTCGGACACACGATCCCCCACGCTCACCAGCACCTTGGCCACGGTGCCGGCGTGCGGTGACGGCACGTCCATGCTCGCCTTGTCGCTCTCCAGCGTGATGAGCGGCTGCTCGGCCTCCACCATGTCCCCGGGCTTGACCAGCACCTCGATGATCTCCACGTCGGCGAAGTCGCCGATGTCGGGGACGGTGACCTTGATGTTGTCGGCCATGTGATTTCCTTACAGAAGCAGCCGGCGCAGATCCGACAGCACGCCGCCCAGGTGCGCCACGAAGCGCGCCGCCTCGGCACCGTCGATCACCCGGTGGTCGTAGGACAGATCCAGCGGCTGCATCAGCCGCGGCACGAACTCACGACCGTTCCACACCGGCTGCATGCGCGAGCGGGTCACGCCCAGGATCGCCACCTCCGGCGCATTGACGATGGGCGTGAACGCGGTGCCGCCGATGCCGCCCAGCGACGAGATGCTGAAGCAGCCGCCCTGCATCTCGTCGGGCTTGAGCTTGCCGTCGCGGGCCCGCTTGCTCACGTCCGCCATCTCCGCCGCAAGATCGAAGATCCCCTTCCTGTCCACGTCCCGGAACACGGGGACCACCAGGCCGTTGGGCGTGTCCACGGCGATGCCGATGTGGAAATATTTCTTGCGGATGAGCGCCGCGCCGTCCGGGCTCAGCGACGCGTTGACATTGGGGAACTCGGCGAGCGTCTTCGCCGCCGCCTTCATGATGAAGGCGAGCGCCGTGACCCGCACGCCCTTCTTCTCCGCCTCGGGCTTCAGGGAGTTGCGGAAGTCCTCGAGGTCGGTGACGTCCACCTCGTCGTGGTGGGTCACGTGGGGCACGTTCAGCCAGGCTCGGTGCAGGAACGGCCCCGAGATGCGCTTGATGCGCGAGAGCTTGTGCTCCTCGACCTCGCCGAACTTCGAGAAATCCACCGCCGGGATGGGCTGGATACCCGCGCCGCCCGTCGCAGGCGCGGCAGCCGCCGCCGGCGCCGGCGCCGCCAACGCCTGTTTCACGAAGCCCTTGACGTCGCTCTTGAGGATCCGGCCCTTGCGGCCGGTGCCCTTCACCTTCGCGAGGTCCACCCCCAGATCCCGGGCGAAGCGGCGTATCGCAGGCGTGGCGTGATGCACCTGCTTGCGCATCTCCTCGATGGCCGCGGTGGGGGATGGGCGGTGAGTGGGGGCCCGCGGGTCCGGCGCCGAGGCGCCATACTTGCGCGCCATCTGCTCGCCGATGGGGGTGGCGTCGTCGTCGGGCTCGCGCGCCGGGCGTGAGGGCTCGCGTGCGGCGTCCTCGTCCGACTCCGCCCGCGCGGGCTCCTCCTTGTGCGGCTTCTGCGGCTTGCTCTTCGCCTTCTCGCGCTTGGCCGGCGCCTTGGCGCCGCCACCCTCGAGGAGCAGGATCACGCTCCCTTCCGACACGGTGTCGCCCACCGACACCTTGATCGCCTTGACCGTTCCGGCCTGCGGCGCCGGCACGTCCATGGTGGCCTTGTCGCTCTCGAGGGTGACCAGCGGCGTCTCCGCCTCGACCGAATCGCCGGGCGAGACCAGGATCTCGATCACGGGCACGTCGCTGAAGTCGCCGATGTCGGGCACCTTCACCTCGATCTCGCCACCGCCGGTATCCGCCGGCGCGGACCCGGTGTCCGATTCCTCCTCCGCGACATCGTCCTCTCGGGCCGAGGTGCTGGAGCGGTCCTCGCCGTTGCCGCCGCGGGCGGCCTCTCCGCCGCCCGCGTCCAGCAGCATGATCAGCGTCCCTTGGGACACGGTGTCACCCACCGACACCTTGATCTCCTTGACCACGCCGTCGGCCGGGGAGGGCACGTCCATGGTGGCCTTGTCGCTCTCCAAGGTGAGCAGGGGGTCCTCCGCCGACACGTTGTCGCCCGGGGAGACCAGGATCTCGATCACGGGCACGTCGCTGAAGTCGCCGATGTCCGGGACCTTCACTTCTCTGAGATCTGCCACGGTGTGTTTCCTCGGCTCGTTCAGACGGTGACCGGATTCGGCTTCTCGGGATCGATTCCGTACTTGCTCATCGCTTCCGTCACCTTGGTGCGCTCCACGTCACCTTCGTCGGCCAGCGCCTTGAGCGCGGCCACGGCCACGTAGTGGCGATTCACCTCGAAGAACTTCCTGAGCTCCGCGCGCACGTCGCTGCGCCCGAATCCGTCGGTGCCGAGCACCACGTAGCGCGACGGCACGAACTCGCGGATCTGGTCGGCGTAGAGCTTCATGTAGTCCGTCGCTGCCACCACGGGCCCCTTGCGCGCCTCGAGGCAGCGCTCCACGTAGGTCTGGCGAGCGGTCTGCTCCGGGTGCAGCAGGTTCCAGCGCTGGGTCGCGAGGCCCTCGCGGCGAAGCTCCGTGAACGACGGCGCGCTCCATACGTCGGCGCGCACGCCGAAGTCGTTCTCGAGCAGCTCCGCGGCCGCCTCCACCTCGCGCAGGATGGTGCCCGAGCCCATCAGCTGCACCGCCGGCCCGTCGCCCTGGCCCTCGCGCAGCAGGTACATGCCCTTGAGGATCCCCTCCTCGGCCCCCTCGGGCATGTCCGGGTGGACGTAGTTCTCGTTCATCACGGTGATGTAGTAGAAGACGTTCTCCTGCTCATGGAACATGCGCCGCAGGCCGTCCTGGACGATCACCGCCAGCTCGTAGGCGTAGGTCGGGTCGTAGGAGATGCAGTTCGGGATGGTGCCCGAGAGCA
>JBFHNV010000203.1:0-11024 GCA_041593595.1 Gammaproteobacteria bacterium
CAAAACCGCGTCTGGGGCAAAACGTGGAATCGAGGAGGTGCACCAGGGGGATCGGCGAACCAACAACCTGAGCGCGTTGCGGAAACGGCCTCGCTTGCGGTGAACCGTCGTAGGTTCGTTCGTTCTACAACTATCAGCGGTACTACGATCCGACCACAGGGCGGTACCTCAGAAGCGATCCCATCGGCCTCGATGGTGGGATCAGTACGTACGCGTACGCTGGGAGCAACCCTGTCCGTTTCGTAGACCCCACGGGCGAACTTTTCTTCTTGCTTGGTGTGCCAGCGGTTGTTGGGGGAGGAGCTACAGGTACTGGGGTTCTTGCAGGTGGTATTTCACTCGGTGTAGCTGGCAAGATTCTCGGCGCACTTGGCGTTGCCGCCGTTGTTGCGTCAATCCCTGCAGACTCGCCGCGCGATGATGCTCTAGCTCCAGCTGATCGGCCCTGGCGAAATCCTGCGCGCTGGAAAGTGATAACTCGATGCAATGTCAACATGCAACCTGGATGTGATGGTAACTGTCCATCCACCATTGGTGGTTGGGCGTATGGCGCGACGTTTAGAGAAGCTGAAAAGCGAGCGCAAAGCGATGCCAACGCGAATCTTGGTTATCAAGGATTTCGAGGATGTCAAGCGAGACATTGTGACCCAGTTCAGTGCTTTGAGAATGGACGACAAGTTCCATGTCCTCGTGGACGACCGAGGGTTCGATAACTGTGAAGCGTAACGATTTTTCGGAACTTGCGACGCTCGCTGAGCGTGGTGACTGCGTTGCGCAGAATCAGCTTGCTGCCAAATTAGCGCAAGCCGGGGGTGAAGAGAATCTGCGCGCAGCTTTGTACTGGTATCTTGCGGCGGTTGAAAGTGGCTACGTGGATTCGATGTGGAATGCGGCGACGATGCTCTTGAACGGAGAAGGCGGAGCAAGAAATAGGGAATTTGGTCTTCATTTGATTCGCATCGCAGCAGAGCACGGAAACAATAGCGCTTGCTTGTTTCTTGCGCACCGCTACGAGACGGGCGCCGATGGCTTCGAGAAGAATCCTGCCCTCAGCAAGAAGTGGCGGGATTTTGCTTGGGATTTGGAGAACGAACTCGATTTCGCCCCACCAGTCATTGTTGATGATTACTTGGAAGATCGACCCAGGAAGCCGTAGTCATCTTGCATCCTATATGATTGCGAGCGTAGCTCTAACTGTTTCTGGCGCTGAACTGCTCAAACTGCACCAAAAGTCCATCGACCCTTTTCTTTAGCCGTTCCAGTTCCACAGTGTCTGCCTCGGCGAGCATTCGTTTTGGAGAGCAGTGTGGTTGCTGTAGCACGCGTTTCGGACATCGATCTCCACCGCCTCTCCCTCCCCCTCCAAACCCCCTACCGCCTCTCATACCACACCTTCGACACCTTCGAACCCATCCTCGTCCGGATCCAGGACGAATCCGGCCGCCACGCCTTCGGCGAGGGCCATATCTCCCCGGGCTCCAGCGCCGAGACCCGCGCCGGCGGCTGGGCCTTCTGCCAGGAGCAGGCGAAGGCGCTGATCGGTCGCAGCCAGGAAGACGCTATCGCGCAAGTCTCGGGGGTCGCGACACGGAGTCCCGTTGCCGCCAGCAGTCTCCTCACGGCCCTCGAGATGCTGACCGACCCACCATTGCTGCAGGTCACCGAAGTCGTCCGCCTCCCCATCCTCACCCCCACCAATGCCACCACGCCCGCAGAAATCGAGCAGGAGGTCGAGCACCGTCTCGCGGAAGGCTTCTGCACCTTCAAGGTCAAGGTGGGCAAGGACGTGGATGCGGACATCGAGCGCGTGCGTCGCATCCAATCCGCGGCAGCAGGCCGTGCCATGCTCCGCATCGACGCCAATCGCGCCTACGACGTGGAGCAGGGCACGAGCTTCGCCTCGCGCCTCGACCCCGAAGGCATCGAGCTCTTCGAGCAACCCTGCGCCAGCCACGACTGGGCCGCCAACGCGGAGGTGGCGCGACACTCCGCCGTGCCCCTCATGCTCGACGAGCCCATCTGCAGTGTCGGCGACGTGGAGCGCGCGGCGAAAATTCCCGGCGTCGCATTCTGCAAGGTCAAGCTCAAGCGCTTCGGCAGCCTCGCGCGCCTGGACGCGGTGCTGGCGCGCATCCGCGAGGTGGGGCTCACGCCGGTGCTGGGCGACGGCCTCGCCTGCGAGCCGGGCTGCTGGATGGAGGCCTGCGTGGCCCGCGGGCGCATCGACAACGCGGGGGAGTTCAACGGGTTCCTCAAGCCCCGCGTGCGCCTGTTCCGCGAGCCGCTCGGCTTCGAGTCCGGCTGCGTGGTGCTGCGCCCGGGCCGCCCGGCGATCGACCCGGACGTGCTTGCGGCCCATACTGTGGAGCGGCTGTCCTTCGGCAGCTCGGCCTTCGACCTATGAGCACCGCTACCGCAACCTCCTTCGAGATCGTCCCGAGCGGCGCCGCCCTGGGCGCGGAGATCCGCGGCCTCGATCTCACGAGCGACCTGGACGACGCCACCTTCGACGCCGTCGCCCGCGCCTGGGACGAGCACCTGGTGCTGGTGCTGCGCGACCAGCGCCTGAGCGACGATGACCTCATCGCCTTCTCGCGGCGCTTCGGCGAGCTGGACCCGCCGGGCCCCAACCCCTACGGCAAGCCCTTCCACGAGACCCACCCCGAGCTCAACGTCATCTCCAACATCGTGGAGGACGGGATCCCGAAGGGGAACCTGGGCTACGGCGAGGCCGTGTGGCACGCGGACATGACCTACGTGGAGCGCCCGCCCAAGGGCGCGGCCCTGTACGCGCTGGAGATCCCGGGGCAGGGCGGCGACACCTGGTTCGCCAACATGTACGCCGCCTGCGACGCGCTGCCGGCGGATCTCGAGCAGGCCATCCAGGGCCGCGTGGCGGTGCACGACGCCTCCCACAACAGCGCCGGCATGCTGCGCAAGGGCTACACGGCGATCACCGATGTGCGCGAGACGCCCGGCGCGCGCCACCCGCTGGTGCGCACGGACCCGGCGAGCGGGCGGCGCTGCCTGTTCCTGGGCCGGCGGCCGCGGAGCTGGATCGTGGGCCTGCCGGTGGACGAGAGCGACGCGCTGCTGGACGCCCTGTGGGCCCACGCCACCCAGGCGCGCTTCGCCTTCGTGCACCGCTGGCGGCCCGGCGATCTGGTCATGTGGCAGAACCTGTGCGTGCTGCACCGGCGCGACGCCTTCGACGCCGACGCGCGCCGGCGCCTGCACCGGGCGCAGATCCGGGGCGAGGAGCGGGTGGCCTGAGAGACTGAGAGACGAGCGGGGCGCGCCCGGCGCCGCGCCCGCAGGTCAACCCCGCAGCGGCCCCAGGTCCACCGCCAGACCGCTGCCCGGAATTTCGCGGACGCGAGCCCGCGCTGCGCGGATCTCGGCGTCGTCCCAGCCGCCGAAGCGGGCGTTGGCCTCGAACTTGCGCTCCAGCTCCGCGTCGCTCAGCGGCTCGCGGCGCCCGCCGCGCAGGTGCGGCTGGCGGTGCTCGCGCACCTCGCCGCTCGCGAGCGTCGCCGCCAGGTGGCCCGTGTAGTTGGCGGGGTACTCGTTGTCCGGATCCACCCGGTAGCTGACGCGCTCGGCCAGGGCGATCACTCGCGGGTCCCGCACCCGCTCGTCGGTGAACTGCCCGAGCCCCGCGGCGCCGTCCACCAGGGCCACGGCGATGGCGTAGGGCACGCTGAACTTCGCCGCGTAGGCGTTGGCCGGGTGCTGCTTGTCGGTCAGCGGCTCCCACAGCCGGTGCACGGTGCCCTCGCCCACGTCGCATTGGATGGCCTCGATGTCCTCCGGTGCGACGCCGGACGCGCGCAGCGCCAGCGCGCAGTCGATGAAGGGCTGGGCCATGGTGCCGCAGGGGTAAGGCTTGAAGGCCACCCCCGCCATGCGCCAGTCGCGCCCGAGATCGTCGGTGATCTGCGCGAGGTCCGGCGTCACGTCGCAGTTGGTGAAGGCGTGGAAGAAGCCGTGGCGACCCTCCAGCACGGTGCGCGGGCCGGCGAAGCCGGCGGCGGCCAGGTGCGCCGCGCGCACGCCGCAGTGGGCGGCCCAGCCCGCGTGCAGGCGCTTGGTCCAGGTGCCTTCGGCCAGGTACTCGATGATGCCGCCCGCCATGCTGCCGGCGATGCCCAGCGCGCTCGCCAGGGTGCGCGCGTCCAGGCCCAGGGCGGTGCCGGCCCCGAGGGCCGCGCCCAGGGCGCCGATGACCGCCGTGGGATGGAAGCCCGCGCGATGAATGGCCGTCGGCGTCACCAGGGCCATGCGGCACGTGAGCTCCACGCCTGCGGCGATGCCCGCCAGCGCCCGGGTGCCCTTCAGGCCGCGCTCCTCGCACACCGCCAGCACCGCCGGCACCACCACGGCGCCGGCGTGCACCGGGGTGCCCTCGAAGGTGTCGTCGAAGTCCTCGCCGTGGGCGGCGGTGCCGTTGGCGAGCGCCGCCTCCGGCGCACTGCGCACCAGGCCGTGGCCGATCACCGTGGCGCGCCCGTCGGCGTCGGTGGCCGCGAGCACCGCGCGCACGTAGTCCTCCCGGCGCGCCGCGATGCACAGCCCCGCCACGTCCAGGATCTGCCGCTCGATGACGGCGGCCACCGCCGCGGGTGGCGGCGCGTCGACGAGTCTCGCGGCGAAGGCTCCCACCTGCTCGGCGATGGCCGCCCCGGACGCGGGCAGGCTCATGGCGCGGGGTTCACGGCGGTTCCGCGCTCACTCACCGGACGCTTCCGCCACCGGCGTGCGGCGGAACACCTTGCTCGCCAGCGCCTTCAGCCACGGCCAGGTGAGCCCGATGACCGTGAGCGCGAAGAACACATTGACGATGGGGCTCTCGAAGAAACGCAGCCACTGGTTGTCCAGCAGGATCATGGACTGGGACAGGGACTCCTCCACCAGGCTGCCGAGGATCAGCCCCATGACCAGGGGCGCCGGGCCGAAGCCGTGGCGAAGCATGATGAAGCCCACCAGCCCCGCGATGAGCATCACCCACACGTCGAACAGGGACGCGCCGGTGGAGTAGGCGCCGATGAGGGAGAACACGAACACCGACGGCCACAGCAGCGCGCGCGGAATGAGCGTCACGCGGGAGAACACCTTGGCCCCCACCAGCCCGATGGCCAGGAACATGATGTTGGCCAGCAGCATGGCGATGAAGATGGCGTACATGAACTCCGGCGTCTCTTTCATCAGGAACGGCCCCGGGCGGAAGCCGTGCATGATGAGGGCGGCGAGGATGATGGCGGTGGTGCCGCTGCCGGGGATGCCGAGGGCCAGCGTGGGCACCATGGCGCCGCCGGTGGCGGCGTTGTTGGCGGCCTCGGGGCCGGCGATGCCCTCCGGGCAGCCGGTGCCGAATTCCTCCTTGTTCTTCGCCCAGCGACGGGCCTCGTTGTAGCCCATGATGGCGGCCACCGTGGCGCCCTCGGCGGGCAGGATGCCGATGAAGGTGCCGATCCCCGACGAGCGCAGGATGGTGCCGCGGATACGACGGAAGTCCTCCCGGTCCGGCAGGCGCACCACCACCGCGGTGATGCGCTCGTAGACCGCGTCCAGCTTCTGGGACTGGTTGAGCAGCTCGCCCATGGCGAACAGGCCGATGAGCACCGGGATGAAGTTGATGCCTTCGGTGAGCTCGGGGATGTCGAAGGTGAAGCGCTCCACGCCGGTGGTGAGGTGGATGCCTACCGTGCTGATGAGCACGCCCACGGCGCCGGCGATGAGGTTCCTGAGCGACGACTTGCCGCTGATGGATGCCAGCATGGACAGGGCGAACACCGCGAGCGCGAAGTACTCCATGGGCCGGAACGACGTGGCAATCCGGGCGAGCAGCGGCGCCGCCAGCAGGAACACCAGCAGGCTGAACACGCCGCCGCAGATGCTGCTGATGGCGGCGATGCCGAGGGCGCGGCCCGCCGCGCCGCGGGCCGCCATGGGGTAGCCGTCGAGCGCGGTGGCCGCCGCCGGCGGCGCACCCGGGGCGTTGATGAGGATGGCCGTGATGGAGCCGCCGAAGGTGCCGGCGCAGTACAGCGCCGCCATCATGGCGATGGCGGGCACCGGCTCGAGCTGGATGGTGAAGGGCAGCAGCAGCGCCACCGCCATGGGCGAGCTCAGCCCCGGCAGCGCCCCCACCACCACGCCGATGAGCACACCGGCGAAGATCAGCGTGACGTTGAAGGGACTGGCGATGAGGGAGAAGCCCTCGAGTATCGGCTCCATCGGCTGACCGTTGCGCTAGCGGAAGTCGATGCCCAGCAGGCCGGGCTCGAAGTACACGCCCAGCAGCTTCGAAAACAGCAGCATCACCAGGGTGGGGAAGACGAGCGCGTAGGGGATGATGATCGTCCAGCGCCGCTCGCCCCACAGCAGCGGCAGCAGCACGCACACGGCGATGAGCGCGAGATACGTGCTGGCCCACTGGATGGACAGCACCACCAGGAACAGCAGCCCCGCCGTCAGCCAGGCCATCCAGGCGATGGGTGTGGAGCGCGCCTCGTCGAAGTGGGCGCGCCCGCCGGGCTTGAGTAGGTGCTCGAAGGGCAGCAGCACGCTCAGCGCGACGATGGTCCAGATGAGCAGCCGCGGCAGGAACTCCGGCGGCACGTCCTGGGCGAACAGATCCGCCACCTCCTCGAATCCGGTGGTCAGGTAGTAGGCCCAGCCGGCGAAGGCCAGCAGCACCGCGGTCACGGCCAGGTCCGTGCCGTGCACCAGGCCGGTGCCGCGGCGCCGGCCGGTGTCGTCGCCGGGCTCGTGTCGATCGCTCATGGCGACGCGGCTCCGCGCGCGGCCGTCACTTCAGCAGCCCGAGATCCTTGAGCGCCTCCACCGCCACCGCGTACTCCTCCTTGATCTGCTTGTCCCACACCGCGTGGCCGGCGACGCTGTCGTCCGGCGAAAGGCCCGCGCCCTTCAGGTAGTTGGCGAAGGTCTCGTGCTTCATGGCGTCCACCATGGAGTCGGAGAGGATCTTGATGCGGTCCTCGGGCGTGCCCTTGAGCACCCAGTAGCCGCGGGTGGTGGAGGTCTTCACCGGGTAGCCCTTCTCGAAGGTGGTGGGCACGTCGGGGAAGTCCGCGAGGCGCTTGTCGTTCATCACCGCCAGCGCGCGAAAGGTGCCGTCCTTCACCTGGGAGCCGCCCTCGCTCACGTTGGGGAGCGTGGCATCGATGGCGCCGGACATGAGCGCCTGCACCATCTGCGCACCGCTGCCGAAGGGCACCGCCTTGAACTCGATGCCGGCGGCCTTGGCGAAGGTGGCGAGCCCGATGTGCTCGGTGCCGCCGATCTGCGCCACCCCCCAGTTGAGCGGCGTCTCCTTGGACGCCGCCACCAGGTCCTCCAGGGTGTTCAAGCGACTGTCGGTGGCGACGGTGATCAGGGTCGGGTCGTCCATGGCGCGAGCGACCCCCACCACGTCGTCGATGGTGAGCGGCGACTTGCCCCGGGCGATGGTATAGAGGTGGGTCTGGGTGAGCGCCAGCACCGTGTAGCCGTCACGGGGCTTGTCCGTGGCGTACTGGTGGGCCTTCGCGCCGGAGCCGCCGCGCTGGCTGGTGACCACCATGTCCACGTCCAGGTTGCGCCGGGTGCGGATCATCATCATGCGCGCGGTGGTGTCGGTGCCGCCGCCGTACTTGGAGTGGATGACGATCTCGATGGGCTTCGACGGGAACTTCTCCTGGGCCAGGGCCGGGCCGGCGGCGGCCACGGCCAGCGCCGCGGCGAGCCACGGGGCATGCCGGCGGGGGATTCGAATCGGCTTCATGGTGGAAGTCCTCCTGCTGGGTGGTTGTCGTTGTGGCAGTGTGTTCGGGGCCCGCGTGGGTGAGCGTGCGGGTGGCCTGGAGACCCGCCTGCCAGGCCACGTCGCGCCAGCGGCATGCCAGCCTTGTAGCACAGGCGCCCGTGGCGCTGCATCGTCCCGTGGTCGCAGGCCGTGCGCAATCGGTGCCGCAACGCAGCATGAAATCAAGAGGGACGCAGTCGCTTGATTACGCGGAACGGGGACGCCTGATTCCTCGTGATTCGGGTGCGCGAGTGAAATCGCTGACAATCAAGCGACTGCGATTCCTTTGACTCTCAGACGCTCGACTCGTCCGAGCGAGAGCCCCTGAATTCCCGAGGCTTGGGTGTCTGTAGGAAGTCAGGGAGAATCAAGCGACTGCGTCCCTCTTGATTCTCGATGACCGACCCTTCGTTTCTCGACGACGGCCAGTACACGGCGGCGGAGATCCGCAAGTACGAGGCCGTGTACGGCCGCGACTTCGTGAGTCCTGGCGGCGCGGACACGGCCGCGCGCTTCGCCGCCATGCTGGAGCTTGCGCCGGATGCGCGGGTGCTGGACGCGGGCTGCGGTCTCGGCGGCAGCGCCTTCCTCATGGCGCGCGTGCACGGGGCGCGGGTCACCGGGGTGGATCTCTCCGCCAACATGATTGCCATGGCGCGGGAGCGCTGCGCCGAGCTGGGGCTGACGCGAAGGGTGACGTTCGTGCACGGGGACCTGCTGGCGCTCGAGGAGGTCGACGCCTTCGATGCGGTCTACAGCCGCGACGCCTTCCTGCACGTGCACGACAAGTCGCGCCTGCTCGCGGTGTTGCACCGAGCGCTCGTGCCGGGAGGGCGGCTGCTGATCACGGACTACTGCGCCGGTCCGCCGCCCTGGAGCGCGGACTTCGCGGACTACGTGCGCGAGCGCGGCTACCACCTGCGCACGCTGCAGGACTACGTGGCGCTGCTCGAGGCGGCAGGCTTCGTCGAGGTGCGAGGCGAGGATCTGACGGGTGAGTTCCTGGCGATTCACCAGTCGGAGCTGGCGCGGCTGGCGCACGCGGAGCTCGCGCCGGCGGATCGCGATGCGCTCGCCGAGGGCTGGCGCGCGAAGATCGCGCGGATCCGCGCTGGCGAGCAGCGCTGGGGGCTGTTCACGGGGCGCAAGGCGTCCTGACCTTCGCGGTGCTTTCTGCGCCCCGCCGCGATCAGTCCACCTTCACGTCGACGTCCAGCAACGGCGCATACTGCTGCGCCCCGAAGATGTCCGGATCCCCGGGGCTGCCGCTCGGCCGCTCGCGCAGCATCGTGAACTTGATCGCGAAGGCCGGATCGTACTCGACGAAGTCCGTGATGCGGGACTCGGGCACCTTGTAGAGCTTCGCCATCTTGGCCTTGCTGAGGGCGCCTGAGCGCTTCACCAGGTCGTACTCCGCGGCGCGGCGGAAGATGATGTCGAAGGTGATCTTGTCGGTGCCCGCGTTCTTGCTGCGGATGGTCTTGGCGAGGTCGGAAAGCTTCTTGACGGTCATGGCGTGCGGCCCTCCTCAGGCGGCGATGTCCACCAGGTGACGTGGGAACAGCTCGAGGGGGTCGTCCACCTCGACGGTGTGGTTCAGCGTCCAGCGGTACGCGGCGCTGGCCGGCATCACCTCGTCCAGCAGGAACGACACGGAGCCGGCGGTGCCCTTCACGTCCGGCAGCCGCGCGTAGAACATCTGCCGGGTGCCGGTCATGCACACCTCCTCGGCCATCTCCTTGGTCGGCGCGACCCCCTGCACCACGATGCACAGCTCGTGGCCGGGCTTGTCCCGCAGGGGCTCCGTCGGACCCATCACCCCGTCGCGGCCGAAGACGTTGTAGTAGAGCTCGTAGCCGCTGTCACCGAAGCGCTCGCGCACCTGGCGCCGCGCCCAGTCGATGACGTGGTCGATGTTGGCGATGGTGTAGGGGTCGCGCACCCCGGCCATGCCCACGAAGCGCTCGCCGATCTTGCCCGAGCCCTCGAGCTTGACCCGCACCTTCTCCGCCGGCACGAACGCGGGGCCCGAGATGCGGGTGGTCTTCTCGTCGAGCTGCTCGTAGCGGCAGTGCGTCATGTCCAGCATGCCACCGGCCACGTACTCGAAGTAGGGGTTCGAGCGCTCGTACATGGCGTGTCCGGCCACTGACGCCACCGTGCAGCGCTGCTCCGGGTGCATGGCGGTCACCTTGACGTCGTCGGCGGTGATCTCGCCGAGCACCGTCTCCTTGCCGCCGTAGGGCTCGGCGCAGAACGACGCGCACTCCAGCACCTTGCCCAGGTAGTAGGACAGGTTCTCCGGATAGCCGTGGTACAGGGCGGGCGCCGCGAACACCGCGCTGTCGGAGCTGCGCCCGCCGATGATGACGTCGGCGCCCCGCTTCAGGAGATCGATGAAGGGATGCACGCCCGCCATGGCCACGATGCGGTCGGTGGCGTCCAGCTCCTCCTCGGTCAGCGCGGTGCGCCCGTCGAGACCGTCGATGGAGGAGCCGTTGCGCATCTTGGCGCGCAGGTAGTCCTTGTCCACGTCGGAGTAGAAGTAGCCGAGCTTGAAGGGCGCCAGGCCGTGGCGCCTGGCGATGTCGCGGATCATGCCGACGTAGAGATCGACGCGGCTGTTGGAACCGGTGTCGCCCGCGGAGCCGATGATCATCGGTACGCCCAGCTTGCGCGAGGCGAGGAGCATCTCCTCCAGGTCCTGCTCCTGCCACTGGCGCGGGCTGGTGCTGGTGTCGGAGCCCAGCGGCACGGGACCGACGTCGTCGCTGCCGGAGTCGGCGGCGATGTAGTCCGGGCTTGCCGCCACCCCCAGGTGGAAGCTCGCCTTCTTGAGCGGCGCGAAGCCGAGATGGCCGTTGGGGCAGATGATCTTCATGGACGACATGGGTTCCTCGCTGTCCGCAGGCCCCCGGGGGTTGCGGAGGATTGTGTCTCACCGATCCTGGGAAGCAACGAGCATGCCAGTCCGCCCGGGCGTGAATCGGGTCATGAAATCAGACAGATACGCGACACGCCCAAGAGTGGAGCCGCCCGCGGTCCCGGTCCGGCGTGAATCTCACGCCGGGCCGAGTCCAGCTCACGCAGGGGTGCGCGCGGGAACTCGCGCGGTACCGAGAAGCTGTTCCGAATCCCGGATCACCGGCCAAGGAGGGGGACGGCATGGGTCGATGCGCCCGTAGGCGGCGGGGACGCCGCCTCCGAGCCCCCATGG
>JBFHNV010000204.1:0-11019 GCA_041593595.1 Gammaproteobacteria bacterium
ACGATGGGCCCGGCGGCGCCGGCGACCCGCGCGAGGAGGACGGCGGAGCCGCCGGGGACCCGGGCGGGGCACGGCCCGGCACGGGACGGTCCGCCGCGGGTGCGCGCGAGCCCGGCGCCCCGGACGCGGGTGCGCCCACGCCACCGGGCCCGACGCTCAGGGCGGCGGGGACGCTGCGCGACGCGGGCAGCGCGTTCGTCTCCGAGGCGCGCGCGCTGCCCCGCGCCGGCGGCGGCACGCTGGAGCGTGTCGAGCTGGATACCCGCTTCGCCGCGCAGCTCGAGGAGGTGATGTCCAAGGACGACTACCCCGTGCACTACAAGGAGTTCATCCGCCGGTACTTCCTGCGCCTGAGCGAAGGCGCGGTCAGCGAGGAGCAGGGACCATGATCGACGAACGGGACGTGGCCAGGGCCGGCGAGAAGCTCGCGGAGCTGCGCCGGCAGATCCACCGGCGCATCGTCGGCCACGTGGAGCTCGTGGACGGCATCCTCGCCTGCCTCCTGGCCTCGGGGCACGTGCTGCTGGAAGGCGTGCCGGGCCTCGGCAAGACGCTGCTGGTGAAGACCCTGAGCGACGCGCTGCATCTCGAGTTCGCGCGCATCCAGTTCACCCCCGACCTGATGCCGGCAGACATCATCGGCACCCAGATCGTGATGCAGGACGAATCGGGACGGCGTCACTTCCAGTTCCAGCCGGGGCCCGTGTTCACCCAGATCCTGCTGGCCGACGAGATCAACCGCGCCACGCCGAAGACCCAGTCCGCGCTGCTGGAGGCCATGGAGGAGCGCAAGGTCACGGTGGGGCGCACCGGCCACGCCCTGTCGCAGCCGTTCATGGTGCTCGCCACCCAGAACCCCATCGAGATGGAGGGCACCTACCCGCTGCCGGAAGCGCAGCTCGACCGCTTCCTGCTCAAGCTCGAGGCCGCGTACCCGGACGCAGGCGAGCTGGCGCAGATCGTGGACCGCACCACCGGCGAGGCGATGCCGCCGGTGGACCCGGTGCTGAGCGCCGCCGAGGTGATGCAGATGCGCGCCCTGGTGCGCTCAGTGGTGATCGCGCGCCACGTGAAGGACTACGTCATCCGCATGGTGCTCTCCACCCACGCCGACAGTGACACCGCGCGCCCGCTCACGCGTCGCTACGTGCGCCACGGCGCAAGTCCGCGCGGCGTCCTGGCGGTGGTGCTGGCCGCCAAGGCGCTGGCGCTGTTCGCCGGGCGCATCAACGTGAGCTTCGACGACGTGCGCGCGGCGCTGGTGCCGGCGCTGCGCCACCGCATCCTGCTCAACTTCGAGGGCGAGGCCGAGGGGGTGCGGGTGGATGATCTCATCGCCGAGATCGTGCGCGACACGCCGGTGGCCCAGGGCGCCGCCCACGCTTAGCGCCATGAACGCATCGCCCGCCGCCGGGCAGGCCGGCACCCTCGTCTTCGACGACGCGTTCCTGCGCAAGCTAGAGCAGCTCGACCTGCTGGCGCGACGGATCTTCCGGGGCCTCGTGCGCGGCGAGCACGGCACCCGCCGGCGCGGGCGCGGCCTCGAGTTCTCCGACTTCCGGCGCTACCAGCCCGGGGACGACTTCCGCCACATCGACTGGAACATCTACTCGCGCCTGGACCGGCTGTTCCTGAAGCTCTACGCCACCGAGGAGGACGTGACGCTGCACCTGGTCGTGGACGCGAGCGCGAGCATGGCGTTCGGCAGCCCGCCCAAGTTCGATCACGCCCGGCGCCTGGCCGCGGCGCTGGCTTACGTGGGGCTCAACAACCTGGACCGCGTGACCGTCACGGCCTTCGCCGGCGCGCTGGGCGCGGACCGCCCGCCGCTCACCACCCGCCACCAGATGGCCCCGCTGCTGGAGTACCTGAGCGGGCTCGAATGCGCGTCGCCCACCCGCTTCACCGCGTCCTTGCGCGAGCTCGCCACGCGCACCCGCAGCCCCGGCGTGGTGGTGCTCGTGTCCGATCTGCTGGGCGGCGACGACCCGGAGCCGGGGCTGGAAGCGCTGCGGGCCCGCGGCCACGACGTGATGGTGCTGCAGCTGCTTGCGGAGGAGGAGATCGACCCGCCCCTGGACGGGCCGCTGCGCCTGGTGGACGCGGAGGGCGGCAGCACCCTGTCGGTGACGGTGGACGCGGAGCTGCGCGCGGCATACCGGCGCCGGCTGATGCACCGCCTCGAGAGCATGGAGCGCTACTGCCGCCGGCGCGGCATCGAGTACCTGCGGGCCAGCACCGCCATTCCCTTCGAGGACGTGGTGCTCAAGTATCTCCGCCGCGGATCGGTGCTGCAGTGATCCAGCTCGGCCAGCCGTGGGCGCTGCTGGCGCTCGCCGCGATCCCCGTCATCGTGCTGCTGCATCTGCTGCGACCCCGGCGGCGCGTCGTGACGGTGCCGACCACCGCCCTGTGGCGGGAGGCACTGGCGGAGCGCCGCCGCGGCATGGGGCTGCGCCGGCTGCTCGGCAACCTGAGCCTCCTGATGCTGGTGCTGTTCGCGCTCGTCGCGGCCCTCGCCCTGGCTGCGCCCGAGTGGCTCGGTCGCGCCAGCGAGAGCGGCGACACGGTCATCGTGCTGGACGCCAGCGCGAGCATGCAGACCCGATCCGGCTCCGGCACCCGCTTCGACGCGGCCCGCGCCGAGGCCGCGGCGCTGGTGGACGCGCTGCCCGTGGATTCGCGGGCGCTGATCATGACCAGCGCCCGCGCCCCGGCGCTGCGCAGCGGCTTCGAGTCCAGCCGCGAGACGCTGCACGCCGCGCTGGCCGACGTCGCGGCCACGGACGAATCCGGTCGCCCGCGCGACGCCCTGTCCCTCGCCCTGTCGCTGCTGCGCGGGCGCGAAGGCGCGCGGGTGGTGTTCATCACCGACGGCGCGTTCGATCCCGACCAGGATCCGGGCTCGCCTCGGGTGCAGTACCGCTTCGTGGGCGTGCCGGCCCGCAACGTGGCCATCACCCGCTTCGACTTCCGCCCGGAGGTGAATCGCGACGACCGCTTCCAGGTGCTGCTCACGGTGCGCAACTACACCGCCGCGCCGGTGAGCGTGCCGGCGCAGGTGACGCTCGAGCGCCGCACGCTCATCGATCGCGTCATGGAGCTGCCCGCCGGCGGCGAGGACACCCTGGTGCTGCCCTTCGAGGGCGCCGCCACCGGCCGTGCCCGGGCGCGCATCCGGGTGGACGACGACCTGGAAGCCGACGACCACGCCTTCGCGGTGGTCAACGTGAGCGTGCCCCTCAGGGTGCTGCTGGTCACGCCGGGAAGCGTCTACCTGGAGAGCGTGCTGGCGGCGATGCCCGGCGTGGAGCTGGCGGTGGCCGCAGCAGTGCCCGGGGGGGATCTGGCGGACGCGGCGCGGCTGCACGACGTGGTGGTGCTGGATCGCGTGCCGGCGCCGGCGCTGCCGCCCGGCAGCTTCCTGCTGGTGGACACCCTCGCGCCCGGGCTGTCCCTCGAAGAGGCCGGTGTCGTGGACGGGCCGCGCGTCGCGGGTCAGGGCGACAGCGCGCTCATGCGTGGCGTGGACCTCGCCGGGGTGCGCATCGAGCGGGCCCGGCGCGTCACCCACGCCGGTGAGCGGGCGGGGCTGCAGCGCCTGTTCTGGTCCCGCGACACGGATCTCGCGCTCGCGCTGCTCGAGCCGCAGCGCCGCGTCGTGTACCTGGGCTTCGACCTGTCCCGCTCCACCCTGCCGCTGCGCGCCGCCTTCCCGCTGCTCATGAGCCAGGCGGTGGCCTGGCTGCGCCCCCGCGACGGCGCCGCGGCCCCCACCCAGATTGCCGCCGGCGAGCGCTGGGTGATCCGTGCCCCGGCAGGGCACGAGGAGGTGATCCTGAGACTGCCCTCCGGTGTAGGCCGCGTGCTGCCCCTCGCCGACGGCGTGCTCGAGATCGACGACACCTCCCGGGCCGGGATCTACGCCTACACGGTGGGCCAGGTGGCGCGCCACTTCGCGGTGAACGTCACCGACGCGCGGGAATCGGACGTGAGCCGCCGCGCGGCGCCGCCGTCGCGTCCCGCGGTGCGTGCCGCGAGCGCCCAGGCCACGGTGGTGCGACCCCTGTGGCCGTACCTGGCGATGCTCGCCCTAGCGCTGCTCGCGCTGGAGTGGGGCGTGTGGTGCCTGAGGACCGGCCGTGCCTGATCTCGCCCATCCCGGCTGGCTCGCGATGCTGGCGCTGCTGCCGGCAGCGGTGTGGCTGCGCCGCGCGAGCGGCACCGCGGAGGGGCGCGGGCGGCGCGTCGCGGGCACGGCGCTGCGCTGCGCCGCCGTCGCGTCCCTCGCCATCGCGCTGGCAGGCCCGCTGGCGGCGAGCCACGCACGGCGCACCGACGTGGTGTTCGCCCTGGACGTGTCCAGCAGCGTCGGGCGCGAGCCCTCGGCGCAGGCGCTGGACCTGGTGAGCCGCGCCTTCGCCGGGCGGGCGCCGGATGCCCGCATGGGCCTGGTGGTGTTCGGCGCCGACGCCGCGGTGGAGAGCGTGCTCGGGGAGCCGGACGGGCCGGTGCGCAGCATCACGAGCCACGTGTCCCGCGCCGGCACCGACATCGGACGTGCCATCGAGGTGGCGGTGGGCGCATTCCCGCCCGGCGGCAACCGGCGGGTCGTGCTCCTGAGCGACGGACGCGAGAACCTGGGCGACGCGCGGGCGGCCGCGGCGGTGGCGCGCTCCATCGGCGTCAAGGTCTACGCCATGGCGCTCGAGAAGACCGCGACCCGCCACGAGATCTCGGTGCAGGGCGTGAGCGCGCCCGACCGGGTGCGGGTGCACGAGCCGTTCCACGTCCAGGTCACGGTGCACAGCCGCCTGCGCGCCGGCGCCCATCTGGTGGTGCTGCGCGACGGCGCGCTGCTGCACGAGACACGTCTGGATCTCGTGCCGGGGGTGAACGTGCACACCCTGGTCGAGCAGACCGATCGCGGGGGCCTCCACGAGTACGAGGCCATCGTCAACAGCGACCAGGACGGCGAGCCGGAGAACAACCGTTACCAGGCCTTCGTGCAGGTGGTGGGCGCACCCAAGGTACTGCACGCGGTGGGCGAGTCAGGCCTCGAGCGCCACGTGAGCGACGCGCTCGAGGCGCAGGGCTTCACGGTGGACGAGGTGCCCGCCAGCGCGCTGCCCGCGAGCATGCACCGGCTGGCGGACTACGAGCTGATCATCCTGAACAACGTCTCGGGATTCGATCTCTCGCTCGCGAAGATGGAGCTGCTGGAACGCTACGTGCGCGACGCCGGCGGCGGCGTGGTGATGCTGGGCGGCGACCGCAGCTACGGCGCCGGCGGCTACCTGGGCACGCCGGTGGAGAACCTGCTGCCGGTGACCATGGACGTGCGCAGCACGGTGAAGATCCCCACGCTCGCCGTGATCTTCGTCCTCGACCGCTCCGGCAGCATGGCTTCCCAGAGCCAGGGCGAGGAGAAGATCGACATCGCCAAGCGCGCGGCACTCGGCTCCATCGAGCTGCTCAATCCCCTCGATCGGGTCGGCGTGCTGGCCTTCGACGACACCCAGGAGTGGATCGTCGCGCCCACGGAGGTGGGCAACCGCGCGCCCATCACCGAGAAGCTGCGCACCCTCGCCTCCGGCGGCAGCACCGATCTCGTGCGGGCGCTGGAGGAGGCGGTGCGGGTGATGAGCCTCCAGGAGGCAAAGCTCCGGCATCTCATCGTGCTCTCCGACGGCCTCACCGGCATCGGCGCCGATTTCACCGACGTGGGCGCGCGCATCGCGGCGGAAGGGATCACCATGTCCACCGTGGCGCTGGGGCTGGACGCCGACCGGGTGCTGATGGCGCGCCTCGCCGAGATGGGCAGCGGGCGCTACTACCACACGGACGACCCGCGCAACGTGCCACGCATCTTCACCAGCGAGACCATGGTGGTGGCCCGGGACCTGGTGGTGGAGCGCGAGACCGCGCCGCAGCGGGTGTACCCGGGCGAGATCCTAGAGGGCTTCCCGGCGCACGCCTTCCCGCGCCTGCTCGGATACCAGCGGGCCTTCGCAAAGCCCGCCGCGCAGGTGCTGCTGGCCACCGACGACGAGGATCCGCTGCTCGCGGCCTGGCGCTACGGGCTCGGCAAATCGGTGGCCTTCACCTCGGATCTCTCCGGGCGCTGGGGCCGCGAGTGGGTGCGCTGGGACGCGTTCACCCGCTTCACCGGCCAGCTCGCGCGCTGGACCATGCGTCGCAGCGGCAGCGAGACGCTGCTGCCCGAGTTCCGCTGGCAGGGGCGCCGCGGCGAGGTGGTGGTGGACGTGCTGGATCGGGACGACCGCTTCATCAACGGGCTCGCCATGCAGGCCACGGTGTCCGGGCCCGAGCGCGACGCCTACCCGGTGAGGCTCGAGCAGGTGGCGCCCGGGCGTTACCGGGGCGAGTTCCCGGTACCCGGCGCCGGGCGCTACTACGTCAATCTGAGCGGGTCGCGCGGCGAGCTGCGGGTGGGACCGAGGACCTTCGGCCTCGCGGTGCCGTACTCCACGGAGTTCCTGGATCTGGGCGTGGACCGGGCGCTGCTCGCAGACGTGGCAGCGGCCGCCGGCGGCCGGCTGCTGCCCTTGTCCGTCACCGCCCTGCCCGAGGTGCTCACGGTGGACGCGGCGGCCGTCAGCGAGCGATTCACGTTGTGGTGGCCGTTCCTGCTCGCCGCCCTGGTGCTGCTGGTGCTGGAGGTGGCGGTGCGCAAGCTCGCCGTGCCCCGGGCGTTGCTCGAGTGGTGGGCGGCACGGCGCGGGCGCAGCGCGGTCACCGACGAGGAGCCCGGCTACGAGGAGCTGCGTCTCACCATCGAGCGCACCCGCAACGCGCACCTGGTGGCGCTGCGCGACCAGGGCTGGTACGACGCCGAGGATCCCGCCGTGCGCGCCCGCCTGTACATGCCCGCCAAGAGGAGTCGGAGCCGCTGACTGGTGTCGCGTCCCGTAGATTGATTGCTTCGGCGAGCCATTCGTGCCGTGTGGCAAGGCGTGCCGACCCATGCCTTGCTGCGCATCGCGACAGACAACTGGCGCCACTCGAAACGGCTGTTCAGACGTTGAGGCCGCTGACATACCGGGCGGCGTGCTCGCCGGCGCGCTTGCCGAACACGGCGCCGGCCATGAGCCCCGAGCCGCCGGGGTAGTTCTCGTAGAACAGGCCGCCCACCAGCTCGCCGGCGGCGTACAGGCCGCGGATGCTGCGCCCGGCGAGGCTCTGCACCTCGCCCCGCTCGTTGATCTTGAGGCCGCCGAAGGTGAAGGTGATGCCGGTGGTGGTGACGTAGCCCACGTAGGGCGGCGCGTCGAGAGGCAGAGCCCAGTTGCTCTTGGGCGGCGAGATGCCGCGGGTGCGCACGCCGTCCAGCACCGCCGGGTTGTAGTCCCCCGGCTGGCAGGCGGCGTTGTACTCGCGCACGGTGCGCGCGAGGGCGTCGGGGTCGATCTCCAGCGCCTGCGCCAGCCCCTCGATGGTGTCGGCTTGCGCCTTGGTCACCTGCCGGATGCGGTACTCGTCGCGCAACCGATGCACCGTCTTCTGATCGAAGATCTGCACCGCCGTGCGGTGGGGCTGGCCCAGGATGGCGCGCCCGAACTTCACGTAGGTGAGGTTGCGGTAGTCCTCGCCCTCGTCCACGAAGCGCCGGCCCTCCAGGTTCACCATGATTCCCAGCGGGTAGGAGTGCTTCTGGAAGTTGTCCAGCACTTCCCGGTCGCCGAAGGGCGGCGCGCTGATGTCCCAGCCCACCGAGTGGCAGCCGGACCAGTTGCCGAAGGGCACCGCCCCCGCGTCCAGCGCCATGCGAATGCCGTCGCCGGTGTTGTGGCGGGTGCCGCGCACCCGGGCGAGATCCCAGCCCGGCCCCAGGTAGCGGGCGCGCCACTCGGGGTTGGCCTCGAAGCCGCCGCAGGCGAGCACCACGGACGACGCCGCCACGCTCTCGAAGCCCGCCGGGCCGTCCACCATCACGCCCGTCACGCGCCCGCCGGCGTCCTGCTCCAGACGACGTGCGCCGCACCCGTAGCGGATCTCGATGCCGAGCTTCTTCGCCCGCGCGAGCAGCGCCTCCACCAGCCCCTGGCCGCCACCGACGGCCTCGATGTTGACGCCGCCGTAGAAGCGATGCTTGCCGTCCACGAGGTAGGACTGGCGGCCGAACATGGGGATGAAGCGGATGCCGTGCCCGCGCAGCCACGCCATGGTGGGACGCGATCCGTCGATCAGGATCCACGCGAGATCCTCGTCCGACTGGTGGCGGGTGACCTTCATCAGCTGCTCGTAGAAGTGCTGTCGGTCGTGGGGGGGCAGATCGATCTGCGCCGCCTCGGCTTCCGAGAGATCCGTGACGATGTCCCGGCGCACGTCGTCCAGCCCCTCGTGGGCGAAGCGGAATCCGCCGGCGGTGAAGTAGGAGTTGCCGCCCTTCTCCTCCTCCGGCGCCTTCTCCAGCACCAGCACCCGTGCGCCGCCCTCGTGGGCGGCGAGCGCCGCGCACAGGGCGGCGTTGCCCGCGCCCACCACCACCACGTCGAAGGGGGCCACCGCCGCACTCCCGCGTTTCACCCGCCGCTCATCGTGCCAGCGCTCCTGCGCCGCTGTACAGGACCGGTCCGCTGCCTGCGGCGGCGCGGCGCGCGGGATCCGTGATCGGTTAACGCCATCTCGCGGGTGGCCGGGCCGGCACGGGTCGCGGGGACACGCTGTGAATACGTCCCTGTACGCTCGACGGCCGCGTCCATGCGGCCGACGGTCCCCGCGACCCGCGCCGACCCGGCCTTACACGAACACGGATGCGGCGCGCGGCCGGACCGGCCCCGGATCGCGGGGGTACGGCGCGCCAGGTTTCCCGCGTGATCTACGATGGGCAGTGACCGGCCGGGCGGGCGACGGCGCAGGACCGCGCGATGACCGATATCCGAGAGTGGCTCGAATCGCTGGGCCTCGGGCGCCATGCGGCGGCCTTCGAGGACAACGAGATCGGCTGGGACGTGCTGCCGCGGCTCGACCACGCGGTGCTGAAGGACATCGGGGTGAGCGCGGCCGGCGCACGCCTGAGGATCCTGAAGGCGGTGGAGAAGCTGCAGCTCGAGCAGCCGGACCCGGCCGCCGGCGCGGCGGGGCGCACACTCGCCGCGGTCCGCGAGGCGCCCATCGGCGAGGCCGAGCGCCGTCAGCTCACCGTGATGTTCTGCGACCTGGTGGGATCCACCGCCCTCGCCGAGGACATGGACCTCGAGGTCTACCGCGAGCTGCTGGCCGCCTACCAGACGGCGAGCGCCCAGGTCATCGAGCGCTATGACGGGTACATCGCCCGCTACATGGGCGACGGCCTGCTCGTCTACTTCGGGTATCCCCAGGCGCACGAGGACGACGCGGAGCGGGCGGTGCGCGCCGGGCTGGGCGTCGTCGATGCGGTCGCTTCGCTCCGATTGCGGGAGGGGGTGGAGCTCGCGGTGCGCATCGGTGTCGCCACGGGCCAGGTTCTCGCAGGCGACATCGTCGGCGAGGGTGCCTCGGAGGAACGTGCGGTGCTGGGCGGCACGCCGAGCCTCGCGGCGCGCCTGCAGTCGCTGGCGGCTCCCGGCACCGTGGTCATCTCCGACGCCACCCGCGCGCTGACCGGAAGGCTGTTCGCCTACGCGGACGCCGGACGGCACGCGCTCAAGGGGTTCGCCGGCGAGCTGCAGGCGTGGCGGGCGGTTTCCGAGGCCAGCACCGGGAGCCGCTTCGAGGCCACCCGCAGCCCGGAGGGCACGGCGCTGGTCGGACGCGAGACGGAGGTGCTGCTGCTCCTCGACCGCTGGGAGCGCGTCCGCGCCCACGAGGGGCAGGTGGTGCTGCTCTCGGGCGAGCCGGGCATCGGCAAGAGCCGGCTGGTGCACGCGCTGCGGGAGCGCATCGGCCCGCAGGAACACCGAGTGCTCCAGTTCCAGTGCTCTCCCCATCACGTGAACAGCGCCTTCTATCCATTCGTCGAGCATCTCCAGCGCACCGCCGGCATCCGGCACGACGACAGCCCGGAGTCGAAGCGCCACAAGCTGCATGCCTGGCTCGCCGGCGAGGACGAGGCCGGCGGCGGATCCGCACCGCTGCTGGCCGCCCTGCTCTCGATGCCCGCGGCGTCTGGCGAACCGCCGCCTGTGGACAGCCCCCGGCAGCGCAAGCAGAAGACCGTCGAGGCGCTGGCACGGCGATTCACCGCGCCCGTTGGGCGCGGTCCGCTCCTGCTGCTGTTCGAGGACGTGCACTGGGCGGATCCGACGACGTTGGAGGTGATGGGCGAGATCATCGACCGTGTCGCCGGTGCGGCGATTCTCGCGATCGTCACCCACCGCCCCGAGTTTCAGCCACCGTGGCGGGGACGTGGCCACGTCACCGCCCACTCCCTCGCCCGCCTGGGCAGGCGGCAGGTGGCCGAAATCGTCGAGACCATGGCCGGAGGCAAGCCACTGCCGGAAGCGCTGCTCGGCGAGATCGTCGCGAAGACGGACGGGGTCCCGCTGTTCGTGGAGGAGCTGACGAAGTCGGTGCTGGAGGCCGGGGCGCTGCAGGATGCCGGGGATCGCTGGACGGTTCGCGGCCCGCGGCCGCTCCTCCCGGTCCCGAGCACCCTCAAGGACTCGCTGGTCGCCCGACTCGACCGGCTCGGCGAGGTGAAGGACGTCGCCCAGATCGCTTCGGTCATCGGGCGCGAGTTCAGCTTCGCGCTGCTGGCCGAGCTCTTCACCCGCGACGCTGCGGCGCTTCGTGCGGCGCTCGCCGATCTGGAGCGGGCCGAGCTAATCCACCGGCGTGGCGCGGGCCCCGACGAGACCTACACCTTCAAGCATGCGCTGTTGCAGGACGCCGCGTACGACAGCCTCCTCAGGCGCGACCGCGAGCGCCTGCACGCCCGGCTGTCCGAGGTCCTCGAGGCACGGTTTCCGGAAGCGGCCTCCCAGGTCCCGGAGCTGCTGGCACATCACTTCACCGCGGCCGGGCGGCTCGCCGATGCGCTGCCCTACTGGATGCGCGCGGCGGAGCTCGCGCTGG
>JBFHNV010000205.1:0-11005 GCA_041593595.1 Gammaproteobacteria bacterium
CGGCCGCCGTGAGCACCCGCCTGACCGCCATCCACCCACTGCGTGTGTCGGTGCCGCTGGCGGTGGTACTCCTGTTCGGCTGCGCCGGGCAGCCCCGCGAGCCGGTGCCGGAGCGCATCGCCGCGCCGCCGCCGGGCGATCTGCAGCTGGTGGAGGTCCGCCAGGATCCCCAGGCCCACGTGGGTGCGCCGGTGCGCTGGGGCGGCACGGTCATCGGGTCCGGGCGCGACGCCGATGGCAACGTCCGGGTGCAGGTGGTGGAGCGGCGCCTGGACGACGCCGGCCGGCCGCTGCCGGGATCGCCGTCGGACGGGCGCTTCGTGATCCGTGCGGCGCCGGACGTGAACCCGGATCTGTACGCTCGCGGCAACGACGTCACGGTGGCGGGCACGCTGGACACGCCGGTGGACGCGCGGGTGGGCGATGGAACGGCGCGGCTGCCGGTGGTACGGGTAGAGGCCTTCATGCTGTGGGGACCGTACTGGCGCACGGACCCCTGGTATCCGTACGGCCACGGTGTCTGGTTCCCCTATGGACACGGTGCGCCGTGGTACGGGCCGCACAGGCACTTCGGCCCCGGCCACCTCCCACCGCACCTGCACCACCCCCACGGGTGGTGGTGAGGCAACCACCTCAGGCGTTGTCGTCGCCGCCGCCTGCGCCGCGGGCCCGGGACTGCTCAGATTCCGGCACCAGGACCTCGCGCGCCACCGCGACCAGCGCATGCCAGAGGTCCCGGGGCACCGCGAGGCCGTCGCGAAGGGCTGCCCACTGCCGCCGATCCAGATCCGGTGCGGCGAGCTGCGGCGTTGCCGGGTCCGGTGGGGCAGCCGGCGGTCCGCCCCGACCGCCCCGCACGTCCACGATCCGGCCCGCCAGCCGTGCCGGTGGGTCCGGTAGCGTGACCTCGAACCCGCCTGCGCCGTCGCACCAGGCCCGCAGCAGCAGCCCCGGACCCCGGGCCTCCACCCACGCGACCGTCTCCGTGCAGCGCGCCGCCAGGGGCGGCAGCAGCCACAGGGGCGAGCGCACGGACGCGAGCTCCACCCCGGCGGTCTCGCCCTCGCCGGCCAGCCAGTCCACCACGGCGGGTGCGGCCAGCACCGCGCTGCCCCCCCTGCCGTCCATCTCGAGCCGCCCGGGGGACTCGTGCCGCACCTGCCAGGGAGTCGCGCCGAGGCGCCGCAGCGCAGGCAGATCCGCGTGCAGCGTCGCCAGGCCGGCGAGGCCGCGGGTCTCCAGCCAGGCCACCGCGTCGGCGCCCTCGCGCTCGCATCCGGGACCGGTGCCCAGCGCCGCGAACACCCGCCGCGAGACGCGCACGACCTCGTTCACCGTGACCCGCCCGGGGGCCGCGGCCATCAGTCGGGCATCACCGGCATCCACCAGTCGTCGGCGTCGTCCGCGGCCAGCTCGCCGGCCAGGGGCGCACCCTGGAACAGGGTGATGCGGGTCCAGCGATCGCTCTTGGGGTCGAAGCCGGTGGCGCCGAAGGTGGCGAGCTTGCAGCGCAGGAGATCCACCGCCACGCAGTCCGCGGCCAGCAGGTTCGCGCGGATCTCCGCGTAGGGCAGGCCCGCCAGGGTCTGCACCCGGGCGACGATGCCGCGGAGATCCGGCTCGCGCAGCAGCCACGAGGCGACGCTGCGCCCGCGCGCCGCCGGCGCGGTGGCGGCGAGCGCCCGATGCAGCGCCTGCACCTGGCGCGCCACGTCGAGGCGCATCTCGCGATCGTCGCCGGCGTCCACGCCCCGCTCGCCCAGGCGCGGCTCCTCCTTGTCCTCGGACACGTACCAGAACATGTGGCGGCTGGCCGGCGCCGCGAAGTCCACCTGCAGCGCCCAGGCATAGTCCCGCTCCAGCAGCGTCAGCAGGCCGCCCACGGTCATCCCCGGCCGGATCGCCTCGTCCTCCTCGCAGCCGGTCTCGTTCTCGAGATCGTCCACGACCTCGCTCGCGAGCTCGATGAGCAGGCTCGCCACCAGCTCCTCGGTCTCGGTGCCGGCACGCCCCTCCACCTGGCGGAACAGGGCGTCGAAGGGATACGGCGCATCCAGCAAGGTGTCTGCCCGGGCCCGCCAGTCGTGCGCCAGGACGTCCAGCTCCCGGCGCAGCGCGTGGATGCGCGGTCCCTGTCGCGGGTCGTCCGTGTGCCACCGGGCCAGGTGGCGCCGGGCACGCTCCAGCAGCAGCGGGAAGCGCCTGCGCTGCGCGGCGCTGGCGCGCTCGATGCCGCGCGCCCGTGCCAGGGCCGTCTCGCGCACCGTGAGCCAGCGATTCACGAGCTGCGGGTGGGTGACGAGGAACGGCGCCATGCCGAGCCCCGTGGCGTTGCCCACCCCGAGGGCGCGGGCGAGGCGCGGCTCCAGCGCCACCGCCGTGTCCGGCGCGCGTGCCCTCGCCAGGTGCTCCACCAGCGCGAGGCTGAAGTGACGCGCCAGGTACACGGTGAGCATCTCTGCCTGGAACGGCAGCCGGAACACGCCCGACGACTGGAGCCGCGCGAGATCGCTCAGGCCGAACTTGCCGTTGCCGTAGACCGCCGTGGTGCGCATCAGGTAGCCCACCCGGGCGAGCTGCGCGGGCTCCGGCTGGCGGCCCGCGGCGAGGGCGTCCACCACGTGCTCGAACAGGCGCACGCTGCGGTTGGCCCGGCTCAGCACCAGCTCCCGCGGGCTCACCCGGCCGGCCTCCTGGCGCGGCACGTGGGCCGCGAGCCGTGCCACCGTGTCCGCGTCCGGGTCGCCTTCCAGCAGCGCGAAGGTGGCGTCCCAGCGGGTGGCGATGACGCGGTCGGTGCGCTCGCGCGGCTCCAGGTGCTCGCAGAACGCGACGAAGCCCAGCCGTCCGGCGGGCGTGTCCACGGCGAACACCGCCTGGCCCACGCCGCGGGCGTCCACCTGGAAGCGCGGGCAGCTGATGCGCCAGCCCTCCCGCGCCATGCGCCGCACCAGGGTGCGCGTGAAGCTCACGCGGGTCGCGAACAGGGACCCGAGCCGCACGAGATCCATCACCCGGGCCGGCGCACGCAGCGCCACCGCCTCGCCGCGCGCGCCGCGCGTCGCCTGCCCCGGGGCAACCGCCATGGCCGGTCTCCTGTCGCTGTGGCTCGCGGCCGGCGGGCCGCAGCAGGGCGCCGAGTATAATCGGCCCGCCCGCGCCGCCACGGAATCCCGCCCCATCGACACCCCTCCCGCAAGCGACGATGGCGGGCGCGTCCGGCTGCCCCGCTGGCTGCCCTGGCTGGTGTGGAGCTTCGGCCCGGCGCTGTTCTTCTACGCGTGGTTCCAGCGCGTGGCGCCCAGCATCATGATCGACCGGCTGATGCGGGATCTGGGCGCCGGCGGCGCGGCGCTCGGGAACCTGTCGGCCGTCTACTTCTACGCCTATGCGAGCCTGCAGATTCCGGTGGGCCTGCTCATGGATCGGGTGGGCCCGCGGCGGCTGCTGTGCGGCGGCGCCGTCGTGTGCGCGCTGGGCACCCTGGTGTTCGCCGGCGCCGACGGCATGACCGCCGCGTACCTGGGGCGCCTGCTGGTGGGCGTGGGTGCCGCCTTCAGCTTCGTGGGGGGCCTCAAGCTCGCCACCACCTGGCTGCCGCCGGGGCGGTTCGCCCTGGCCTCCGGGCTGGTGATGATGAGCGGCATGCTGGGCGGCATGCTGGGACAGGCACCCCTGGCGGCTGCGGTGGAGCGCTTCGGCTGGCGGGCGTCGCTCACCGCCTCGGCGCTGGCGGGCTTCGCCCTGGCGGGCGCCGTGTGGCTGATCGTGCGCGACCGCCCGCCGGACGCGGCTGCCCCGCCGGTCGGCCCGGGCGGATCCGTGCTGCGCGGCCTCGGGCGCGTGATCGGCAGCCGGCAGAACCTGTTGCTGGCGCTGGTGTGCGCCACCATGACCGCGCCCCTGCTCGGCTTCGCGGGGCTGTGGGGCGTGGCCTGGCTGATGCAGGTGCACGGTATGTCGCGGCCCGAGGCGGCGGGCCTCGCCTCGCTGCTGCTGCTGGGCTGGGCGCTGGGGTCGCCGCTGGCCGGCGCGCTCAGCGATCGCATGGGGCGGCGCAAGCCGCCGCTGCTGGCGGCGATCGGCGCCGGGGCGGCATGCCTGGCCGCCATCGTCCACCTGCCGTCCCCGGGCACCGTCACCCTGGCCGCGCTGTTCCTGCTGGCGGGCGCCTGCTATGGAACCATGATCATCGGCTTCGCCATCGCCCGGGAGAGCAACGCGCCGGCGGTGCACGGCGCAGCGTTCGGGTTCCTGAACGCCGCGACGGTGGGCGCCGGCGCCCTGTTCCAGCCGCTGCTGGGAGCGCTGCTGGATCTCCAGTGGAACGGCGCCATGCGAGACGGCGCGCCGGTGTACGATGCTGCCGCGTTCCGCAACGCCTTCTCGGCGCTGCTCGCGTTCCTCGGCGTGGGGCTGGTCGCCGCCACGGCGCTGCGCGAGGCGCCCCACGGCGCTGTCACCCGGTGAAGCCATGAGCCACGGCACCCACGAGTACGCAGACGATCCCCGCAACGCCGACGTCCTCGTGAGCGTCAACGGCGAGCTGGTGCACCGGGACCGGGCGGTGGTGTCGGTGTTCGACTCGGGCTTCGTGCTGGGTGACGGCGTGTGGGAAGGGATCCGCCTGCACCGCGGGCGGCTGCTGTTCCTGGAGGCGCACCTGAAGCGGCTCTACGAGGGCGCGAAGACCCTGGACCTGGACATCGGCATGACGCCCGCCGCGCTCGCCCAGGCCATCGAGCGCACGGTGCAGGCCAACGGCATGGACAGCGGCGTGCACGTGCGCCTCATGGTCACCCGCGGGCGCAAGCGCACCCCTTACCAGGATCCGCGGGTCACGGTGGGGCCCGCCACCGTGGTCATCATCCCCGAGCACAAGTCGCCCAGCCCCGAGGTGGCGACGCGAGGCGTGCGGCTGTTCACGGTGCACGTGCGTCGCGGCCCGCCGGACGTGCAGGACAACAAGCTCAACAGTCACTCGAAGCTCAACTGCATTCTGGCCTGCATCCAGGCCACCAAGGCAGGCGCCGACGAGGCGCTGATGCTGGATACCCGCGGCTTCGTGGCGACGTGCAACTCCACCCACTTCTTCATCGTGCGCGGCGGCGAGGTGTGGACCTCCGGCGGCGGCTACTGCCTGGGGGGCATCACCCGCGGCAACGTCATACGGCTGTGCCACGAGCACGCCATTCCCGTGTTCGAGCGCGACTTCAGCCTCACGGACGTGTACGGCGCCGACGAGGCCTTCGTCACCGGCACCTTCGCGGGGCTGGTGCCAGTGGCGGAGGTGGACGGCCGGCGCACCGGCGAGAGCGTGCCCGGCCCGGTCACGGCGCGCCTCACCTCCCTGTACGCGGACCTGGTGGAGCGCGAGAGCGGAGCGGCGCGCTGATGCCCGCTGCCGCCGCGGGCGGCCCGCTGCGCGTGGCCATGTGGTCGGGGCCGCGCAACATCTCCACCGCCATGATGCGGGCATGGGAGAACCGCGGTGACACCGCGGTGTGGGACGAGCCCCTGTACGCCTACTACCTGGCACGCACGGGCATCGAGCACCCGGGGGCGGCGGAGGTGATCGCCGCCGGCGACACGGACTGGCGCCGGGTGGCGGCGGCCTGCGCCGGGCCGGTGCCCGGCGGCAAGGCGGTGTTCTTCCAGAAGCACATGGCCCACCACCTGCTGGACGAGGTGGACCGCGGCTGGCTGGACGCCCTCGTGAACTGCTTTCTCATCCGCGATCCGCGCGAGGTCATCGCCTCCTACGCCCGGGTGCGCCCGGAGGTCACCGCCGAGGACGTGGGCGTGGCGCAGCAGGCGCGCCTGTTCGACCAGGTGGCGGCGCGCACCGGCCGCACGCCGCTGGTGCTGGACGCCCGCGACGTGCTGGAGAACCCGCGCGGAATGCTGGAGGCCCTGTGCCGGGCGCTGGGCGTCGCCTTCAGCGAGGGCATGCTGGCGTGGCCCCCGGGCCCCCGGGCCAGCGACGGGGTGTGGGCGCGGCACTGGTATGGCGCCGTGGAACGTTCCACGGGCTTCGCACCCTACACGTCCAAGTCCCAGCGGCTGCCGCCTGCCCTGGAGCCACTGGCGGAGTCCTGCGAGAGGGACTACCGCCGCCTGCACGCGGCGCGCCTCGTCGTGTGAGCCGCGGGCTCCGGAGGTCCGTCGCGGGGTATCGATCCTGGGGTCAATCCCGACCGTTTTGGTGGGTTATACTGGCGCCCGAACCAGGTCGGGGGCTGCCGCCGCCCGGCCCACGCAAACGCATGCGGAGCACGCCATGATCGAAGTCACGCAGGCCGCGGAGCAGTTTCTCGCCGAGCTGGTGGAGAAGCAGGACGCCGGCCACCTGGGGATCCAGGTGGAAGTCACCGGCGGCGGCACCCCCCACGCCCAGATCGGCATGTCCTTCATCGAGATGGACCAGGTGGGCAGCGACTTCACCCACATCGCCACCCGCGACGAGGCATTGCGCCTCTACACCCGCGCCGACAACGCCGGCTGGCTGGAGGGCGGGCGCATGGACTTCCGGGAGAACGACACCGGCGGCACCATCGTGGTGGACGCGCCCAACCTGCACGTGCCGCAGATCTCCGAGGACAGCCCGCTGGAGGACCGCGTCAACTACCTGCTGATGGCGGAGATCAACCCGGGGCTGCGCTCCCACGGGGGCATGGTCAGCCTGGTGGAGATCGTGGACGGCAACACCGCGGTGCTGCAGTTCGGCGGCGGCTGTCAGGGCTGCGGCATGGTGGACGTCACGCTCAAGGCGGGCGTGGAACGCACCCTGGTGGAGAAGATCCCCGAGCTGGTGGCGGTGCGTGACGTCACGGACCACAGCAACCGCGAGAACGCCTACTACCGCTGAGAGCCTGTGTAAGGAATCACCACGCCTGCTGCGACGCCCCCTGGACGCCCCTGGCGGCGCTGGCCCGGGCCCTTGGGGCGCGCTGCGCGCGACCGAATCCGCTCCCGGCGGATTCGGTCGGGGGCCCTGGAAACCGCTTGCGTAGCGAGGGCTACGCGCGCGATTCCCTCGCACCCCGCGCCTTGCCAGGAACGTCCAGGGAACGTCTCGCGACGGCGGGCGATCTGCACGCGGCGGCGGGTGGTCCCGGCGAGGGCCCGGCCCTGGCGCGGGCGGTGTTCGCCGCCGGGCCGGAAGGGGCCGCGACTGACGCTGGACCTGACCGACGGCACGGTCGCCCTGGACGGCGAACCGCCGCGGCCCCTGTCCCGCGTGGTGCTGAGCGGCGACGCGGGCGCCGAGGCGCGCACCTGCCCGGCCCCGGGACCCGAGTTCCACCTCTTCGTGCCGGGTCGCCTCGGCGTGCTGGTGGACCCGGTCACGGCGGTGTCCGTGTTCGACAAGGCCTACGTGCTGCACGCGTCAGCGTCGGAGCACTTCCGTCGCGTGCACGCGGGCTCCCGCTTCCAGATCTGGCGGGTGAGCGGGGACGGGCCGGCACCCGGTGGAGACTCGCGCTGACGATTCGATTAATCTCGAAGCATGGAAACGACAGCGGCGGTCCATGCCCTGGGCGCCCTCGCCCAGGACACCCGCCTGCGAGTGTTCCGGCTGCTGGTGCGCGAGACGCCCGGCGGCCTGCCCGCAGGCGCCATCGCCCGCCGGCTGGGGGTCCCGGCCAACACCCTGTCCAGCCACCTTAAGGTGCTGTCGGACGGCGGCCTGGTGGCCGGCGCCCGCGCCGGGCGTCAGGTGATCTACGCGGTGCGCTGGGAGGGGGTGCGGGAGCTCCTGGGCTTCCTCACCGAGGAGTGCTGCGGCGGGCGCCCGGACGGCTGCGCGACGCTGATCCGCGAGGCGCTGCCCGGAGCCAGTCCGTGACCGCCGGGGACCCGGGTCTCGCCCGGCGGCTGGCGGCGGAGGCGGGCGGCACCGCGGCGCTGCTCGCCACGGTGGTGGGCTCCGGCATCATGGCCGAGCGGCTCGCCGGCGGGAACGTCGCCATCGCCCTGCTGGGCAACACCATCCCCACGGGCGCCATCCTGGTGGTGCTGATCACGGTGCTGGGGCCCGTGTCCGGGGCCCACTTCAATCCCGCCGTCACCCTTGCCTTCCGGCTGCGTGGCGGGATCGGCGGCGCCGTTGCCGCGGCCTACGTGACGGTCCAGTGCACCGGCGCCCTGGCGGGGGCATGGCTGGCCCATGCCATGTTCCAGCTGCCCCTGCTGCAGGTGTCGCTGCAGGTGCGCAGCGGTCCCGCCCAGTTCCTGGCGGAGGTGGTGGCCACCTTCGGTCTGGTGGCCACCATCCTGGGCTGCCTGCGCACGCGCCCGGCGGCGGTGCCGTGGATGGTGGGCCTGTACATCACCGCCGCCTACTGGTTCACCGCCTCCACCAGCTTCGCCAACCCGGCGGTCACCCTGGCGCGCAGCTTCACCGACACCTTTTCCGGCATCCGGCCGGTGGACATGCCCTGGTTCGTCGCCGCCCAGCTCCTGGGCGCCGTGCTCGCCAGCGCCGTCATGGGCTGGCTGCTGGGCCGCGGTCCGGCGGCAGCGCCCCGCGCCGCGGCCGCCAGCGACCGGGCCTGAGACGCCCGGTCCGTCGCGCCCGGTGGCTGACGCCGACACGGCGGCGATCCGGTGGTTCTCACTTACCGCATCATGGGTTATGTTTCCAAATATTGCTGTGCAGCAAGGACCCGCGCCACCCGGGAGCGGTCGCGGGCGGACCCTCCAACCAGAAGTAGCGAGACCATGACAGAACGCGTCGACGCCGCCGGCCTGCAGGTCGCGAAACCCCTCCACCAGCTGGTCAGCAACGAGATCGCGCCGGGAACAGGCGTCGATCCCGCCCGCTTCTGGAGTGAACTGGCCGCCATCGTGCGCGATCTGGGACCCCGCAACCGCGCCCTCCTGGAGCGTCGCGACACCCTGCAGGCGCGTCTGGACGACTGGCACGCGGCCCATCGTGACGCCGCCACGGACCTGTCCGAGTACAAGGCCTTCCTGGGGGAGATCGGTTACCTGGTGGACGAGGGCGGCGACGTCAGCGCCACCACCACCGGCATCGATCCGGAGATCGCCGCGGTGGCCGGCCCCCAGCTCGTGGTGCCGGTGGACAACGCCCGCTACGCCCTCAACGCGGCCAACGCCCGCTGGGGCAGCCTCTACGACGCCCTGTACGGCACCGACGTGCTGCCCGAGGACGGCGGCGCGACGAAGGGCCCGCGCTACAACCCGGTGCGCGGCAAGCGCGTGATGAAGCGCGCCGCGGAGTTCCTGGACCAGGCGGCGCCGCTGGCCACCGGTAACCCCGCCACCGTGAGCAGCTTCGTGCTGCGCCAGCAGGATGGGCGCAAGGTGCTGTCCATCGCGCTCGCCGACGGCACGCTCACGGGCCTGAAGGATCCGAGCCAGTTCGTGGGCTACCGCGGCCGGGACAACGCGCTCGAGTGCATCCTGTTGCGCAACAACGGGCTGCACATCGAGATCCAGTTCGACCACGAGGACCAGGTAGGACGCGATCACCCGGCCGGCATCAAGGACGTGGTGCTGGAGGCGGCGCTGACCACCATCCAGGACTGCGAGGACTCGGTGGCGGCGGTGGACGCCGACGACAAGACCCGGGTCTACCGCAACTGGAACGGCATCATGCAGGGCACGCTGGAGACGCGCCTCGAAAAGGGCGGGCGCGAGATCGTTCGCGCGCTCAATCCCGATCGCGAGTACACCGCGCCGGACGGTGGCACCATCACCCTGCCCGGGCGCAGCGTGATGCTGGTGCGCAACGTGGGCCTGCACATGTACACCGACGCGGTGCTGGACGCGGACGGCCAGGAGATCCCGGAAGGGTTCCTGGACGCCATGGTCACGGTGCTGGCCGCGAAACACGATCTGCTGGGCAACGGCCGCGTGCGCAACAGCCGTGCCGGCAGCGTGTACATCGTGAAGCCCAAGCTGCACGGGCCCGAGGAGGTGGCGTTCACCGTGGAGCTGTTCGCCCGCGTGGAGGACGCCCTGGGGCTGGAACGCAACACCCTCAAGATCGGCATCATGGACGAGGAGCGGCGTACCACGGTGAACCTCAAGGCCTGTATCCGCGAGGCGGCGGAGCGGGTCATCTTCATCAACACCGGCTTCCTCGATCGCACCGGCGACGAGATCCACACGGTGATGGAGGCAGGCCCCGTGATCCCGAAGGCGGACATGAAGACCCAGCCGTGGATCCTCGCCTACGAGGACTGGAACGTGGACGTGGGCCTGGAGTGCGGGCTCGCCGGCCGGGCCCAGATCGGCAAGGGCATGTGGGCCATGCCCGACGCCATGAAGGACATGCTGGAGGCGAAGATCGACCACCCCCAGGCAGGGGCCAACACGGCGTGGGTGCCCTCGCCCACCGCGGCGACCCTGCACGCGATGCACTACCACCAGGTGGACGTGGCGGCGCGCCAGAAGGAGCTCGCGTCGCGCGCCCGCGCGAAGCTCGACGACATCCTCACCATCCCGCTGCTGCGCGGGCGCAATCTCGGCGACGAGGCGATCGCCAACGAGCTCGCGAACAACGCCCAGGGCATCCTCGGCTACGTGGTGCGCTGGGTGAACCAGGGCGTGGGCTGCTCCAAGGTGCCCGACATCAACGACGTGGGCCTGATGGAGGACCGCGCGACGCTGCGCATCTCGAGCCAGCACATCGCCAACTGGCTGCATCACGGCATCGTCACCCGCGAGCAGGTGCTGGAGGTGTTCCGCCGGATGGCCGCCGTGGTGGACAGACAGAACGCCGGCGATCCGGACTACCGCGACATGGCGCCGGACTTCGATTCCAGCATCGCGTTCCAGGCGGCGCTGGACCTCGTGTTCAAGGGCCGCGAGCAGCCGAACGGCTACACCGAGTGGACGCTGCACGCGCGCCGGCGGGAGGTGAAGGCGGCGTCGTGAGCCGTATTCATCTCAAGGGCTTGCAGAGCTTCTCCTTCTCGAGCTGACGGGCGTAACGGCGCGCCTCGTCCAGCGTGCCCAGCTTCATGCGAGGGTC
>JBFHNV010000206.1:0-10997 GCA_041593595.1 Gammaproteobacteria bacterium
CAAGCAGTACGGGCTGCCGATCAAGGTCATCAACCTCAACAACGGCTACCTGGGGATGGTGCGCCAGTGGCAGGAGTTCATGTACGAGAGCCGTGAATCGCACTCGTACCTGGATTCGCTGCCCGACTTCGCCAAGCTCACCGAGAGCTTCGGCCACGTGGGCATGCGTATCGACAAGCCCGCAGACGTGGAGGGGGCGCTCAAGGAAGCCTTCGCTCTCAAGGATCGCCTGGTCTTCATGGATTTCATCACCGATCCGACCGAGAACGTGTACCCGATGATGCTCGCGGGCAAGGGCCACCACGAGATGCTGCTCTCGGACATGTGCAAGAACCGCGAGCTCGCCTGACACGCCGCGACGGCGCCCTCTGGGATTCAACGGACGGATCACTCCGCCATGCGGCACATCATCTCCCTGCTGCTGGAGAACGAGCCCGGCGCGCTGTCGCGCGTCGCGGGCTTGTTCTCCGCGCGCGGTTACAACATCGAGAGCCTGAGCGTCGCCCCCACCGAGGAGCCCTCAGTCTCGCGCATGACCATCGAGACCTCGGGCTCCGAGGACGTGCTCGAGCAGATCACCAAGCAGCTCAACAAGCTCGTCGACGTGATCAAGCTGGTCGACCTGACCGAGGGCCCGCACGTGGAGCGGGAGATGATGGTGATCAAGCTGCGCGCCACCGGCGACGCGCGCGAGGAGATCAAGCGCACCACCGACATCTTCCGCGGCCGTATCCTGGACGTCACCGCCACCACGTACATCGTCGAGGTCACCGGCGACAGCGGCAAGCTCGACGCCTTCATCAACGCCATCGACAACCGCCTCATCGTCGAGGTGGTGCGCTCGGGCGCCATCGGAATCGCGCGCGGCGACCGCGCGCTGAGGCTGTGACCGGCGCGCCGGGTAGCGCGGGCGGGCGGCATCTGCCGGCGCCCGCCGCGGCGCCGCGCCGGCGCCGCAGCCGGACCACGTACTCAATCGCACGACTCACCGGGTGAACACCATGACCATGAACATCTACTACGACAAGGACGCAGACCTGTCACTGATCCAGGGCCGCAAGGTGGCGGTCATCGGCTACGGTTCCCAGGGTCACGCCCACGCCAACAACCTCAAGGACTCCGGCGTGGACGTGGTGGTGGGGCTGCGGGCAGGCTCCGGCTCGGCGAAGAAGGCCGAGGCTGCGGGCCTCACCGTGCAGAGCGTCGCCGACGCCGTGAACAGCGCCGACGTGGTCATGGTGCTCACGCCGGACGAGCACCAGGCGCGCATCTACCGCGAGGAGATCGCCGGCAACATCCCCGAGGGCGCGACGCTCGCCTTCGCCCACGGCTTCAACATCCACTTCCAGCAGGTGGAGCCGCGCCGCGACCTGGACGTGGTGATGGTCGCGCCCAAGGCGCCGGGCCACACGGTGCGCTCCACGTACGCGGCCGGCGGCGGCGTGCCGATGCTGATCGCGGTGGCGCAGGACGCGAGCGGTGGCGCGAAGAACCTGGCACTGTCCTACGCCTCGGCCATCGGCGGGGGGCGTGCCGGCATCATCGAGACCTCCTTCAAGGAGGAGACCGAGACGGACCTCTTCGGCGAGCAGGTGGTGCTGTGCGGGGGCCTCACCGCCCTCATTCAGGCCGGCTACGAGACCCTGGTGGACGCCGGCTATGCGCCGGAGATGGCGTACTTCGAGTGCCTGCACGAGGTGAAGCTGATCGTCGACCTGATCTACGAGGGTGGCATTGCCAACATGCGCTACTCGGTGTCGAACACCGCGGAGTATGGCGACCTGACCCGCGGCCCGCGCATCATCACCGACGAGACCCGCGCCGAGATGAAGCGCATTCTCGCCGAGATCCAGGAGGGCCGCTTCGCCGAGGAGTTCATCCTGGAGAACCAGGCCGGCACGCCCAAGCTCAAGGCCATGCGCCGCATCACCCAGGCGCACTCGGTGGAGCAGGTGGGCGAGCGCCTGCGGGCGATGATGCCGTGGATCCAGGCCAACAAGCTGGTGGACCGGAACCGCAACTGACCCCTGCACCGCGGTGTCCAGCGCGTGATTCTGCGCGAAGGGCTGGTGCCGCTCGCCGCCACCGCGGTCGCGGTTCTAGTGGTGGGCGGCAAGGTCGGGTGGCTCCCGGCGCTGCCGCTGCTCGGGGTGCTGGCGGGGGTCGCCTGGATCTACTGGGAGCACCGGCCGCCGGTGCCCGCGGATCCCCGTGGCCTGCTGAGCCCGATCGCGGGCCGGGTGGTGAGCGTGGGCGCGGACCGCGATCCGTTCCTCGATCGTGCGGTGCTGCGTATCCGCGTGCGCGCGGCCTTACCCGGCATCGTCCCGCTGCGCAGCCCCACCGAGGGCAAGGTGATGGATCTCTTCACGCGGCGCGGTGCGCTGGGGGAGCCCCAGCGCGCGTGTGCGCCGAACGAGTCCCCGGACTGCTACGGACAGTGGCTGCGCACCGACGAGGGCGAGGACGTGGTGTACGTGGTGTCGTCGCACTGGCCGGTTTCGCGGGCGCGCTTCGATCAGGCGCCCGGCGAGCGCGTGGGCCAGGGGGACCGTAGCGGCTTCATCTACTTCGCGAGCGTGGCCGACGTCCTGGTGCCGGACGGCTCGCGTGCGGCGGTCGAGGCGGGGGACCGGGTGGCCGCGGGCGAGAGCGTGCTCGCGCGCCTGGCCCGGTCGTAGCGTCGCCCGGCACCGCGGTAGCGGGAGTTATGATGCGCGCTGGCCCGAGGCGCCGGCACGCCATCAGCATGAGCAACGAGCCCACCGTCAAGCCGCGCAGGCGCGGCATCTACCTGCTGCCCAACCTGTTCACCACGGCGGCACTGTTCGCTGGCTTCTACGCCATCGTGGCGGCCATGAACGGGCGCTTCGAGGCGGCGTCGGTGGCGATCTTCGTGGCCATGGTGCTGGACGGCGCCGACGGTCGCATCGCGCGCATGACCAACACCCAAAGCGCCTTCGGCGCCGAGTACGACAGCCTCTCCGACGTCATCTCCTTCGGCCTGGCGCCGGCGCTGGTGGCCTACGAGTGGTCCCTGTCGGCGCTGGGCAAGCCGGGCTGGATGGCGGCCTTCTTCTACGCCGCCGCCACCGCGCTCAGGCTCGCCCGCTTCAACACCCAGCTCGGCACCGCGGACAAGCGCTACTTCCAGGGCCTGCCGTGCCCGTCCGCGGCCGCGGTGGTGGCGGGCCTGGTGTGGGTGGCCACGGACCACGGGGTGGCCGGCGATCAGCTCGTGCCCGCCACCATGGCGGTCACCCTGCTCACCGGGATCCTGATGGTCAGCAACGTGCGCTTCTACAGCTTCAAGGAGCTGGATCTGCGCGGCAAGGTGCCCTTCGTGAAGATCCTGGCGGTGCTGCTCGTGTTCCTGCTCGTGTCCAGCGATCCGCCGCTGGTGCTGTTCCTGGGCTTCCTCCTGTACGCGGCCTCCGGGCCCCTGCTCACCCTAGTGCACATCCGCCGGCGGCGCCTCGAGCGGCGCGCCGGGGGCGGGGACGGGCGGGGACCGACGGAGCCGCCGGCGTGAGCCTGGACGCGCGCCGGCGCGAGCGCCTGGATGCCATGGGGGTGGTGGCGTGGCGACTGCGCGCGGCAGGTTCGTCGGGCGCTACAGGCCCGGCGCAGGTGGCGACGGCCACCGCGACCCGTTCACCCGGGTCCGCCGCGGGGCCGGAGTCCGGCTCCCCCCCGGTGCACCGCGCCCCGCCGCCTGCGGTTGTCGACCCGGAGCTCGAGGCGCTGCGCGCCCAGGTCGCGCCGTGCACCCGCTGCGCACTGCACGAGAGCCGCACCCAGACGGTGTTCGGCGTGGGTGCCGCGAATGCCCGCCTGATGGTGGTGGGGGAGGCCCCGGGCGCCGACGAGGACGCCCAGGGCGAGCCCTTCGTGGGCCGCGCCGGTCGGCTCCTGAACGCCATGCTGGCCGCCATCGGGCTGGCCCGCGAGCAGGTCTACATCGCCAACATCCTCAAGTGCCGGCCGCCGCGCAACCGCGATCCGCGCCCCGAGGAGGTGGCCGCCTGCTCGGGCTACCTCAGGCGCCAGATCGAGCTCGTCTCGCCCGTCCTGATCCTGGCGGTGGGACGCGTCGCGGCGCAGAATCTGCTGGGCGTGACCACTCCCATCGGCAAGCTGCGCGGGCGCGAGCACCTGCACCGGGAGACCGCCACTCCCGTGCTGGTCACGTACCACCCTGCCTACCTGCTGCGCTCGCCCCTGGAGAAGCGCCGGGCATGGGAGGATCTGAAGCGCGTGGCCGCGCGCCTGAGGGCGTCGCCGTGAGCGCCGTGCTGCGCCAGGAGGTGCCCCGGGCGCGACCCATGCGCGACCCGGACCTGGCGCGGGTGCTGACCATAGAGCGCGGGGCCTACGGCTTCCCCTGGTCGGAGGGGATCTTCCGCGACTGCCTGCAGGTGGGGTACTGCTGCTGGGTCACCGAGCGGGGCGCGACCGTGGATGCGTACGGGATCATGCAGGTGGCGGTGGGCGAGGCCCACGTGCTGAACCTGTGCGTGGCGCCGGAGGCCCAGGGTCAGGGGCTCGGCCGCCTGATGCTGCGCTGCCTGCTGGCCGTGGCGCGGGACCACGGCGCCGAGAGCGTGCTGCTGGAGGTGCGCCCCAGCAATGCCGTGGCGCTGGCGCTCTACCGCTCCGAGGGCTTTCGCACCGTCGGCACCCGCCGCGGCTACTATCCCGCCCACGGCGGCCGCGAGGACGCCTTCATCCTCTCCCGCTCCCTGCGCGAGAGATAAAAAAAACCCCGCCGGGGGGCGGGGGGTTTCGCATCAGCACACTTCGCGAAACGCAGGGGGGGTCAGGACTGTCGATCGCTCCGGTCAGAAGGACCGGCACCCGCCACGCCGCACGCATCACGCGGCGGGTGCAATCGGACTTGCAAAGTACGGGCCAGGTCGCCCGGGAAGCCGTTGCGTCGGGGCGGGCCACGCCGCCGGCGCCCGGGCCGGGCCCCGGGTGTAAAGAATGCCGACGTGCACGGCGGCGCTGGCGTGACGCCGGTCACGGCGCGGGCCCGCGGGCGCCCGCGGTCCGGGTCGACAACTCGAGTGAAAACAGATCGTTGCGGCACCTTTCCTGCAACTGGCTCAAAGTGTAAACATTCCCGACACGGCGGCCGCGAAGCGGCGCGGCGCCGGCGCGACGCACCCGGCGCACGGGGCGCGGAGGAGCCGTGAATCCACATGCACAGGACCCTCGACGAGCTGGTGGGCAACACGCCCCTGGTGCGCCTGCAGCGCATGGGCAGCGGCCGCAACGTGCTGCTCGCCAAGCTCGAGGGCAGCAACCCCGCCGGCTCGGTCAAGGACCGCCCGGCACTGGGCATGATCGCGGGCGCCGAGTCCCGCGGTGAGATCCGGCGCGGCGACGTCCTCATCGAGGCCACCAGCGGCAATACCGGCATCGCCCTGGCCATGGTGGCCGCGGTGCGGGGTTTCCGCATGCGCCTGCTCATGCCCGAGAACATGACCGAGGAGCGCCGCGGCGCCATGTGCGCCTTTGGCGCGGAGATCGTCCTGGTGAGCAAGGAGCAGGGCATGGAGCATGCCCGGGATCTCGCCCTCGAGATGCAGGCGCGGGGCGAGGGGCGCGTGCTCGATCAGTTCGCCAACCCGGACAACCCCCTCGCCCACTACCGTGGCACCGGGCCGGAGATCTGGCGGGACACGGCCGGCCGCGTCACCCACTTCGTGAGCAGCATGGGCACAACCGGCACGATCATGGGCGTGTCGCGCTTCCTCAAGCAGCGGTCCCCGGCGGTGCGCATCGTGGGTGTGCAGCCGGACGGGGCGTCCAGCATCCCCGGGATCCGCAGGTGGCCCGAGCCGTACCTGCCGCGGATCTACGACGCCAGCCGCGTGGACCGCATCATCGAGGTGGCCGCCGCCGAGGCCGAGGAGACCACGCGCCGCCTCGGCCGCGAGGAGGGGATCTTCGCCGGCGTGTCCTCCGGCGGCGCCTGCTTCGCGGCGCTGGCCCTGGACGCGGAGCTCACCGACGCCACGATCGTGTTCGTGGTCTGCGACCGCGGCGACCGCTACCTCTCCAGCGGCGTCTTCCCGACAGCGTGACCGTCGCGGGCCGGCGCACGTGGCGGGGCGCCGCCGCCGCGGCGGTGCTGGCCGCGGCGATCCTTGCGGGGGGGCCGCGGGCGGGGGCGCTGGAGGTCCTGGAGATCACCTTGTCGGCGATGCAGGGGCCGGGCTGGCGCAGCGGTCCGGCGCGCCTGCGCCTGGACCTGTCCCCTGCCGGCGACACGACCCTCGAGGCGACGGTGCGGGGGCTCGAGCTGCCGCCGCCCCTGGAGTCGGTGCGCGCGGCCCACCTCGGCTGCGCCGCGGCCCGCCTGGAGGGGCCGGTGATCGCGTGTCCCGCGGCGCGCCTCACGGTGGAGCTTGCCGGCGACGAGCCGGCGGTGCTGGTGGCGGACGTGATCGTGGACACGGCCGCGGGCGGCCTGCGCCTCGCGGCCCGCGATCTTGCCCTGGCGGGCGGGCGTGCCAGCGTCGCCCTGGACACCCGAGGTGGCGCCCTCGACCTGGACGTGACGGCCCAGGCCCTGGAGGCGGCGCGGGTCTGGCCGGCGCTGGCGCTGGCCGGTGTGCCGGCGACGGTCACGATGAGCGACGGTCGCCTCACCGGCGAGGTCCGGCTGCGTGCCGGCCCGGGAGACGGTCGCCTGCGCGCCGCCCTCCGGCTGCAGGACGCCGCGTTCTCCGATGCCACCGGGCTCCAGGCCGGGGAGGGCCTGATCGCCTCGCTGGAGGTGCATGCCGATGCCCGAGGCGAGGTCTGGGACTTCCGCTGCGACGCGGCGCTGCGGGCGGGCGCCGTGTACGTGCACCCGCTGCTGGTGGAGGCCGGCGCGGAACCGCTCACCGTGCATGCCACGGGGCGCTGGACGCCCGGTGTGCGGCTGCGCGTGCACGAGGCGGTGCTGCGCGACCCGGGTGTGGCGCAGGTGCAGGCCGCCGGGGAGATGTCCCTCGCGCCGGCGCCAGCGCTGGCATCGCTGGCGGTGGAGCTCGCGTCGACGCCGGCAGCGCCACTGTACCGGCGCTGGCTCAAGCCCTTTGCCGGCGTGGGCATCCTGGGCGACCTGAACGTGGAGGGGACGGTATCGGCGCGCCTGGACCTGGACGCGGCCGGCCCCACCCGGGCCGCGCTGACGCTGGCGGGCGTGGGGCTGGGCGACGGGGGCGGGCGCTTCGCCGTGCTGGGGATCGACGGCGAGGTGCACTGGAGCGTCGCCGCAGGGGCACCGCCGTCGCGGCTGTCCTGGCGGGAGCTGGAGGCCTGGTCCCTGGGCTTCGGCGGCGGCCGCGTGGATGCCGAGCTCGGCGGGCGCCGGGCGCGGCTGCTGGCGCCGGTGTCCGTGCGCCTGCTGGACGGGGCGCTGCGCCTGGAGCGCCTGGAGGCTCTGGGACTGGGCACCCCGGAGCAGCGGGTCGAGGCGGATCTGGCGCTGGCGCCGGTGTCGCTGGCGCGATTGAGCGAGCGCCTGGCGTGGCTGCCCCTGTCCGGCAGCATCGCCGGCGACATCCCGCGCCTGGTGTACACGAGCGGGCGCATCGCCGTGCAGGGCGATGTGCGCATGCGGCTGTTCGACGGCGACCTCCTCGTGGCGGGGCTCACGCTGGAGGACCCCTTCGGCGTGGTGCCGCGACTGCGCGCGGACCTGCGCCTCGAGGGGATCGATCTGGCCGTGCTCACCCGCGCGATGTCCTTCGGCAGCATCACCGGCCGGCTGGACGGGCGCGTGGACGGGCTGGTGCTGGAGGGCTGGGCGCCGGTGGCCTTCGACGCGCGCCTGGCCACGCCGGTGGACGATCCCTCGCCGCACCGCATCTCCCAGCGCGCGGTGGACAACCTGGCGAGTCTGGGCGGCGCCGGCGCGGTCCTGTCATCCACCTTCCTGCGCTTCTTCGAGGAGTTCTCGTACCGGCGGCTGGGGCTCTCCTGCCGCCTGCGCGCCGGCATCTGCGAGATGGGTGGCGTCGCACCCGCCGAGCGTGGCTACTACATCGTCGAGGGCGGCGGCCTGCCGCCCCGGGTGGACGTGGTGGGCATCAACCGGCGCGTGGACTGGGACACCCTGGTGACCCGCCTGAAGGCGGTGGCCAGCGCCCGCGGGCCGGTAGTGCGGTGACGGCGCGCGCGTTGGCTTTCTGCGCCGCGGGCCCGACAATGACCGCCGCGGCCCCGGGGTGCGGGGCATCGGCGGACCGCAGACCCTGGCAGGAGATCGTAAATGACGCGCGCGACATGGCTGCTCACCCTGACCGGCGCCGCGGCGCTGGGGGCCTGCGTCACCATCAACGTCTACTTTCCGGCGGCGGCGGCGGAGAAGGCGGCGGACCGCATCATCGACGAGGTGTGGGGCCAGGACGCCGGCCGCAAGCCACCGCCCAAGAAACAGGGCGCGCTGCCGGCGTCGCCCGCACGCATCGCCGCGGGGGCGATCCCGGGGAGCCCCGCCCGGATTGCCGTGGGGGCGGCCCCGGGGAATCCTGCCCCCGACGCCGCGGGCGCGGTGCGGTCCATGCCCGCGGGCGCGGCGCCGGCAATCCTCGTTCACCTGGCCGCCGGGGCACTGGACCTGCTGGTGCCGGCCGCCGCGGCGCAGGCCAACCTGGACATCTCCACGCCGGCGATCAACGCGCTCCAGTCCTCCATGAGCGCGCGCCACCAGCAGCTCGCGACGTACTACGACAACGGTGCGGTGGGTCTCACCGACGAAGGGCTGGTGGCGCTGCGCGATCCCAAGGCGGTGCCGCTCAACGAGCGCCCGCGGGTGACGCAGCTGGTGGCGGAGGAGAACCGCGACCGCAACGCGCTCTACCGGGCCATCGCCGAGGCCAACGGCCACCCGGAGTGGGAGCCGGACATCCGCGCCACCTTCGCGCGGCGCTGGATCGAGCGCGCCCGCTCGGGCTGGTGGTACGAGTCGGGTGGCGGCTGGAGCCAGCGCTGACGCCGCCCCGCGGCGTGCCGCAGGGCGCGCCCGCGACGCCCGCATGAACGTGTTCGTGTTCGACATCGAGACGGTGCCCGACGTGGCCGGCGCGCGGCGGGTGTTCGGGTTCCCCGATCACCTGGCGGACGCGGGCGTGGCCGAGGCGCTGTTCGCGCGCCAGCGCCTGCGCGCCGGCAGCGAGTTCCTGCCACTGCACCTGCACCGGGTGGTGGCCATTGCCGCGGTGCTGCGCAGCGCGGACCGCTTCAAGGTGTGGTCCCTGGGCGAGGCGGACTCCGGCGAGGCCGAGCTCATCGGGCGCTTCTTCGACGGCATCGAGCGGTTCTCACCCAACCTCGTGTCCTGGAACGGGGGCGGCTTCGACCTGCCGGTGCTGCACCACCGGGCGTTGCTGCACGGCATCGCCGCGCCCCGCTACTGGGAGACCGGCGAGGCGGACCAGGCTTTTCGCTTCAACAACTACCTGAGCCGCTACCACCAGCGGCACACGGATCTCATGGACGTGCTGGCGGGCTACCAGCCCCGCGCCAGCGCGGCGCTGGATCACATGGCCACCCTGTGCGGCTTCCCGGGCAAGCTCGGGATGAGCGGGGCCCGGGTGTGGGACAGCTTCCTCGCGGGCCGCATCGGCGAGATCCGCGCCTACTGCGAGACCGACGTGGTGAACACCTTCCTGCTCTGGCTGCGCTACCAGCTCATGCGCGGGCGCCTGGACGAGGCGGGCTACGCCGCCGAGGTGCAGCGCGCGCGCGACGCTCTCGCGACGGAGGCCGGCGCCCACTGGCAGGAGTTCCTCGAGGCCTGGGATCGTGGCACGGGCGGCTGAGCGGCGCGCACCGGCGATTGCCGAGGCGCGCGTGGAGAGCCTGGACCAGGACGGGCGCGGCGTCGCCCGGGTGGACGGCAAGGTGACCTTCGTCGACGGCGCGCTCCCCGGAGAGTGGGTACGCATCGAGGTGCGCCGGCGCAAGCGCCGCTTCGACGAGGCCCGCACCCTGGAGGTCGTCGAGGCCAGCGCCGAGCGGGTGGTGGCGCGCTGCCCCCACTTCGGCACCTGCGGCGGCTGCACCCTGCAGCACCTGGAGGCGGGTGCCCAGGTACGCCACAAGCAGGCGGACCTGCTGGCCAAGCTCGCCCACATCGGCCGGGTGACGCCGGAGTCGGTGGGCCCGCCGGTGCTGGGACCGGCCTGGGGCTACCGGCGCAAGGCGCGCCTGGGCTGCAAGCACGTGCCCGGCAAGGGCGGGGTGCTGGTGGGCTTCCGGGAGCGGCGCGCGAACCTGGTGGCGGACATCGGCGAATGCCACGTGCTGGTGCCGGAGGTGGGTCTGCGCATCGCGGCCCTGCGGGCGCTGCTCACCGGGCTCGACGCCCGCGACACGGTGCCCCAGGTGGAGGTGGCAGCGGGCGATGGGCCGGCGATGCTGGTGCTGCGCACCCTGCAGCCTCTCGGCGCCGCGGACCGGTCGCGGGTGTCGGCGTTCGCCCGCGAGCACGGGCTGGCCATTGCGCTGCAGCCCGGCGGGCCCGACACGCTGGAGCCCCTGGAGCCGGCGGCGCTGCCGGAGCTGCGCTACCGCCTGCCGGACTTCCAGCTGGAGCTCGCGTTCGCGCCGCTGGACTTCGTGCAGGTCAACGCCGCCGTCAATGCGGCGCTGGTCGCGCGCGCGGTGGACGCGCTGGCGCCGCCCCCCGAGGCCCCGGTGCTGGATCTGTTCTGCGGGCTCGGCAACTTCTCCCTCGCCCTGGCACGCCGGGGCGCCCGGGTGACCGGCGTGGAGCTGGGCGAGGGCATGGTGGCCCGGGCCCGGGACAACGCGGCGCGCAACGGTATCGCCACCGCGAGCTTTCAAGCGGGGGATCTCTCCGTGCCGGAGGAGGTGGCCCGCTGGCTGGGAGCCGGCGCGCCGTACCTGCTGCTGGACCCGCCGCGCACCGGCGCCGAGGCGGTGGTGGCGGCGGTCGCGCAGCAGGCCGGCGGCGGCGCGGCGCCGCGGGG
>JBFHNV010000207.1:0-10934 GCA_041593595.1 Gammaproteobacteria bacterium
CGTGCACTTCCTGCGCCACGAGCGCTTCGCGCCGGCGGTCTCCGGCGACCGATAGCGCGAATGCGATCGGCGCGCGGACGGCGACGGTCCCCGAGCGTACAGGGATGTATTCACAGCGTGTCCCGCCAGGCGGTCCGGTCCTCACCCGCCTCGGCGCGTCAGGATCTCCCGCCTAGGCGACGGGGGCGCCGGCGCGCGCCCGCTGGGCCTCCTCCTCCAGCCAGCGGCGGAAGGCGGCGATGCGCGGCACCTGGGCACCGGCGATGGTGGTGGCGGTCCAGTAGGAGAAGTCCGAGGGGCGCGACGCCTTGAGCGGACGCACCAGGCGGCCGCTGGCCAGGTCGTCGCTGACCAGGGACAGGCGCCCCAGCGCCACCCCCAGCCCGCGGAAGGCGGCCCCGGTGAGCAGGATGGCGTCGCCGAAGCCGAGGCCCTGCTCCGGGTCCACGCCCGTGACGCCCGCGTCGGCGAGCCACTGGCGCCAGGTCATGGCCGCCTCGCCGGTGACGTTCACGTCGTGCAGCAGCGTGTGGTTGCGGAGATCGGACATGCGGTTCAGCGGCGACTTGTTGAGCAGCGACGGCGCGCACACGGGGAACACCTCGTCGCGCATCAGGCTGCGCACGTCCAGGCCCGGGTAGTCGCCCATGCCGTAGGGAATGCGGATGTCCGCCTCGCCCTTGCGCAGATCCGCGGGCACCGTGCCGGCGCCCAGCAGGCGGACCTGGATCTCCGGATACGCGCGCACGAACCCTGCCAGGCGCGGCACCAGCCACAGGGTGGCGAAGGACGCCGCCGCGCTCACGGTGAGGGTGCCGCTCAGGCCGCCCGCAGTGACCGTGTCCACGGCCCGGGCCAGGTGGTCCAGGCCGCGGCTGAGCTGGGGCAGCAGGGCACGGCCGGCCTCCGTGAGGTCCAGGCCCCGGGGACGGCGGTGGAACAGGGCCAGGCCCAGGTGCGACTCCAGGCTCTTCACCTGGTGGCTGACGGCGGCCGGAGTGACGTGCAGCTCCGCGGCGGCGCTGGCGAACCCGCCGCGGCGGGCCGCCGCCTCGAAGGCCCGCAGGGCGTTCAGGGGGGGCATGCGGGTGGCCATCCAGGACTGCTCTTGGCCTAAAAAAGCTAAGTCTAAGCGCGAGTTCTTTCCGTTTGTCAACAAGCCAGGCTTTGGCAATCCTGTGCGCGTCCCGACACCACCCGGCCCGCCCGCCGGGCCACCAGGAGCACCGCCATGAACACCACCGCAAGTCATTCCGCACGGGTCCTCGCCGCCCCCCGCGGCCTGGGGGACACGCTCCGCGCCCGCCTCGAGCGTGCCGCCGCGACCCTCCACGCCTGGCAGGAGCGCGCCCGCCAGCGCCGCGACCTGGCGTCCCTGACCGCCCACGAGCTACGCGACATCGGCATCAGCGCCGGCGACGCCCGCATGGAGGCCAGCAAGCCATTCTGGCAGGCGTGATTCCCGGTGCCCGCGGCGCGGCCCCGCTCGCGCCGCGGGCACGGCGCGGACGTGTCGGGTCCGCGCCACCCGCAGGGTCTCCACGGGCTGGCCGCTGGCTCGCTGCCGCGCCCGGCCCCGGGTGATGGACAATGGCCCGCCACCCGGCCACCCCGCGAGCGCCCGATGACCCACCGGATCCTGCCCGGCCGCGACGACCTCACCGTCCACTTCGCCCACGTCTCCTACCGGCTCGCCGAGCGCTTCGCGCTGCGCGACACCGGCATCGCCCACTTCCAGACCTGGAACGCGGAGGACACCCTCGCCCGCGCCGGGGAGGGGCACGTGCTGGTGCTGTCCGGTCTGTGGAGCGCGCCGCTGCTGGATCGGGCGGGCCGGCTGAAGTTCGTCCAGGTGTGCGCCGCCGGCTACGACCGCTTCGACACCGGCGCCATCGCCGCGCGGGGGATCCGGCTCGCCAATGCCAGCGGCGTGAACCGCAACGCGGTGAGCGATCACGCCATGGCGTTGATCCTGGCGGTGACCCGCAAGCTCGGGCAGTGCCGCGACAACCAGCGTGCCCGTCACTGGCGCGCCATGATCTCGCAGCTCGCCGAACGCGAGGACGAGCTGGCGGGCAAGACGTTGCTGATCTACGGCATGGGCGCCATCGGCGAGCGGCTCGCGGGGCTCGCCAGGGCCTTCGGGATGCGGGTCGTCGGCTTCAAGCGTGACCCGTCCCGCCACGGCGGCACCGCCGACGAGGTGCAGCCGGCGGCGGCGTTCCACCAGTGGCTGCCGCGTGCCGACTTCGTCGCCCTGACCTGTCCGCTCACGGACGCGACGCGAGATCTGATGGACGCCGCTGCGCTCGCGACCATGCGCGACGACGCCTGGCTGGTGAACGTGGCCCGTGGCGGCTGCGTGAACACCCCGGCGCTGGTCTCGGCGCTCGCGGCGGGCGCCATCGGCGGTGCCGCCCTGGACGTCACCGAGCCGGAGCCGCTGCCGGCGGACTCGCCGCTGTGGGCCATGGACAACGTGATCATCACCCCGCACACCGCCGGCGAGACGCGCCGCTACGAGGACAACGTGGTGGACGTGCTGCTGGCGAACCTGGAGCGGCTGTGGTCGGGGGAGACGGCGCTCGTGAACCAGATCGTGTGACGTTGCGTCGCCGGCCCGGACCGGGTCGTCCTCCTTCGACGCTCCGTCCCGGCCCTCGAAGGGCCGCGCCGCCGGAGGCTCAGGCCTGGGCCAGCACCAGGTCGCTGGCCTTCTCCGCGATCATGATGGTGGGCGCGTTGGTGTTGCCCGAGGTGATGGTGGGCATGATGGACGCATCCGCCACCCGCAGGGCCTCGACGCCGTGCACTCTGAGCGCCGCGTCCACCACCGCCTGCGGGTCGTTGCCCATCTTGCAGGTGCCCACCGGGTGGTAGATGGTCTGGGAGATCTCCCGCGCCGCCGCCAGCAGCTCCTCGTCGCTTCGTACCTCCGGCCCCGGCAGCAGCTCCGCGGCCACGAAGGGCCGCATGGCCTCGGTGGCGGCGATGCGCCGCGTGAGCTTCAGCCCGTCCACCGCCGCGCGCCGGTCCGTGTGGGTGTCCAGGTAGTTGGGATGGATGGCCGGGTAGGCGTAGGGGTCCGGCGACTTGATGGCGATGTGCCCGCGGCTCTCGGGCCGGAGCTGGCACACCGATGCGGTGAAGGCCGAGTAGCGGTGCAGACCCTCGCCGGGCTTGTCCGCCGACAGGGGCTGGAAGTGGAACTGCAGATCCGGCGCGTCCAGCTCCGGGCGCGAGCGGCAGAACGCCGCCACCTGGCTCGCGCCCATGCTCATGGGGCCGGTGCGAAACAGGATGTACTCGAGACCGATGAGCATCTTGCGCAGCGGGTTGTTCACCTCGTCGTTGAGGGTCGGGCGGGTGCTGCGGTAGACGGCGCGGACCTGCAGGTGGTCCTGCAGGTTGCGGCCGACGCCCGGCAGCCCGTGCACCACCGGGATGCCGTGCTGCTTCAGCAGCGGCGGGGGTCCGATTCCCGACAGCTGCAGGATCTGCGGCGAGCCGATGGCGCCGGCGGCGAGGATCACCTCCTTTGCTGCCAGGGCGCGCACCCGCTCGCCGTTGCGGAAGTAGTCCACGCCCGCGGCGCGACGGCCGTCGAAGTGGATGCGCTCGGCGTGAGCGTCGGTGATCACGTGCAGGTTGGCGCGCTTTCGCGCCGGGCGCAGGAACCCGGTGGCGGTGGAGCAGCGAAAGCCGTTGCGCGCCGTGAGCTGGAAGTAGCTGGCTCCCTCCTGCTGCTCGCCATTGTAGTCGTGGATGGCGGGGATCCCGATTTCCTCGGCGCCGCGAATGAAGGCGTCGCACACGTCGCGCCGGGTGCGCATGTTGGAGACCGCCAGCGGGCCGCCGGTGGCGTGGTACTCGTCGGCGCCGCGCTCCTGGTCCTCGGAGCGCTTGAAGTAGGGCAGCACCTCGTCCCACCCCCAGCCGGCGTTGCCCATCTGGCGCCAGGTGTCGAAGTCCCGGGGCTGGCCGCGCACGTAGAGCAGGCCGTTGATGGAGCTGGAACCGCCCAGCACCTTGCCCCGGGGCCAGTCCAGGGCGCGGCCGTTCAGGTTCGGATCCGGCTCGGTCTTGTAGCACCAGTCCGTGCGCGGGTTGTGCATGGTCTTGAAGTACCCGACGGGCACGTGGATCCACGGGTACCAGTCGCGCCCGCCCGCCTCCAGCAGCGCCACTTTGAGATCCGGGCGCGCCGAGAGGCGGTTGGCCAGCACGCAGCCCGCCGAGCCGGCGCCCACGATGACGATGTCGTAGTGGTCTTCGCGCATCGGGGGGAGACTAGCAGCTCGAGAACGGCTGGCAGAGGGCGGATTGCGAGCAACCGGCAAGCGACGCCACCGCGATTGGGACACAGCCCAGCCTGCCTGGAGGTGTCGCAGACCTGCCTTGCACGGGGAATCTCGACGGCCCGTCTGGCTGCATCCATGACCGCGTTCGAGAACGGGTGCTGCATCCGTCATGGACGCCCGGTCGGCTGGTGCGCAGCGTGTCGCTGAATCGGGTCGCCACACCCGCGCCCCGGCGCGAAGCGCGGTCACCGGTCGCCGGACAAAGCGTGTAGTTCTTACAACACCCCGTGCCAAACCGTGCCGCCGCGGCGGTGCCGGGTCCATCCGCTCGAATCCATCGAGTCGCGCGTGCAAGCGGTTGCATTCCGATCCCGGGAGATGTGCGGGCGACATGCACGCGGGTCACGGCCGCTGCCCGGACCACTGCTGCATTCACCGCCGCTCGCCCGGCCATTCACGGCACCGCCCCTGCACGTGTCCGTCCAGCGTTCCTGGTCGAGATCCCGACCTGCCTGACTTCCTCGGCCGACCCGTCTCCGGATGGCACGGTGATTGCAAAACCCGTTCTCGGAACAAACGGGAGGACGGGGGTGAAGACCCGCGAGACGGCACCGGCAGAATCGCCGACCTTCGGTTCGGTTGGCGATCGCGCGAGCGTGGCGAGCCAGGCGGTGTCGGCAGGCCCCCGCGTTGACCGCATGCACCGCCTGGGCGCAGGGCTGTCGCTGCCGCCGGGAAGATCGACCCCGCCCCTCTCCAGTGAGCTCCGTCGCGAGCTCGAGCCATCGCTTTACGGATTCATCTGGCAGATCAGCTCTCGAAACCAGATCCAGCTGTGCATTCTCGCGGCAGCACTGCTGCCGCTCTCGCTGCTGCCTCTGGAGCTGCAACGCATCATCGTGGACGACGGCATCGTGAAGGCCGACCTGCACGTGTTGCTCACCGTCGGACTCATCTACTTCGTGGCGCTGATTGCACACGCTGCCCTCAAATACGTGTTCAGCGTCTATCAGGCCAGCGTCGGAGAGGGTGTGGTTCGATTTCTACGCCACCGAATCAATCGTGCAGAGTCCCACGAGCTTCGCGCCCGGGTCGGCAGCCGGATCACGCTGGCGGCCTCGGAGGTCGAGCAGGTCGGTGGGTTCGCGGGCTATGCCGTCTCGGTCCCCGTGTTCGAGGCGGGGATGCTGGTGACCGTGGTGGCGTACATGTTGTGGCTCGAGCCGCTGATGGCCGGCATTGCCTTCCTCGCCCTGTTGCCCTCACTGCTGGTGACTCCGGTCCTGCAGTCACGCATCAACCGTCATCTGCGGATGCGGATCTCGGCGGTGCGCCGGTTGAGCGACCACCTGCTGCACGTCGAGCCCGATTCGGCAACACGACGTGGCAAGCGCGCAGAGCGTCTGATCGAGTGGGCCTACGGCCACCACATCTGCATGTTCGCTCTGAAGCATCTGGCAAAGGGCCTCACCCACTTGATGGGAATGATCGGCCCCCTCGCGATACTGATGGTCGGTGGCTGGTTCGTCATGAGAGGCGAAGCCGAGCTCGGCACGGTCGTCGCCTTCATCTCAGGAGTCGAACGTCTCACGACCCCGGCGCAGGAGCTGCTGAATTTCTACCGCCGGATGACGCAGGCGGCCGTGCGGTACGGATTGGTCGTGAAGACGGTGCACGGGTCCACGGCCCGGCGCCGCGGCGGCCAGGGCCACGGCGATGGCCAGGCGGCCAACGCCGGCGCAGGCGACGAGCAGCGAGAGCGAGACGGCGATGGTTGCCCAGGTGCTCCAGAACGACCTGTGCTCGGTGCGGGCGTGCCTGCTCGCGGAATCGTTCCGGGTCGTCTGTACCAGGTCTCATCGTAGCGAGACCGGCAGTTTCCGCACCGGTGTTTCACTCCCGCCGCCCGCCTCCGGCAGGGCAGACCCGGAACGACCGGAGGACCCGAATGCGCCACCTCGTCGATCCGCGCCCTGCTGCCGCGGCGCGCCCCCCTGGATCCGGCACCGGCGGTCACCGGCCACGCCCGCGTGAGGGAAATCTGCAACGGGATTGTAAGAGTCGCCCCTGCCAGCACGCCCGGGCAGCCATCCGTCGGCCGGCCTTCCGGGCTCTTCGGCCCCCGACCGACCTGGCACGCGGTTTGCTTCGCATGGGCTGAGGACGCCCCGGCAGTTCCGGCCGGCCCCGGCGTCGACAGGTACTCAATTCATGGGAGGTAGGAGCATGTTTGGATGGGCCATCACTTTCTTGATCGTGGCGTTGATCGCCGCCGTCCTTGGCTTCGGTGGTATCGCCGGGATGTCGGTCAACATCGCCTGGATTCTCTTCGTCGTCGGCTTGATCCTGTCGATCGTGTTCTTCGTGCTCGGCCGACGTCCGCCAGTCTGATTGCGATCCGAGTCGTGCCATGGTTCGCGTCTCCGCCCTCGGGCGGATGCGCGAATCGATCCCGGGCTACGTTTCCGGAGCAGATTTCGTTGCCTCCGGGTGGGGTCGCATCCATGTTCGCACAAGGCCGGCCCGTATCGGGCCGGCCGCCTCTGGGGATGCCGTCGACCGATCACGAAGGGGACGATTGGCCGCATCTCTGGTCCCGTCATTCAGACGTGCGGCCTGCCCGCGATGAGCAACTGTTTCAGCTTGTCCAGCCGGGCCGGCTTCGCCACGTGATGATCGAAACCCGCCTTGCGCGCGGCCGCCCTCGCCTCGGCATGACCAAAACCGGAAAGCGCAACGAGCATCAACTTCTCCTGATGCTCGTCCGCACGCAGTCGTTTCGCGATCTCGTAACCGCTGATGTCCGGAAGCGCGATGTCGACCAGCAATGCATGGAACTTCATGGCCCGCACCCGCTCGAGAGCATCCAGTCCGCAGTAAACCGCCAAGGCCTCGAATCCTTCTCGCTTCAGGAGCCGCACGATGCCATCGGCGGCTTCCCGGTTGTCATCCACGACCAGTACGCGGCACGCCTGGGCCGCCGTGCCGCCCGGCAGGGCGCCGGGAACGTCGTCCTGCGCGGTGTCCGAATCGAGACTGTCGCGCGACGCCCCGACGAGGTGAATCGTGAACTCGCTGCCGAGGCCCGCTCCCGCGCTTTGCAGCGTCACGGTGCCACCGTGCAGCTCGACGAGTCGCTTCACGAGCGTGAGCCCTATGCCAAGGCCGCCCGGGGAGGATTCACCGCTTCCGGCCTGGTGAAAGGGCTCGAAGATCGCAGCCTGCAGCTCGCTGGGGATGCCGCGCCCATCATCTTTCACACTCAGCCACACACCGAGACCGTCCGACCATCCGCGCACCCGAATCGTGCCGCCAGGCTCGGTGTACTTCGCGGCATTCGTGAGGAGGTTGACCACCACCTGCTCCAACCGCATGACGTCGACGTTGGCATACAGGTCGCCGGGGACATCGATCTGGAGGCGATGCTTGCTCGCATCGATCAACGGACGGGCAGTGGATATCGCCCTGTCGACGAGCGCCGCCACGGACTCCGTCCGCCGCTCGAGCACGATCTTGCCCTGCGTGATTCGGCTCACGTCGAGCAGATCGTCCAACAGTTTCGTGAGCACCTGGACCTGCTCCGATATGCTCTCGCCTGCCCATCGGGCGTCGGCCTGTCCTTCCAGGCCCAGGGCAAGCAACTCGGCGGTAGCGCTGATCGCTGCGAGCGGGTTTCTCAGCTCGTGCCCCAGGACCGCCAGGAACTCGTCCTTGCGGCGATCGGATTCCACGAGCTGGCGGGTGTATTTCTCGAGTGCCGCCTCGTTTCGCTTTCGGTTCGTGATGTCTCGGAACGTGACGACCGCGCCCTCGATCGCATCTCCCCGCAGAATCGGGTGCGCCCAGTACTCGGCGTCGAAGCGTGATCCGTCCCTGCGCCATAGTGCCTCGTCTTCGACGTGGGTGCTGATGCCGGTACGAAAGGCCTCGTAGACCCGGCAGGCCTCGACCGGGTAGGGGTGCCCGTCGGGATAGCTGTGGTGAATGAGCTCGTGCATGTTTCGGCCAATCAGCTCGTCTTGCGAGTAACCGAGCATCTCGCAGGTGGCTCGATTGGAAAACGTGCAACGACCCTCCGAGTCCACGCCGTAGATCCCCTCTCCCGTTGACTCCAGGAGCAGCAGCAGTCGCGCCTGACTCTCCTCTGAAGCGGCAACTGCCTGGGCGACATTGCGGACCTGCAGTCGAAGCTCTATCTCGCTCATGACCGAGCCGCCGAGGTCGCGCAGCATCTGGATCTGATCGGGGCTCCAGCGTCGTGCCCGGCGGTCGATGACGCAGAACGATCCGATCGTGTTGTCATCGGAGAGGGTGAGAGGAAACCCGAGGTATGAAACGACGCCCAGCTCCGAAATTGCACGATGGCCCGCGAGCTGTCGATGACGGCGGGCATCATGCACGACCAGTGGCTCGTCGGTACGGACCACGTGCTGGCAGAAGGACAGCAGCAACGACGTTTCCCGCCGGGACGCCCAGGGCTCGGGGAGGCCAAACGCGCTCTTGAAGAACTGTCTTTCCTGATCGACCAGGCTGACCAGCGAGACCGGCGCCCGGAGGGTGTGCGCGGCCAGTCGTGTGAGCCGGTCGAATGACTCTTCGGGGGCGGAATCCAGCAGCCTCGTGCGCGCGAGCGCCGACAGGCGCGAGGCACGCAGGATCGGGTCGGGCGGGTCGACTGCGTCGCTGGTCATCAGGTGGTCGAATCGTCGAGGCCAGGCGGGTTCGGGCCTCACGCGATGACGGAGTCGCGAAACTAGCATCCGGGGCCGGACCTGTCATCGACGCTGCCTGTCCGGTGTAGGAGTTCCTCTGCGTGTGAAGTTCTTGCCCCGCCCGGCGCGTCGCACCGCCGTTCGAGCCCGTTGAGGAGGGCAGCGGGTCGCGTCCCGACCTGGTACGAATGTTGCTTGCTTCCGGGTGCCTGCACCACCTGCTGGGAGAGAGCCATGGCGAATCACGTCCCCGGGGACCAGCCCCGCCAGCTGGACCTGAACCCCACGCTCGCCCTCGAGCGGCTGGACAGCTGGCTCGACGGAGCGGTCCGGCTGCTGCCCAACATCGTGACGGCGATCCTGGTCGCGCTGCTCTTCTGGGGGCTCGCCAGCCTGGCCGCTCGGTTGATTGGCCGCTGGGCGGCGCGACGCGAGCGCGACAATCTGGGCGAGGTGCTGGGCGGCTTCGTCAAGTGGGGCGTGCTGCTCCTCGGTATTCTGATGGCCGCCACGATCGTCGTGCCGACGCTCAAGGCAGGCGACCTCATCGCCGGACTCGGGGTGAGCTCCGTGGCCATCGGCTTCGCGTTCAAGGACATCCTGCAGAACTGGCTCGCGGGGCTGTTGATCCTGATGCGCCAGCCATTCGAGATCGGTGACCAGATCGAGGTGAGTGGCTTCCAGGGCACGGTGGAGAGGATCGAGTCGCGGGCGACGATCATCCGGACCTACGACGGGCAACGCGTGGTGATCCCGAACAGCGACATCTACACGAACGCGGTGCTGGTCAAGACGGCGTACGACACGCGCCGCAGCCAGTATGACGTCGGCATCGGCTACGGGGACGACATCGAGAAGGCGCGCACCGCGATTCTCGACGCCCTGGCCGATATCACAGACATCGAAACCGACCCCGCACCCGAGGTGCTCGCGTGGGATCTGGCCGCGAGCTGGATCACGCTGCGGGTTCGCTGGTGGACCGACGTTCGGCGTGCCAACATCGTGCACGTGCGTGCGGCAGTGATCACCGCGATCCGGGACGCCCTCGACAGAGAGCACATCGACATGCCGTTCGAAACCCAGGTGCACCTCTTTCACGATCAGACCGAGGCGCACGATGGCGACCGGGACGCGCAGCGCGAGGGCTGGCCCTCGCCGGGAGACGGTGCGCCCGAGCCACGCTGGAAGGCGCAGGCTCGCGCCCGGGCTCGAGCGGGCGAGGCGTCGGACGAGCAGGCGCTCGCGGTCAGTGGCGCGCGAGCGGCCGGGGGGTGATCCGAAGCGCGAGACCGCCCGGAAGTGGGGCAACCAGATGGGAGATCCCAGCCTTCGCACCTGTGGCAGTGCCTCGTGGCGCTCCTGGGGCCCGGAGATCCATGACGATGCGTAGGGTTGCCTGCCTTTCGTGCCTTGCACTCCTCGGTGCATGGAACGCCGCCGTCGCCGACATCGTCAAGAAGACCCCCGCGCACGTCACCGCCGATAGCACCCCACTTCCGCTACAAGGTCGTGCCGTACGTGAATACCTCTGGGTGGACGTCTACCGAATCGGCGTGTACTTCCCTGACGATGTGGCGCTGCGCAGTCTGCTGAAGCACCCCGCCGATGTCGCCGTGCGCATCGAGATCCTGACCGATCGGCTCCCGGAAGAGCCGCCCGAGGAATGGGCCGCGGTGTTCCGCGATCATCTCTCCGGCGTGCTGAGCGCCGGCCTCATGCAGGAGTTCGCCCGGCTCGAGCGAGGCGACGTCCTGTGGTTCGTGCACGATGAATCCGGCAACTCCACCATCACGGTCAATCGTGACGAGTTCGCGGTCGCGACAGGCTACGGTTTGGTGCGCGGCATGCTGCGGCTCTGGCTCGGCCCGGATCCGGTCTCTCCGCCGTTGCGCGAGGAGCTCATCGAGGACATTCGCGACGA
>JBFHNV010000208.1:0-10874 GCA_041593595.1 Gammaproteobacteria bacterium
CCCACGGTGCCCAGCAGCTTGAGCGACTTGCGCGAGGACTTCTTCACCAGATCGTCGCCCTGACCCATGAGCGCGCGGATGGCGGTGGGGGCGGTGTAGAAGATGTTGACCTTGTGCTTGTCCACCACCTGCCAGAAGCGGCCACCGTCCGGGTAGGTGGGCACACCCTCGAACACCAGGGTGATGGCGCCGTTCGCGAGCGGCCCGTAGACGATGTAGGAGTGGCCGGTGACCCAGCCCACGTCGGCGGTGCACCAGAAGACGTCCCCGTCCTTGTAGTCGAACACGAACTTGTGGGTCATGGCGGTCCACAGCAGGTAGCCGCCGGTGGTGTGCAGCACGCCCTTGGGCTTGCCGGTGGAGCCAGAGGTGTAGAGGATGAACAGCGGATCCTCGGCGTCCATCCACTCGGGCTCGCACTCGGGCGACGCCTCGGCCATGGCCTCGTGGTACCAGACGTCGCGGTCCTTCTTCCACTCGATCTTGCCACCGGTGCGCTTGAGCACCAGCACCGTGTGCACGTTCGGGCACTCCTGGCAGGCCTGGTCGGTGTTGGCCTTGAGCGGCACGGTGCGCTTGCCGCGCAGGCCCTCGTCGGCGGTGATCACCACCTGGCAGTCCGAGTCGAGGATGCGGTCGCGCAGCGAGTCCGGGGAGAAGCCGCCGAACACCACCGAGTGGATGGCGCCGATGCGCGCGCAGGCCAGCATGGCGAAGGCCGCCTCCGGCACCATGGGCATGTAGATGGACACCCGGTCGCCCTTCTTCACACCCCGGCTCTTGAGCACGTTGGCCAGCCGGCACACCTGCTCGTGCACCTGCTTGTAGGTGAACTTCTTGTCCTCCTTCGGATCGTCACCCTCCCAGATGATGGCCACCTGGCTGCCGCGCGACTCCAGGTGCCGATCGAGGCAGTTGTACGCGACGTTGAGCTCGGCGCCCTCGAACCACTTGATGTCGGCCTTCTTGAAATCCCACTCGCAGACCTTGTCCCACTTCTTGTGCCACGTGATGAACTGCTCCGCCTGCTCGGCCCAGAAGCCGTCCGGGTCGTCGATGGATCGCTGGTACATCTCGTCGTATTTGACCCGGTCGATATGGGCCGTGTCGGCGAAGGTGTCCTTCACCGGGTAGGTCTTGATCTCGGACATGACTCGACTCCTCGGCGTGCTTTCCCGGCGGGCCGCGGTGCGGCCGCCTCCGTTCGTGTTCTTCCCCGGCCGTCGTGGCCGGTGGCACCGGCACCGATTCTAAGGTGCCACCACCCGGGCTTTCACCCGCGCCGGCCGGGCCCGAGCGGCAGGGCGATGACCCCATTAAAATCAATGAGTTGGCGACTCACAGCGGTCCCGGACTGCGAGCCGCGGTCCGGCTCCGGGGCAGCGCGGACTATTTCTCGGCGACGATGTAGCTGACCCAGGCGGCGTCGGCGTCGGCGGTGACCACTTCCTGGAACTCGCCATCTCCGTCCTTCTCGTCCTCGTCCCAGCCCTGCCACCAGGCGCTCACCCGTGAGAATCCCGCCTCGTCGAGGATCTCGCGGATCTCCGGCAGGGTCCACAGCCGCCACTCGTAGCTGAAGGCGTTGCGCAGCTTCGAGCCGTCGGGGAAGTGAAAGTGGATGTAGCAGGTCATGTCGCCGCTCACGGGGTTGAACGCGGCCTGGTCCCACACGTATGTGAAGCCGTCGTTCTTGGTGCGCTCGGTCATCTCGCGGAAGGCGTCGTAGCCGCCGTAGCAGTCGAGGAAGAACACGCCGTCGTCCACCAGCGCGTCGCGCACGCCGCGGAAATAGCGGCGCATGGTGGGGCGCTGCTTGAACGTCCAGTAGCTGAAGTTCATGGCCAGCACCGTGTCCACCGGGTCGTGGCGCACCTCGAGCACGTTGTCGTTGCGCAGCGTCAGCCGCGCCGCGGCGTCGCCCAGCCTCGCGCGGTTGTTGGACTCGCCCCAGGCCAGCACGTCCGCGTCCAGATCCACGGCCAGGGCACGGTTGCCGGGGCGGCGGCGCACCCACTCGCAGGAAGTGTTGGCGGTGCCGCAGAAGTCCTCCCGCAGACTCGCGGCCTTGCGGCCCCGCAGCCTCTCGAAGGTTTCGTCCACGAAGTCGATCTCGGCCTCCACGCACTGCACCGACTCCTGGTACAGCACGTGGCGATCGGCCTTCTCAGCGAGCGACGGTCCCTTGCCGGTGCCGTTTCTGCCCTTGCGCTGCTTGCCCTTCTTCCTCGCCATGTCTCCCGCGCCCTCCCGTGTGGATGCATCAAAAGCGCGCTAGCTTCCACGACCGGGATGACAAAATCAAAGCCGGATTGCTTGCCTTCCCCTCAGCGCCGCGACAGGTGTGCGAGCCCGCGCAACGCCCGCGCCAGGTACAGCCGCCACAGAGGCGTGTCGTCGCGACCGCCGCTGCGCATGAACGCCGCCGGCGGGAACGCATGCTGCACGAGCCAAGCGGCCCGCGTGCGGGTGTCCGGCAGCGCTTCCAGATCACGCAGCCAGCCGGCGGCACGATGAGGGGAGGGGGCCCGCACGGGCCCGGCCTCCGCCAGGATCTGGAAGCCGTCGAGAGGCGTGCCCAGGGTGTCGCGGGCGGCGGCCAGCACCCAGGCACAGGCGCCGGCGAGGCCCGTCATCGCGGCCCGGTCCGCGGCGCCCACGCGGGCGCACAGATCCATGTCCGCCACGAGCAGGTGCACGTCCTCGAGCCACATCAGGCGCACGTCCCCGGCGTGATGCGCGTCCAGGTGCAGGCACGCGAGCAGCAGCGCGTCCACGTCGCAAGGCGCAGCTGCATGCGCGCCCAGCGCCGGCAGGGGTCGCGCACGGGCCAGCAGGGCGCGGGGAGCGAGGGCCGCCGCCCGGGCGCTGTTGCTCACCGCCCAGTGCAGATCCACGTTGTGCAGCACGCCGTCGCCGTCCCGGCGCCGGTACAGGCGCTGGCGCATGATCAGCGCGCCCTCCACGCCGGGCACCGGCTCGAAGCCGAGAGCGTGCAGCACCCCCGCCGCCGCCTCCAGGTGGCGCGGGTCCACCAGCAGATCCGTGTCGTCCCTCGGCCTGAGCTCCGGGCGCGGGTAGTGGCTGTGGGCCAGCGCCGTGCCCTTGAACACGAGCGCCGGCACGCCGGCGGCCGCCAGCGCGTCAAGCACCACCCGCACCTGCATGTTGCGGCGAAGCTCGAGGGCCGCCTCGCGGAGCGCGAGATCCCGCAGCGTGCGCGCCTGCGCCGAGTTCGCGGGCAGCAACTCGAGGAGACGCTCCCGCAGCAGCGGCGCCACGCCTTCCGGGCCGGCCGGATCCAGCAGCGCGGCGAGCGTCGCGGCTCCGGCAGGCCCGTCCCCGCGCAGCGCGGCCAACAGACGTTGACGGACGGTCTCGGTATGCTCGCGCTGCGCCATGGATCCCGCACTGCAGACGGTGCCGCTCGGCCGCTGACGTGGATCACACGGCCGCGCCGTCCAGGAAGTACCCTTCACGGCCACTGACGAGCGTAGCACCCGAGAAGGCCCTGCCGTATGGACGACCCGCAGCCGAAGTACGTCCACACGCCGGACGGCGCCCGCCTGGCGTATCACCTGACGCCGGGACGCGCGCCCACGGTGGTGTTCCTGCCGGGCTTTGCCTCCCACATGGGCGGCACCAAGGCGCTGCACCTGGAACGCTGGTGCCGCGAGACCGGCCAGGCTTTTCTGCGCCTGGACTACCAGGGTCACGGCGAGTCCTCGGGGCTGTTCGAGGACGGCAGCGTGGGCGTGTGGTCGCAGGACGCCTTCGCCGTCATCGAGGCGGTGACCGAGGGCCCGCTGCTGCTGGTGGGCTCCAGCATGGGCGGCTGGATCATGCTCATCGTGGCGCGTCGCCTCGTGGACCGGGTGGTGGCCATGATGGGGATTGCCAGCGCCCCGGACTTCACCGAGGAGCTGGTCCACGACCAGCTGGACGCCGCCCAGCGCGCGCAGCTCAACCGCGACGGCCGCCTGGAGCGCACGTCGGGGTACGACCAGGGCCCCAACGTGTTCACGCTGCGCATGCTGGAAGACGGCCGTGCCCACCTGCAGCTCGGCGAGATCATCCCCATCGAGTGCCCCGTGCGCCTGATCCACGGACTCGACGACAAGGACGTCCCCTGGGAGATCTCGCTGCGCCTGTGCGACCGGCTGGAGTCCGACGACGTGCACGTCACCCTCGTCAAGGATGGCCCCCACCGCCTCTCCGAGCCCCATCATCTGGACCTCATCACCACCACCCTCGCCACACTAATCAAGAGGGACGCAGGCGCTTGATTTCCGTGCATGCCCGCTTGCGGACGCGCCGTTGCTGCGATCGCCTGTCTCTCGAAGGATTAATCAAGGGGGACGGACCCGCTTGAATCTCGACCTTGCGGACACCCGGTCCTCTCGCTGGAGGAGCTCGCGCCCGGGCGGAGCGTTCTTGCGGGTGCCCGCTCGCCCGCAAGCCGACTCCCATCGGCCACGGTTGTGGCGCGTGATCGCGCTCGGGCCGCGCAGCACGTGAACGGCGAACCCGGCGCGGCGCCATGGCCCACCGCCGTGCGCATTGCGCGCACGGTGGAGCTGCTGGTGGTGCTGACCCTCGCCGCGGTGCTGGTCACTGACCTGGTGAGCGTCGCGCGCATGCAGGGCGGGGCGGGCACGCGCGTGGGCAGCGCCACGCTCAACCTGGTGGCCATGTTCGTCATCGTGCACCGCGCGATGGCGCTGCTGCAGCGGCGCATGGCGCGCCCAGGCGCGCGCCGGGCCATGGGCGCGGTGAAGTGGGCGCTGGCCATCAGCGTGCCGCTGATGGCCGGCGGCGTCATCGAGCGCGCGGCGCACCAGGCCAACGTGGCCCGCGTCGCACGCGCCGTGGAGGAGGTGAAGACCCGTATCGACGCGGCGCTGGCCCGCGGCGGGCCGCTGAAGCCCGCCGACCTGGACGGCCTCCACGCGCCCTTCGTGCGCGGACTGCAGGTGGATGCCACGACGGGTGCGTTCCTGCTCCACGCCACCCTGCCGGCGGTGGACATCGACGGCTACACCGCGGCGTACTCCACCGCCGACGGGCGCCTTCGCGTGTGGCACAACGATCTGCCGGCCGACGAGCCGCCACCGCTCGCGCCGGCGGGCGAGATCGTCACCTGCACCGGCGGCGAGGCCCTGCGCTGCCGATGATGACCACCACCCACGCGTTCCTCGGGGGCGGCGAAACGCGGCGCGGGACAGCGCATGATGTTGGACGGGTCCCAGGCGTGTCCGTCCCGTGCCCGCGGTATCGAGCATGACCCCTCACGACCCGCCCGCGCCCGATCCTCCGCAGTCCCAGCCGCCCGCGCCCGCGCCCGATCCCGAACGCCTGCGCCGGCTCGCCCGCCTGCGCCTCATCACCGACGCCGTCCTGGTGGGCGTGTGCGCCTTCGTGCTGGCCCGGGAGACGGGCGACGCGCTCAGCCACCAGGTGAGCCACGGCATGCGCGCCGGCGCGTTCCTGCTCAACCTCACCGCCGCCTTCGTGGTGGTGCACCGGGGCTTCGCGCTGGTCCAGCGCACCCTGCCGGCCGAGCGCACGCGTCGCGCCCTGGGCGCGGCCAAGTGGGTGCTGGCGCTCGTCGTGCCCTTCATCGCCGCCGGCTGGCTGGAGCGGCTCACCCACCAGGCCCACCGGGCGAACATCGACGCCCTTGCGGAAACCGTTGCCGCACGCACCACGCGCGCCGTGGCCGGCGGCGGCACCGTGTCGCCCGCGGATCTCGAAGGCCTCGGCGGACCGTACCTGAAGTCGCTGACCGTGCGCCGGGACACCGGCGAGTTCCTGCTGGAGGTGTCGCTGCCCGCGCTGGACACCGACGGCTACACCGGTCGCTACGCCAGCACCGAGGCCCGCTGGCGAATACACCACAACGACGAGGAGGCGGTGGCCACGCCGACCTTCGACAGCACCGGTCCGCTGCTGACGTGCACGCGCGAGGCGAACTCCCTGCGCTGCAACTAGCACGGGGACGTACGTACTTCCGCCCCCGAACCACGTCGCCATCACGATCCCGCTCGCCGGGACACCGCGCGCCCCGATCGCCCTGCCACGGCGCATACCCCGACGGCCGCTCATGCCGCACTCTGAGTCGAGCCCACCCCACGGCCTCCCAACCCACTGCCCCCGATCCACCCGGCGACCCCCAGCCACCCCACGTATCATCCCCCCATGCGCCGCACGAGCGACCCGCCCGGCCACACCCAGCGCCAGCTCGCGCGCGTCGCGGCGCTGTTCACCGGCGTGTTCTACGACCGCGTCGAGGTGGATGGCCTCGAGCACCTGCCGGAGCGCGGCCCGCTGCTGCTGTTCGCGAACCACGCCAACGCCCTCGCCGACGCGATGATTCTCGCCGCCGTGTTCCCGGGCCTGCTCCGCCCCATGGCCCGCAGCGGCCTGTTCCGCGTGCCCGTGCTGCACCGCCTGCTGCTGTGGCAGGGCGCGGTGCCGGTGCACCGGGCCCGCGCCGATGCGACCGATCCCCGCCGCAACGACGCCGTCTTCGAGCGCTGCTTCGAGCTGTTCGCGCGCGGCGCCGCCCTGCTCATCTTCCCGGAGGGTCAGAGCCATTCGGACCCGCAGCTCCATCCCTTCAAGACCGGCGCCGCGCGCCTCGCCCTCGGCGGCCGAGCCCGTGGCACGGAGCCGGCGCTGATCCCCGTCGGCCTCACCTACACCCGCAAGGGCCGCTTCCGCGGCAGCGTGCTGGTGCAGTTCGGCGCCCCCGTCCCGGTGCCGGTGGAAATGGATTCGGAGCGGGAGGAAGACGTGCGCGCACTGACCGCGACGCTCGAGGCCGCCGCCCGCGACGTGACCTTGAACACCGACACCTGGGAGACCCTGGACTTCATGCGCCAGGTGGAGCGCTTCGTGGCGCTGCGCCGCGGGCGCTACCGCCGCGCGACCCTGGGCCAGCGCTTTCGCGCGTTGCGGCGACTGCTCGAGATGGAGCGCCGCCTGCGCGAAGGCCACCCGGAGGTGGTGGAGGATCTGCAGGCAAAGCTCGCCGAGTTCCAGGATCTGTGCCGAGACTTCGGCGTGCGCGATGCGTACCTGACGGTACGCGTCACCCCCACGGTGGTGATCCTGTTCCTGCTGCGCACGCTGGCCGTGGTCTTTCTGGCGCTGCCGGTGGCGGCCTGGGGCTGGGTGAACGGTATCGTGCCCTTCCTGCTCACCCGCCACGTGGCCCGTGCGCTGTCGGAAGGCCACGACCAGTACGACACCGCCAAGATGCTCGCGGGCGCGTTCTTCATCACCCTGTTCTGGGGCGTGCAGGCCTGGTGGGTGTATGCAGAGCTGGGCGTCACCTGGGGCGCGGCCTACCTGCTGAGCCTGCCCGTGTCCGCCGCCACCGCGCTTGCCGTCGTCCGCGAGCGCCGCCGGATACGGGAGAACCTGCGGGCCTTTGCGAGCGTGGTGCTCAAGCGGCAAGTGCGCGACGTGCTGCTGGAGCGCCGGGCGGAGCTCGAGCGCGATCTCGCAAAGCTTGCACGCCGGCTCAGGCGCGGGCTTCGAGATGATCACGAGGGCAGGGCGCAACGGTAGTGGATGCGCCCCCCACCCAGAGCCTCTCGCCAGCGAAACAACCCAGTGACCCGCCACCTCCTCGCCCAGCGCCGCTTCGGCCCCCTGTTCGTCACCCAGTTCCTGGGTGCGTTCAACGACAACGTGTTCAAGAACGCGCTGGTGATCCTCATCACCTTCCACGTGGCCGCCTGCGGCGACAGCCCGATCCTGGTGACGGTGGCCGCGGGCCTGTTCATCCTGCCCTTCTTCGTGTTCTCCGCCACCGCCGGGCAGTTCGCCGACAAGCTGGACAAGGCACGCATGATCCGCTTCACCAAGGTGTGCGAGATCGGGATCATGATTCTCGGCGCCGCCGGCTTCTTTCTCGGGAGCGTCGAGGTGCTGATGGCGGTGCTGTTCCTGATGGGCGCACAGTCGGCGCTGTTCGGCCCGCTCAAGTACGGCATCCTGCCGCAGCATCTGGACGAGGATCACCTGATGGGTGCGAACGCCCTCATCCAGGGGTCCACCTTCGTGGCCATCCTCGGCGGCACCATCCTGGGCGGTGTGCTCATCGCGACGCCGGGTACCGGGATCCCCGCTACCGCCGCCACCATCGTGCTCATCGCCGTGGCCGGCTGGCTCGCGAGCCGCCACATCCCCGATGCGCCCGCCGCGGAGCCGGAGCTCGAGATCGATCCCAACGCTGTCCGCCAGACCTGGCGCGTGATGACGATGGCCGCGGAGAACCGCGACCTGCTGGTGGCGGTCATCGGCATCTCCTGGTTCTGGTACGTGGGGGCGACGTTCCTGCAGCTGTTCCCGGGATTCGCCTGCGACCACCTGGGCGGCGGCCCGTCGGTGGTGACCCTGCTGCTGTCCGCGTTCACCGTGGGCATCGCCCTCGGCGCCTGGGCCGCGACCAAGCTCACCCGCGGGCGCGTCTCGCTGGCGGTGGCGCCCATCGGCGCGCTGGGCATCGCGGTGTTCGCGCTGGTGCCCATACTGCTGCCCCCGCCGGTGCCGGCGGCCGCCGGCCTCACCGTCGGCCAGGTCGCTGCCCTCGCCGGCAACTGGCCGTCGCTGGCGGCGCTCATCGGCCTGTCCCTGTTCGGCGGCATCTACGTGGTGCCGCTGTTCGCCTACGTGCAGGCCCACAGCCCGCCGGAGCGCCGCGCCCGCGTCATCGCCGCCGTGAACGTGCTGAATGCCCTGTTCATGGTGCTCTCGGCGGTGATCACCATCGCCCTGCTGGCCGCCGGCGCCGGCGTCGTCGGCGTGTTCGCCGTCACCGGCCTCCTCACCCTCGCCATCGGCGCCTGGATGCTCAGGGCCAGCCCCGACATGCGCGATTCATTCACCCGGTTCACCAAGAGCACCCTCTTGGCCCACCGGGGGGAGAGGTCAGGGTGAAGGGGGGGAACACCAAGAACAAGAACGCCGGGAGGAGCCATAGCTCCCCCCGGCGATGCGGGGCGACACACCCGCCCTGCGTGGAGGGCGGAACGTCGTAATGGCGAGGGGCGGGCGCGCCGCCCCCGCACCTGGTCGTCAGATCAGGCCGCGACCTTGATCCGCTTCGGCTGCACCGCAGCCTGCTTCGGGATCACGACCTCGAGCACGCCGTGCTTGCCGGTGGCCTTGACCTTCTCCGGGTCGGCGGTATCCGGCAGGCTGAAGCGGCGGTAGAACGTCCCGTACAGACGCTCGACCCGACGGAAGTTCCGGCTCTCGTCCTCGTCCTTGGTCTCGAGCTTGCGCTCGCCGCGGATGGTGAGGGTGCCGTTGTCCAGGGTGACCTCGATGTCCTTCGGGTCGACGCCCGGCACGTCCGCATGGATCACGAAGCGATCGGACTCCTCCTTGATGTCCACCGCGGGCGCCCAGCGGCTGGTCACGACGCTGGACTCGTCGCCGTTCAGGTTGCCGGCGAGCATCCGGTTCATGTCGTCACGCAGCGTGCGCAGCGCGCCCCAGGGCTCGTAGCTGATCATGTTCATTTCGCACCTCCGAGATTCGAGTTCGTCCAGGCCTTGCGGCCGGTGCCTCCTAGGTAGGTCCGCCCCTCCGGATTTCAAGGGGGTCAGACCAGCTCGAATTTCGAGACCCGCTCGAACTGCGCGCGGGCGTCTTCCGTGTCGCTCTCCCTCTCCCCCCGGAACCGGGAGGAAGGGCCGGGGTGAGGGGGGCCACCCGAACCCCGGGACCCGACCCGAACACGAGAACCCCACCGAAGCCCTGATGATCAATACCAGGCCCCGCCCCAATGCCGCCGTGGCCGCCGCACCACCCGCGGCACCCGCACCGGCACCACCGCAGGCTCCGCCGCGAACGCCACCGCAGGCTCCCGCCGCGGCGCCAGCGCCAGCAGCCGCCGCACCCGCTCCTCGGTGGGCGGATGGGTGCGCAGCAGCGACGGCTCCGGCAGGCGCCGGCCCGGGAACAGGATCCGCTCCAGGAACCCGCCCTGCATGCGCTCCATCTTCTGAAGCGCCGAGGCCAGCCCCCGCGGATCCCCGGTGAGCTCCGCCGCCCCCAGGTCCGCGTCGTACTCCCGGGTGCGCGACAGGGCGAGCTGCATCAGCGCGCTGAGCGTCGGCGCGAAGATGAGCAGCAGCACCGCGAGCCAGTTGACGGCCTCCCCGTAGAGCAGCATGAGCGGCAGGTTCAGGAGCAGCAGGATCTGCCCGAGGCCGGAGAGCAGCCCCGTCACCCGGCTGAACAGGTCCGCGACCCCCATCACCCAGGTGTCGTTGTAGCGCACGTGGGTCAGCTCGTGGGCCAGCACGCCGGCGAGCTCGCGCCGCGTCATGGTGCGCAGCAGTCCGTCGCTCACCGCCACCGCGGCGGATTCCCGCGTGCCCAGGGCGAAGGCGTTCATCACCTGGCTCGGCACGTAGTGCAGCGCCGGCGCCCGTGCGAGCCCCGCCCGCGCCGAGAGCGCCTCCACGATGCGGTGCAGCTCCGGCGCCTCCCAGGGCTCGAGCCGTCGCGCTCCGTACAGCCGCAGGGTGAACGCCGGTGACAGCCCCGGGCTGAACACCAGCAGCAGCGCCGCCCCGAGGAGCGCCCACACGATCCCCTCGCCGCCCCACAGCAGCCACCCCAGCGCCGCCAGCAGGCCCGCCATGCCCCCCAGCAGCGCCACCGTCTGCAGCACGTTCAGAACCCGGTGCTCCCGGAACGTCTCGGTGTTCATCGTGCCCCTTAGATGGGGCCACAACCCCTCTATTTCAAAAGACGACGCCCTCACCCCCCCGACAACCAACCCCCTCTCCGCCGCGATTTTTCCTCCTCTCGCCCCGGCCACGGGGGAGAGGGGTGGGGTGAGGGGGGAC
>JBFHNV010000209.1:0-10862 GCA_041593595.1 Gammaproteobacteria bacterium
AGCGGGCGCGGGAAGTAGTCCACCAGCGCCCCGTCCAGGAACGCGTCCGCCGCGAGGCCCGCCTTCGTCAGGTCCTTGAACAGCTCGATCTTGACGTAGGCCATGAGCACGCACAGCTCCGGCGAGGTCAGGCCGCGGCCCTCGTTGCGGCGCTCCACGATCTCGTCCTCCCCGGGCAGGAACTCGATGGCCCGCTCCAGGGCGCCGTCGCGCTCCAGGCGCCGGATCAGCCGGGTGTGCACGTCGAACATGGACTGCGCCTGGGCCACCGCCATGCTCAGCGCCTGAGGTTGCAGGTAGTTGTCGCGAAGCACCAGCTCGGCCACCTCGTCGGTCATCTCCGCGAGCAGCACGTCGCGCTGCTTGCGGGTCATGTCGCCGGCGTTGACCACGTCGTTGAGGAGGATCTTGATGTTGACCTCATGGTCCGAGCAGTCCACGCCGGCGGAGTTGTCGATGGCATCGGTGTTGACCTTGCCGCCGGCGGTGGCGAACTCGATGCGCGCGAGCTGCGTGACCCCCAGGTTGCCGCCCTCGCCGATGGCACGGCAGCGAAGCTGCGACGCGTTGGCGCGCAGCGCGTCGTTGGCGCGGTCGCCCACGTCCTCGTGGCGCTCCCCGGTTGCCTTGACGTAGGTGCCGATGCCGCCGTTCCAGAGCAGGTCGACGGGCGCCCGCAGCATGGCGGCAATGAGCTCCGTGGGCGTGAGCGCGGTCACGTCATCGCCGATGCCGAAGGCTTCGCGCATCTGGGGCGTGATGCCGATGGACTTGAGCTTGCGGGAGAACACGCCCCCGCCCGCCGAGATGAGGCTCGCGTCGTAGTCCTCCCAGGTCGATCGCGGCAGCTTGAACATGCGCTCGCGCTCCGCGAAGGAGCGCTCCGGATCCGGCGCGGGGTCCACGAACACGTGCAGGTGGTTGAACGCGCCCACCAGCTTGATGTGGCGCGACAGCAGCATACCGTTGCCGAACACGTCGCCCGACATGTCGCCGATCCCGACCACGGTGAAATCCTCGCTCTGGGTGTCGAGCCCCAGCTCGCGGAAGTGGCGCTTCACCGACTCCCAGGCGCCGCGGGCGGTGATCCCCATCCCCTTGTGGTCGTAGCCCGCCGACCCGCCGGAGGCGAAGGCGTCGCCGAGCCAGAACCCGTACTCCTCTGCGATGCCGTTCGCGATGTCCGAGAAGGTCGCGGTGCCCTTGTCGGCGGCCACCACCAGGTAGGGGTCGTCTCGATCGTGGCGCACCACCTCCGCCGGCGGCACCACGGCGCCGGCCTCCAGATTGTCGGTGACGTCCAGCAGGCCGCGGATGAAGGTCTTGTAGCAGGCGACGCCTTCGGCCTGCATCGCCTCGCGATCGCCCTGTGGGAGGTGCTTGGGGTAGAAGCCTCCCTTGGATCCCACCGGCACGATGACGGCGTTCTTCACCTGCTGAGCCTTCACCAGACCCAGCACCTCGGTACGGAAGTCCTCACGCCGGTCGGACCAGCGGAGCCCTCCGCGAGCAACCGGCCCACCGCGCAGGTGCACGCCCTCCACCCGTGGCGAGTACACGAAGATCTCGAACATGGGCTTCGGCTTCGGCATCTCGGCGATGCGCGCCGGATCCAGCTTGAGCGACAGGTAGGACTTGAACTCCCCGTCCTCGCCGCGCTGCCAGTGATTGGTCCGCAGCGTCGCCTGCATGAGACCCACGTAGGCGCGAAGGATGCGGTCCTCGTCCAGGTTGGCCACGTCGTCCAGGGCCTCCCGGATCTCGCCGACCCGCGCCTGCGAGGCTGCATTGCGGTCCTCCTGGAAGCCCGGGTCGAAGCGTACATGGAACAGCGACACCAGCAGCCGCGCGATGGCAGGGTTGTTCGCCAACGCCCCCTCCATATAGCTCTGGCTGAAGGTGAACCCGAGCTGGCGCAGGTACTTCGCATAGGCGCGCAGGATCACGATGTCGCGCCAGGCGATGCCCGCGGCAAGGACCAGGCCGTTGAAGCCGTCGTTCTCCACGTGACCGAAGAAGATCCGGGCGAACGCGTCCTGGAACAGGGGCCGCACCCGCTCCATGTCCACGTTCGCGGCGTCCGGATACAGCAGCCCGAAGTCATGCACCCACACCCGTGAGCCGTCCGCGCGCTTGACCCGGCTGGGGGCCTCGTTCTCCACCTTCAGCCCCATGTTCTCGAGCATCGGCAGCGCGTCGGACAGGGACACGGGTGCGCCCAGGTGGAAGAGCTTGAAGTTCAGCACGTCCTCGCCCGCCTCCAGCGGGCGGTACAGGCTCATGGCCAGCGACTGGCCGCCTTCTTCCAGGGACTCCATGCGCTCCACGTCCAGGACCGCGACCCGGGCGGAGTAGTTCTCCCGGTAGTCGGCGCGGAAGGCACCGCCGTAGCGCAGCATCAGCCGCTGGCCGCGGGCCTCGCCGAAGTGCTCGAGCAGTGCCTCGTGCAGGTCGTCGTTCCAGGCACGGGTCACCTGGCGCAGGCGTGCCTCGAGGTCGGCCACGCTGAACTCCGCCGCCGAGTCCGGCCGGACGCGGACCAGGAAGTACAGCCGCGCCAGCACGGACTCCGAGAGGTACACGTTGAACTCCGACTCGTGCGCGCCCAGCGCCTGCTCCAGGATCTGCTGGATCGCGAGGCGATTGGCGGTGTTGAAGCGCTCCCGGGGCACGTAGACGATGCAGGAGTAGAAGCGGCCGAAGCGGTCGCGGTGGATGAACAGCCGGATGCGCCGGCGCTCCTGCAGGTGCAGGATGCCCAGGGCGGTCTCGTGGATCTCGTCGGCGCTGAGGTGGAACAGCTCGTCGCGGGGGAAGTTGTCCAGGATGTTGATCAGCGCCTTGGCCGCGTGGCTGTTGCCCGGATAGCCGGCACGCTCCACCACGCGGCGCACCTTCTCACGCAGCAGCGGGATGTCCCGCGGCACGCGGTTGTAGGCGGCGGAGGTGTACAGCCCCAGGAAGCGCCGCTCGCCCACGGCGTTGCCTTCGGCGTCGAAGCGCTTCACGCCGATGTAGTCCATGTGGCTGGGCCGGTGGACGACGGAGCGGCTGTTGGACTTGGTGATCACCAGCAGCTCCGGCTCGAGCGCGATCCGGCGCATCTCCGGCGTCATCTGCGCGAACGCCGTGGACACGCCGGCGTCGTGTCGCAGCACGCCGAGACCGCTGCCGTCCCGGACCACCAGCGCCAGGTCGCCATCGTCCGAGCGCAGATCCAGCTCCTGGTAACCGAGAAAGGTGAAGTGGTTGTTGTCCACCCACTCGAGGAACGCACGGCCCTCCTCCAGCATCTCCCGGGGCAGTGGCGGGGGCGCATCGTGCAGCTCCTTGAGCACGTCCTGCAGCCGCGCGCGCATCTCGCGCCAGTCGGTGGTGGCGGCGCGCACGTCCGCGAGCACGCTGCGCACCTCGTCCTCGATCTCACGGAGTCCCTCGGCCGCGGCCTGGCGATCCACCTCGAAGTGCATCACCGACTCGGTCACCGCGTCGTCCGCCTCCTCGCCCGGGGCCAGCGCGCGCAGCGCCTCGTCCTCGGCATTGCGGCGAATGCGCATCACCGGATGGATGAGCAGGTGCACGGTGAGGTTGCGGCGATCCATGGCCATGCGCACCGAGTCCACCAGGAACGGCCGGTCGTCGCACACCACCTCGACGATGGTGTGGGTCGATTTCCAGCCGTGGGTGTCGTGCTGGGGGTTGTACACGCGCACCTTGTCCTCGTCCTTCCCGCGCGATCGCAGGAAGTTCCAGTGCGCCATGGCCGCCCCGTAGAGGTCCGCGGTGCGGAACTCGCCCATGTCGTCGTCCGAAATCCCCGCCAGGTACTGGCGCAGGAACTCCTGGACCGCCTCGCCGCGTTCCCCGGGCATGCGCTCGTGCAGCAGCGCCTGAATCTCCTCGAATATCTTGCGTCCGTGCGTGCTCAGCTCGGCCATGTCGGTCCTCCCCGTGTGCGGGCGCCGGCCGCCTCTGCGGCGGCGCCCTTCGTCGAATTCCGGTTCACTGCCGTGACGGCGAGGCGGCGTGCGCCCGGGCCCCTCACGGCGCCCCGTCCCCTCCCCGCGTCTCCTCCAGCAGCCAGTCCCGGAACGCCGCCACCGCCGGATCCGTGGCGAGCGCCTTCGGGCAGACCGCGTAGTACGCGGAGCGGGCGGGGAGGCTGAAGTCGAACGGGGCCACCAGGCGGCCGGCCTCCAGGTCGGGGCCAGCGATGAGGTCGTAGGTGAGCACCACGCCCTGGCCGTCCACCGCCGCCTCCAGGGCCAGCAGCGCGTGGCTGAAGTGCGCCCCGCGCGAGGTGTCCACGTCCCCGGCGCCCACCTCCTCGAGCCAGGCGTCCCAGTCCGGCACGCTGGCGTCCAGCGCGAGGGTGTCGTCGTGCAGCAGGCGGCAGCGGGCCAGGTCCGCCGGCTGCTCCAGGGAGATGCCCTCGCGTTGCAGGTAGCCCGGCGAGCACAGGGGCAGCACGCGCACCCCGAGCAGCCGGTCGGCACGCAGATCCGGCGGATACTCGCCAGGACCGAAGTGCACCGCGAGGCGTGCCTCGCCGGCGCGGAAGTCCGGCAGGTCGTACTGCGCATCGATGCGAGCGTCCACGTGGGGATGGCGCTCGGCGAAGCGTGCCAGACGCGGGATCAGCCAGCGGCTGGCGAAGCCGGGCGCCACGCGCACGGGCAGGCTCTCGGCCCCCGCGCCGCCGCGCAGGCGCGCCGTGCCGCGGGCCAGATGGTCGAACCCGTCGCGGATGTCCGGCAGCGCCTTGCGCGCCGGCTCGGTCAGCTTGAGGCCGCGCCCGGTTCGGTGGAACAGGGATACCCCCAGGTAGTCCTCCAGGGTCTTGACGTGGTGGCTGACGGCGGCCGAGGTGACGTTCAGCTCCGTCGCGGCACGGGCAAAGCTCAGGTGACGCGCGGCCGCCTCGAAGGCACGCAGGGCATTCAGCGGAGGCAGGGGCCGGGGCATGGTGGCGATCAGCATTCTTGATCGGCGGGCTGACGAATGCTCGTTTGCGCCGGCCAGACGGAGGCTTCATATTGCACTGCAACATCACTGCGGCCACAGGGCCGATGGAGACGAAAAGATGGACACGAAACGACTCGCGCAGGATCGCGCCACCGGGAGCCGGGCCACGCGCATCAGCCTGGCCGACGTGGACGCCCGGGACCGGCTCATCGACGCCGCCCGCGCGGCCCGCGCACGCACCTTGACGCGGCTCACGCGGCGCCTGCTGCGCCGGCCGTGAGCGACGCCCGCCGGGCGTGACGGCCGGCATTGCGTCACGTGTTCCCCCGCCGGGCCGGCCGCGAGCCGGCCCGGCGGGGCCACGCGTTCGCCGCACCGCTACCCGAGACGTGGCCGGCTTCGCCCCCACGCTGCCCGCCCGGGAGTCCGTACCGCATCGGACGACCTGCTGCGGAAGCGGGAGCAGCGGCCGCCAATGCGGGACAGGCTCCTAGTCCCCCAGGCCGTACAGCCCTCCCGTCACGAGGGAGCGGGAACGCCGCGGATACGCTTGCGTGCGGCACGTGTCCGCTCGGTTGTCTCGCAGGCGCCCGCGGGAGACGTCATTCACGCACGACCAGCACCGACTGCCCCGCGTGGCGGGCCACCTTCTCGGCGTTGGAGCCCAGCAGGAAGTCCTTGAGATCCGGGTGGTAGGCCTCCACGACGATGAGGTCCACGTCGTGCTCGTCGGCGTACTCCAGTATCAGACGGTAGATGGCACCGCCCGAGACCACCGTGTGGGTGCTCTCCACCTCCGACGGCACGTTGCTCTTGACGAACCCGGCCAGCTTCTCCTGCGTGGAGCGAATCAGCTTCTCCATGAACCCTTCGGGGAAGTGGCTCGCGATCATGGGCATGTGCAGATCCGGGATGGCGGTCAGCACGTGCAGCTCCGCGCCGTACTGGCGGCAGATGTCCACCGCCGCCGGCAGGGCGCGGCGCCAGGACTCGTCGTGGTTCAGGTCGACCGCAAGCAGGACGTTCTTGAACATGGGACCTCCTCCCGGCGTCAGGCCGCAGCCGGTGACGGGGCGGCGCTCGCGCGGCGCCTGCGCTGCATCAGGGCGATGAGGACGAACAGCGCGAGCGCCGGCAGCCACAGCCATTCCTTGGCAGGCTGGTCGGTGGGCAGGCGCACCTTCAGGATCTTCTGGTCGAAGGCGAGTCCCGCCTTCTCGGCGGCGCTGCCGAATGCCGCGTTGTCAACCACCACGTTGCCGTCGATGGTGGTCAGCTCGAGGCCCGCGGCGGCGATCCGATCCTTGCCGGTCTCGCCCTCGGGCAGCGGCAGCACCGCCACGAACTCGCGCGGATTGCCCACGTCGTCGGTACCCGCCACTTGCAGGCGCAGCTCCGCGCCCGGCGGTACCTCGCCCGCCGCCTCCTCGATCCGCGCCGGGTCCACGTCCTCGTAGGGCGTCACGATCTTGTCCATCCAGAATCCCGGCCGGAACAGCGTGAACGCGATGAGCAGCAGCGCCACGATCTCCCAGACCCTGCAGCGCACGAGGAAGAAGCCCTGGGTGGCGGCGGCGAAGATCAGCATGGCGATGGTGGACATCACGAAGATCAGCACCCCGTGGATGAAGTCCACGTTGATCAGCAGCAAATCTGTGTTGAAGATGAACAGGAAGGGCAGCGCCGCGGTGCGCATGGAGTAGAAGAACGCCACCAGGCCCGTGCGGATGGGGTCGCCGCCGGAAACGGCAGCAGCCGCGAAGGATGCGAGGCCCACCGGCGGCGTCACGTCCGCCATGATGCCGAAGTAGAACACGAACAGGTGCACGGCGATGAGCGGCACGATGAGCCCGCTCTGCTCGCCCAGCGTCACGACCACGGGCGCCATCAGCGACGACACCACGATGTAGTTGGCGGTGGTGGGCAGCCCCATGCCGAGAATCAGGCTGAGCACGGCGGTGAGGATCAGCATCAGCATGATGTTGCCCAGCGACAGCACCTCCACCAGGTCGGCGAGCACGAGGCCGACGCCGGTCTGGGAGACGGCCCCCACGATGACGCCGGCGGTGGCGGTGGCGATGCCGATACCGATCATGTTGCGTGCGCCGCTGATGAGACCGTCGACGAGCTCGTCGAAGCCGCGCTTCGTCTCCGTGGCCAGGGCACCCGCCTCGCCGCGGAACAGGGCGGTGATGGGGCGCTGGGTCACGAGGATGAACATCATGAGCACGGTGGCCCAGAATGCGGACAGGCCCGGGGAGAGCTGCTCCACCATGAGGCACCAGACCAGCACGATCACCGGCAGCAGGAAGTGCAGGCCGGTCTTCACGGTGGGTCCCACCTCCGGCAGCGACACCACCGGCGAGTTCGGGTCGTCGAGCGGCAGATCCGGGTAGCGCGCGCCGTAGCCCACGAGACCCACGTACACCGCACCCACCAGGAACGCGATGATCCAGGTGGCCGCGTCGCCGAAGGCGGGCTTCATCCATCCGATGCCGTAGTACACCGCCGCCGCGATGGCGGCGGTGCCGATGAAGCCGACGAGGATGCCCAGGAGCTTCTGCACCCAGGGCTTGGGCACCCCGGGGCGCGGCAGGCCCTTCATGTCGGCCTTCACTGCCTCCAGGTGCACGATGTAGATGAGCGCGATGTAGGAGATCACGGCGGGCAGGAAGGCGTGCTTGATCACCTCCACGTAGGGGATGCCCACGTACTCCACCATGAGGAAGGCCGCCGCCCCCATCACCGGCGGCATGATCTGGCCGTTCACCGACGACGACACCTCCACCGCGCCCGCCATCTCCGAGGTGAAGCCCACGCGCTTCATCATGGGGATGGTGAAGGTGCCGGTGGTCACCACGTTGGCGATGGACGAGCCCGAGATGAGCCCGGTAAGGCCGGAGGACACCACCGCCGCCTTGGCGGGTCCGCCCCGATAGTGGCCGAGCAGCGAGAACGCCACCTTGATGAAATAGTTGCCGGCGCCCGCCTTGTCCAGCAGCGCGCCGAACAGGACGAACAGGAACACGAAGCTGGTGGACACGCCGAGCGCGATGCCGAACACGCCCTCGGTCGTGATCCACTGGTGGTTCACCACCGAGGGCAGCGACGCGCCCTTGTGGGCGATCAGGCTCGGCATGTAAGGGCCGGCGAACGTGTAGACGAGGAAGAGGATGGCGATCACCATCAGCGGCGGACCGAGTGCGCGGCGCGTGGCCTCCAGCAGCAGCACCATGCCGATGCACGCCACCCAGATGTCCATGGCATTGGGCGCGCCGGGGCGCTGGGAGATGTGCTGGTAGAACAGGAAGATGTACGCGGCACAGAACGCACCCACCACCGCCAGCACCCAGTCCTGCACCGGGATGCGGTCGCGGGGCGAGCGCTTCAGCGCGGGGTAGCCCAGGAAGGCGAGGAACACGGCCAGCGCCAGGTGGATGGACCGCGCCTCGGTGTCGTTGAACACGCCGAAGCTGCCCACCACGGGCCAGTCCATGAACGGTAGCGGCGACGCGATCCAGACCTGGAACAGGGACCAGAAGAGCGCGACGCCGAGCAGGATCCGCCTCGACAGGCCGCTGGGCGCGCGGCCGCCGGTGTCGACGTCCGCGACCATCTTCTGCAGCTTGTCGTCGTCCGGCCTGCTCGTGGGGCTGTTGTCGGTGGTCATGTTTTCGTTCGCCCGGTTTCCCGGGTATCCCCCCCCCTGGGTCTCTGGAAAAGGCGTACGGCGGCGTCTCGCTACCGCCCGAGCCCCTTCTCACGGAAGTAGCGCGCCGCGCCCGGGTGCAGCGGTGCGGAAAGGCCGTCCACGGCCATGCGGGCGGGTTCGAGGGCGCCGAACGCCGGGTGCATGCGCCGGAACGCATCGAGGTGGTCGAACACGGCGCTCACCAGGCGGTAAGCGGTGTCCTCGTCCAGGTCCGCCCGCGCGACCACGGTCGCCTTGACCCCGAACGTCACCACCGGGTCCGGGTTGGCCGCATACATCCCCCCCGGCACCTCGGTCATGGCGTAGTACGGGCGCTCTTGCACCAGCTTCTGGATGTCCGGACCGGCCACCGGCACGATGCGCGCGTCGCACAGCCCCGTCGCCTGGGCGACCGACGGGTTGGGATGACCCACGGTGTAGACCATGGCCTGCACGCGGTCGTGGCACAGGGCCAGCGACTGTTGCGAGGCCGGCAGCTCGTTGGCGAGGGAGAAGATGTTGCGATCCCAGCCCTTGAGCCCCATCACCACCTCCATGGTGGCGCGCTGGCCGGAACCCGGGTTGCCGATGTTCACCCGCTTGCCCGCCAGGTCGTCGAAGGTGCGGATGCCGGAATCCACCCGGGCGACCACGGTGAACGGCTCCCCGTGGACGGAGAACAGCGCACGCAGGCCTTGGTCGGCGCCGGCCTCGAGGAATGGGCCGGAGCCCTTGACCGCGTGGTACTGCCAGTCCGACTGGACCACGCCCAGCACGAGGTTGCCGGCACGCAGCTCCTGCAGGTTCGAGATTGAGCCCGGCGTCTGCAGCGACTCGCAGGGCAGCGGCTCGGCGCCCTGGCGCAGCACCCGGCAGATGGCGCGTCCGACCTGGTAGTAGACGCCGCTGGCGCTGCCCGTCCCGATCACCACCTTGTCCGCGGCAGCGGCGGGCCGGACGGGAGCGACGAGCAGCGTGGCAACGGCGAGCGCCGTCGCGATAAGTCCCGTTGCGGCAGTCGTTTTCACCGTTCCCCTCCCGGTGCCGGTCGGATCGCGCCAGAGTGATGGTTTCCCCCGGCAGCCGACACGACCAGCGCCACCTACGTGGCGACGTGACGCGCGCCGGGGGCGCGCGGAACGCGCCCCCGGCGGAAGGGCCTCAGAGCATGCCTTTCTCCTTGAAGTACTTCGCCGCACCGTCGTGCAGCGGCGCCGAGTTGCCGGCCTTGATCATGTCCTTGGGATCCAGGTTGGCGAAGGCCGGGTGCAGCTTCTTGAAGCGGTCGAAGTTGTCGAACACCGCCTTGACCACCTCGTGGATGGTCTTCTCCGGGACCTTGGCCGAGGACACGAAGGTGGCCTTCACGCCGAAGGTCTCCACGTCGGAGTCGGTGCCCTTGTACATGCCGCCGGGGATCTTGGCCTTGGCGTAGAAGGGATTGTCCGAGACGAGCTTGTCCACCTCGGCGCCGGTCACCGGCACGACGATGGCGTCGCAGGAGGTTGTGGCCTCCTGGATGGAGCCGTTGGGATGGCCGACGGTGAACACGATGGCGTCCACCTTGTTGTCGCACAGCGCCTGGGCCTGCTCGGCGGACTTGAGCTCGGAGGCGAGCTTGAAGTCGTCCATGGTCCAGCCCTTGACCCCCATCAGCACCTCCATGGTGCCGCGCTGGCCGGAGCCGGGATTGCCCACGTTCACCCGCTTGCCCTTGAGATCGTCAAAGGTCTTGATGCCGCTGTCGGTGCGGGCGATGACGGTGAACGGCTCCGGGTGCACGGAGAACACCGCGCGCAGATCCTTGAACGCGCCCTGATCCTCGAACTTGCTAGTGCCGTTGTAGGCGTGGTGTTGCCAGTCCGACTGGGCCACGCCCATGTCCTGCTCGCCGGCCTTGATGGCGTTGAGGTTCGCCACCGAGCCGCCGGTGGACGGCGCAGTGCACTTGATGCCGTGCTCGCTCGTGCCACGATTGACGAGCCTGCAGATGGACTGCCCCACCACGTAGTAGACGCCGGTCTGGCCGCCCGTTCCGATGGTGACGAAGGTCTCTGCCAGCGCCGCCGGCGCCGTGACGGCGGCGGCGAGCAGACCCGCCGCCAGAGCTGTAAATGGCTTTCGCATGGTTTCCTCCACCTGGGCAGTTTGGAATTTGATTTGATTGATTGAATCGAGCCCGGCCAGCCGCGGGGGGGGGGGGGGG
>JBFHNV010000210.1:0-10853 GCA_041593595.1 Gammaproteobacteria bacterium
GCCTGCCCGGCGTCCGCCATGACGCCGGGGGGAAAGGTCACGGCCGGTCAGTACGCCGAGCCGGGTGCGGAAGCCGGCGTGTCCGAGCGGGTGCTCGCTCGCGGTAGCTGTGCGGATATCGCGTTCATCCGTCCGGGAAGAGATGCCGAAGAACAGGGTGCGATAGGCACGCTGGCGTGCGTGCCCGGAGCTGCCCAGTGCTTGGTACAGCGGATGCGGTGACACGAGGGGATCCGCGCGAAGTCCTGCATTGGCGGCGTAGCTCGACCATGGATACTCGGCGGGGTGAGCGACCATGGCCGCACGGACCGGGTTCAGCTCGATGTATCGATGGCAGGCCAGGAGATACTCGTCAGCTTCGATGGTGCTTGCCTTGAAGCGTGATTCCCATAGCGTCCCGGTCCGGCCCTCGCGTGCATTGATGCGCTGAGTGAGCCGGAGATTCACGGCGCGCAACGCCTCCGAGAGTGCGGTCGAGGCTGAAGGCGTGACCAGCAGGTGCACGTGATTCGTCATGAGCACGTATGCGTGCACCTGGCATCCGAACTTGACCATCGCGCGGCCCAGATGCTTCAGATAGAAGCGCCGGTCCTCGAGGGTGCGGAAGCAGGGACGGCGGTCATGGCCACGCTGAACCACGTGGTGGGGGTAGCCGGGGACGATGAGTCGCGCTGTTCGCGGCAATGGTCACGAGTCCGCGATTGGAGTATGGCCACAGTGTGCTCATGTGTCGTCTCGGGACAAGACGACACGGGCTGCGCGAGCCCCCGACCTACAAGCAGCAGGCCTGCTGCCTACGCAGCTGCGAGAATCAAGCGACTGCGTCCCTCTTGATTGATCCGACCCGCGTCAGCTCAGCGTCGGCACCAGACGCCGTTTCACCGCCACTCCGAAGGGGATGAGCATCAACAGCGCGAGGCCGAGCTTCACCAGGTAATCGCCGAGCGCAAGGGTCACCCAGGGGACGGGCGTGCCGGCAAATGCAATGGAGAAGAACAGTGCCGTGTCCAGCGCCGAGGCGATGCTGGACGACACCAGCGGTGGGGCCCACCAGCGCTCGGAGCGGCGCAGGCGGTCGAAGATCTGCACGTCCAGCACCTGCGCGAAGAGGAAGGCGGTGCCCGAGGCGATGGCGATGCGTGGCGTTGCGAACACCGCCGACAGCGCCACTGCGAACACGAAGCCCGCGTACACCACGCGCCGCGCGTTGCGCGCGCCCATGGCGCGGTTGCAGAGATCCGTGACCAGGAACGACACCGGGTAGGTGAACGCGCCCCAGGTCAGCCATTCGTTGATGGGGTACTGCACCGCCACGTTGGCGACGGTGACGATGAGCGCCATGGCAGTGATGCCGAGGGCGAGCCCGGTGCGGGGTGTCGTGCTTGCGTCCACGAGATCCTCTGAAATCCGGTTCCAGCCTTCCGGCTCGCTCCCGGCGGCCGGGCTCAGGCGATTGCGTCCGCTCCGTTACCGGCAAGGGAAACCGAACGGCGGCCTCCCCTTTGCTTGTTCACGGAAATCAAGCGACTGCGTCCCTCTTGATTATTCGGCGGCTTCGGAGGTGTCGGGGGCGCCGGTGGCGCGGGTGTGGACCTCGCCGGTGAGGGCGGCGAGCGCCTCGTCCAGGGACTTGACGTTCTGGCGCTTCGAGCCGAGGCGGCGTACCGCCACGGTGCCCTGGTCCGCCTCGCGCTGGCCCACCACCAGCAGCACCGGCACCTTCTCCACGCTGTGCTGGCGCACCTTGTAGGAGATGCTCTCGTTGCGCAGATCCGCCTCGGCGCGAAGGCCCGCCTCCCGGCAGCGCGCCACCACCTGCGCGGCGTACTCGTCCGCGTCCTGGGTGATGGTGCACACCATCGCCTGCACCGGCGCGAGCCACAGGGGCAGGTTGCCCGCGTAGTGCTCGATGAGGATCCCTGCGAAGCGCTCCAGCGAGCCGAAGTTCGCCTGGTGCAGCATCACCGGACGCTGGCGCTCGCCGTGCTCGTCCACGTATTCGGCGTCCAGGCGCACCGGCAGGTTGAAGTCCACCTGCAGCGTGCCGCACTGCCAGTCGCGGCCGATGGCGTCGCGCAGCACGAACTCGAGCTTCGGGCCGTAGAACGCGCCCTCGCCGGGGTTGAGGGCGGCCTCCACCCCCGCCGCCACGCATGCCTCCTGCAGCGCGGCCTCGGCGTGATCCCACACCTCGTCGGAGCCCACGCGCTTCTCCGGGCGGTCCGCGTACTTCACGAAACAGTCGTCGAAGCCGAACACCCGGTACAGGCCGAGGATGAAGTCGCACACCATCTTCGTCTCGGACATGATCTGATCCGGCGTGCAGAAGATGTGCGCGTCGTCCTGGCAGAAGGCGCGCACGCGCATCAGCCCGTGCAGCGCGCCGGACGGCTCATAGCGGTGCACCTTGCCGAACTCGGCGATGCGGATGGGCAGGTCGCGGTAGCTCTTGATGCCCTGCTTGAAGATCTGCACGTGACCCGGGCAGTTCATGGGCTTCAGTGCATAGACCTTCCCGTCCTCGGTCTCGGTCGTGAACATGTTCTCGTGGAAGGTCTCCCAGTGCCCGGACGCCTCCCACAGGCCGCGATCCATCACCTGGGGCGTGTTCACCTCCACGTAGCCGAGCGCTCCTTGCGCGTCGCGCATGTAGCACTCGAGCTGGCGGAAGAAGGTCCAGCCCTTGGGATGCCAGAACACCGCGCCGGGGGCTTCCTCCTGCAGGTGGAACAGGTTCATCTGCCGCCCGAGGCGGCGGTGGTCGCGCTTCTCCGCCTCCTCCAGGCGGTGCAGGTAGGCCTTGAGCTGCTTCTCGTCGGCCCAGGCGGTACCGTAGATGCGCTGGAGCATCTCGTTGCGAGAGTCGCCGCGCCAGTAGGCGCCGGCGAGCTTCATGAGCTTGAAGGCCTTGCCGAGGCGCCCGGTGGAGGGCAGGTGCGGCCCGCGGCACAGATCCAGCCATTCGCCCTGGCGGTAGATGGTGATGGGCTCGCCGTCGGGGATGGCCGCGATGAGCTCGGCCTTGTAGTGCTCGCCCCAGTCCTTGAAGAAGGCCACCGCCTCGTCGCGCTGCCACACCTCGCGCGCGACGGGCAGGTCGCGATCCACGATCTCGCGCATGCGCTGCTCGATGACCTCCAGGTCCTCGGGCGTGAAGCGCTCCTCGCGCGCGAAGTCGTAGTAGAAGCCGTCCTGGATCGACGGCCCGATGGTGACCTGGGTCTGCGGCCAGATCTCCTTCACCGCCTGCGCCATGACGTGGGCTGCATCGTGGCGCAGGAGATCCAGGCCCTCTTCGCTGTCGCGGGTCACGATGGCGACCCGGGCGTCGTCCTCGATGGGACGGGTCAGGTCCCGCAGCTCGCCGTCGACGCGCACGGCGACCGCGTCACGGGCGAGCTTCTTGCCGATGCTCTCGGCCAGCGCTAGGCCGGTGACGGGCGCGTCGAACTCGCGCACCGAGCCGTCGGGCAGGGTCAGGGCGGGCATGTCGATGATCCGGTCCGGAAAAAGGCAGGAATTGTAGCAGCCCGCCGGCGGAACACAGCCGCCGGGCCGGCGATCACAGCACGTCCTCCAGGGGACGCGGGCGCTCGATGCCGTAGCCCTGGGCGAAGTCCACCCCGATCTCCCGCAGCTGCTCGCGGATGGCGTCGTTCTCCACGAACTCGGCGATGGTCTGCTTGCCCATCACCTTCGCGATGTCGTGGATGGAGCGCACCATGGCCAGATCGATGGGGTTGGAGACGATGTCGCGCACGAACAGGCCGTCGATCTTGAGGTAGTCCACCGGCAGCGTCTTCAGATATCCGAAGGAGGACAGCCCGCTGCCGAAGTCGTCCAGGGAAAAGCGGCAGCCCCGCTTGCGCAGGGTGCTGATGAAGTTGGTCGCCGCGGTCAGGTTGGCAATGGCGGCGGTCTCGGTGATCTCGAAGCACAGCCGGTCCGCGTCCAGCCCCTTGCGCGTGAGCTCCGCCTGGACGAAGCGCAGGAAGGCCGCGTCGGTGAGCGAGCGCGACGACAGGTTCACGCTCAGGCCCACCATCGGGTCGCCGTCCGCTAGGCGCTTGACCGTCTGCGCCACCACCCAGCGGTCGATGCGCACCGACAGTCCGTAGCGCTCGGCCACCGGCAGGAAGCTGCCCGGCGGCACCAGGGCGCCGGTGTCGCCGCGCATGCGCAGCAGCACCTCGTAGTGCGGGGCGCCGCTGCCGCGCGCGGTCAGGGGCGCGATGGCCTGGGCGTGCAGCACCAGGCGATCGTGCTCGAGCGCGTCCTGGATGCGGGTGAGCCACACGGACTGCCCGGACAGCCGGCGCACGTCGCGGTCGCCCTGGCGGTAGACGTGGACGCGGTCGCGCCCGCTGTCCTTGGCCACGTAGCAGGCGTTGTCCGCGGCCACCAGCACCTCTCCCGCGTCCACGGTGGTCACGCTGATGGGCACCAGCCCGATGCTCGCGCCCACGGTGAAGGTCTGATCCTGCCAGTGGAAGCGGAACGCCTGCACCGCCCGCAGCAGCCCGTCGGCCACGCGCCGCGCCTGGCGCACGGTGCAGCCCTCCATGAGCAGGGCGAACTCGTCGCCGCCGAGGCGCGCCAGCGTGTCCTGACGGCGCACCGCGTCGCGCATGCGCCCGGTGATCTGGCGCAGCAGCTCGTCGCCGGCGGTGTGGCCGCAGGTGTCGTTCACGGCCTTGAAGCGGTCGAGATCCAGGTACAGCAGCGCGCTCTCCTCACGGTCCTCTCGCGCCCGCGCCACGGCGTCCTCGAGCTTCTCCTCGAAGGCCCGGCGGTTGAGCAGATCGGTGAGTGGGTCGTGGCGGGCCTGATGGCTCAGGCGCTCGGACATGAGCTGGGCCTCGGAGATGTCGGTGATGAAGCCCTCCGTGACGTAGCCGCCGTCCGCGAGCGGCAGGGCGTGCCCCTGCTCCCACACCCAGCGCACCTCGCCGGCGGCGGTGACGATGCGGTAGTTGAGCTGGAACGGGCGGCCCTCCGCGCGTGCCTTGAGCACGATGTCGCGGGTGCGCTCCAGGTCCTCCGCATGGGTGATGCGCTGCATGAAGCTGCCCTCGCCTGCGCAGGCCTGCTCGGGCTCGTAGCCGGTGAGCGCGCGGCAACCGTCGCTCACGAACTCGGTGCGCACGCCGGCGGCGGTGGTGCGCCCGCGGTAGGCCATGCCGGGCAGGTTGCTCATGAGCGTGAACAGGCGGCGCTCGCTCTCGGCCAGGGCGCGCTCGGCGCGCTTGCGCTCGGTGATGTCGATCTCCACGCTGCCGATCCCCACCACCTCGCCGTCATCGCCGAAGATGGGGAACTTGGTGGCGCTGAACACGCGCGGGCCTTCCGCGGCGGGAACCTGGATCTCGCGCTCGGAGGCGCACGCCTCGCGCAGCACGCGCAGGTCGTGGGCGCGGAAATCCTCGGCCTCCTCGGCGTCGAACAGGTCGCTCACGGTGCGCCCCAGGATTGCCTCCTCGGCGAGGCCGTAGCACTCGCCGAAGCGGCGGTTCGCCATCTGGTAACGCCCCTTCAAATCCTTCAGGAACACCATCGCGGGGGTGTGCGTGAGCACGCTGCGCAGCCGTGCCTCGCTCGCCACCAGCGCCGCGCGGGCCCGATGCAGCTCGGTGATGTCGCGCACGGTGACCACGGCGCCTTCGACGCGATCGCCGTCGGGGCGGAACGGGTACATTGACACGTCCAGCCAGTCGACGCCGCCGTCCTGCAGGTGGACCTCGTGCTGGTAGTTGACGGTCTCGCCGGCGAGGCAGCGATCGTAGTTCGGTCGCGCGCGGCTGAAGCGCTCCTCGCCGAGAAAATCGCGGGTGCAGCGCCCTATGATCTGCTCGGGGCTCACGCCGTAGGCGTCCAGCACCGCGCGGTTGGCGAAGCGGTAGCGGTAATCCCGGTCCACTACCGCGATGCGGTCGCGCACCTGTGAGAGCAGTGCCTCGTGGAAGTGGACGTCGCGGTGCACCCGCTCGATGGCCTCGATGCGCCGGCTGTCGCGCTCGGTGTCCACCTGCACGACGGTCACCAGATAGGCCGGCGCGCCCTGCCAGGTGACGGTCTTCACCAGCGCGTCGACCCACAGCGAGCTGCCGTCCCGGTGCACCGCCCGGTAGACGTAGCGCGGCGGCGCGTCGCCGCCCATGGCGCGCACCGCCGCGTAGCGCTCGAGGCGCGGGCGCTCCTCCGGGGCGAAGCAGGGCAGCAGCGAGGGCATGGCCATGATCTCGCCCACGGAGTAGCCGTGGGCGCGGGCCCAGGCCGTGTTCACGTACTGGGGCCGCATGGCACGGTGCACGACCATGCCGGCCGGGTTGTCGTCGGCGAGGACCCGCAGCGCATCCTCGTCCAGCGAGGGCGCCGGGACCCGGGCGGGTCGCATGCTCTTCACGGGCGCCGTCACCCTGTTCGGACCGGCAGTGCTCGAAGGTCAGGCGCCGTGCCGTCCCCCGATGATCGATGCCAGTATAGCGAGCGCCGGCGCCACGTCCGCATCAGGGACACCCGCGTAGCCCAGGTACAGCCCCGCCCGCGCGGGCGGCCCCAGGTAGTACGCGGCCATGGGTGAGACGGCCAGCCCGCGCATGGCGCAGGCAGCGGCAATGCGCCGGTCGTCGGCGCCGTCCGGGAGCCAGGCCGGGACCTGCATGCCACCGGCCGGCGCCTCGATGACGGTGCCCGCACCCAGGGCGTCGTGAGCACGCTCCAGGAAGCGCGACTGGCGGGCCGCGTACAGGGTGCGCATGCGGCGCAGGTGGGCGGCGTAGTGGCCGTCCTCGATGAACTCCGCCAGCGCCGCCTGCAGCGGCAGCGACACCGTGTGGCCGGTGTGGCGGATGGCCACGGCAAAGGCTTCCTGCAGGCCGTCCGGTACCACCAGGTAGCCCACCCGCAGGGCCGGGAACATGGTCTTGGAGAACGTCCCCAGATAGACCACCCGCCCGGCGCCGTCCAGCCCCTGCATGGCGGACAGGGGGCGCCCGGCGAAGCGGTACTCGCTGTCGTAGTCGTCCTCCAGGATCCAGGCATCGCCCCGCGTGGCCCACTCGATGAGACGCAGTCTCCGATCCAGGGACATCGTCACCCCCAGGGGAAACTGAAACGACGGCGTGACGTAGACCATGCGCGCGCCGGGCTCGAGGGCATCCCCATCGGCCGCATCCAGGCCCTCGGGGCCCACGGGCACCGGCACCGGTCGCGCGCCGGCGGCCAGCAGCGCGCCGCGGGCGCCCGGGTAGCCGGGCTCCTCGAGCCACGCCGCGTCGCCGGGATCCAGCAGCATGCGGGCCGCGAGATCCAGCGCACCCTGGGCGCCGGCCACCACGATCACCTGCCGCGGCTCGCACACCACGCCGCGGGACACCCGCAGGTAGCGGGCGATGGCGGCGCGCAGATCCCCATGGCCCGCGGGCTGGGCGTAACCCAGATCGGCGGGGCCGGCACCCCGGTGGTGGCGGGCCAGGATGCGGCTCCACAGGGCGGTGGGGAAAAGGTCCAGGGCCGGCAACCCCGGCACGAACGCGGGCCGGTCGGGGTCGCCTGGGGCGCGCGGAGTCGCCGCCAGTCGCCGCCCGCGTGCCGACAGGGCCGAGACGCTCAGGCGCGGCGCACGCCCGGGTCGCAGCGCGATCCCCTCCAGCGCCTCGCCGGCCAGTGGCGCGACCCGGGTGCCCGCGCCCACCCGGCTCTCCAGGAAGCCCTCCGAGAGCAGCTGCTCGTAGGCCGCGATGACGGTGTTGCGCCCCACCCCCAGGTGCGCCGCCAGGGTGCGCGACGAGGGCAGCGCCATGCCCGGGTAGAGCCGCCCCCGCAGTACCCCGTCACGGATCCCGTCGTAGAGCTGGCGGTGCAGGGGCTGGGGGTCGCGCCGGCTCAGCTGCACCCCGAGAAGTGCTGCCGGATCGCTCACTGGTTCCATTTCGAGGCCCCTATTGGATCTTCCGCGTGGATCCAATAGTCCGGCACCTTCCAGTCGAGGACAAGCGCCGCGGGGACGCGAGATGACGCAGCACGGTGGCAGGGAACCCGGTGCAACGGCCCGGCTGCGCCTGCGCGCCACCGGGCCCGGGGACCTGGACTACGTGCTGGGGGCGGAGCAGCACCCGGACAACCGGGAGTGGCTGCTGGCCTGGAGCCCGGCGCAACACCGTGCGGCCCTGGCGGACCCGGCCCTGCGCCATCTGCTGGCGGAGGCGGCGGGCGCCCCGGTGGGCTTCGCCATCCTGGCGGGGCTCGATAGCCCTCACCGCAGCATCGAGTGCCGCCGGGTGGTGGTCACCGAGAAGGGCCGCGGTCTGGGCCGCGCCCTGCTCCGGGAGGTGATGGCGCTGGCCTTCGGCGAGCTCGGCGCCCACCGCCTGTGGCTGGACACCCAGACCCGCAACGCGCGGGCGCTGGCGCTCTACGTGAGCGAGGGCTTCCGGCGCGAGGGCGTGCTGCGGGAGTGCTGGCGCCAGCACGACGCCTGGCAGTCCCTGGTGGTGCTGTCGCTGCTGGAGGGCGAATACCGGGACGCGATCAGGCGCTGACCGCCGCCACTCCCGTCGGACAGGCGACGCCGGTGCCGCCGAGACCGCAGTAGCCGCCCGGGTTCTTCGCCAGGTACTGCTGGTGGTAGTCCTCGGCGTAGTAGAAGGGGCCGGCGTCCAGGATCTCGGTGGTGATGGCGCGGTGACCGGCCTTGGCCAGGGCCTTCCCGTAGGCCGCACGGGACGCCTCGGCGGCGGCCCGCTGGTCGTCGCCGTGGACGTAGATCCCGGAGCGGTACTGGGTGCCCACGTCGTTGCCCTGGCGCATGCCCTGGGTGGGGTCGTGGCTCTCCCAGAAGGTCTTCAGCAGCGTCTCGTAGCTGACGATCTCCGGGTCGTAGACCACCCGCACCACCTCGTTGTGCCCGGTCATGCCGGAGCACACCTCCTGGTAGGTGGGGTTCGGGGTGTGGCCCGCCGCGTAGCCCACCGCGGTCACGTACACGCCGGGCAGCTCCCAGAAGGCGCGCTCGGCGCCCCAGAAGCAGCCCATCCCGAAGGTGGCGGTGCGCAGACCCTCCGGGAACGGTCCCTCCAGGGGGTTGCCGTTGACGTGGTGGCGTTCCGGCACCGGCATCTTGGCCGGGCGCCCGGGCAGGGCCTCGCGGGCGGAGGGCATCGAGGTCTTCTTGCGCAGCAGGAACATGGACGTGCTCCTCGTGACGGCGGTGGGTGGCCGGTGGAACCGGCGTCGGACGAGAAGTGTACCGCCAGTGAATGCAGGCACCGTATGCTGTGCCCCACCGGGCACCGAAGCGGCGTGGCGTGGCCCACGGAACCTGACCCACCGCGCGCGCCGGGCGAAATCATCCGAAGCTGAACGAGGACGTGGCCATGCAGCATCACGGCACAAGGTCCCGGCGCCGGCAGACACCGGCGACGGCGCTCGCGCTCACGCTCGTGCTGGCGCTCGGCGCCTGCGGAGGCGACTCCGACGAGGCGCGCGAGGAGCGCAAGGACCACGTGTGGAAGGAGCAGACGCAGACCATCGACAAGGCTCGCGACGTGGGTCGCCAGCTCGACGAGGCAGCGCGCCGGAAGGACCAGAGCCAGTGAGCGCCGTCGACCGCGATACCGCCGAGCACTACGTGTGGGGCGGCGTGTGTGACGGCTGGCACCTGGTGAAACGCGACGACATGTCGGTGATCGCCGAGCGCGCTCCCGCCGGCGCCCGGGAGGTACGCCACCGCCACCTCCGTGCGCGCCAGTTCTTCTACGTGCTCGCGGGCGAGGCGGTGCTCGAGCTGGACGGCGAGGCGGTGTGCCTCGCCGCCGGCCAGGGCCTGGAGGTGGCGCCCGGGCGCGCGCACCAGTTCCGCAACGACTCCGCCGACCACGTGGACTTCCTGGTGATCTCCGTGCCTGCCGCCCGCGGCGATCGCGTGGAGAGCTGACCCGCACCCGCCCCCGCGGCGCCGGTACCATGCGCCGCGCCATGGACGAGATCAGGCTTGCCCTCATCGGCACCGGGATCGATCGATCTCGCGCGCCGCGGCTGCACGAGGCCGCGGGCCGACTGTGCGGCCTGCGGGTGCGCTATGCCCTGCGGCCGCTGGACGACGCCTCGCCCGGCGCCCTCGAGGCCGCCATCGCGCGCTGCGTCGAGGACGGCTGCACCGGCATCAACATCACCCACCCGTTCAAGGAGCGCGCCGTGGCGCTCGTGGACCGGCCGTCCCCGGAGGTGCAACGGCTGGCCTCCCTCAACACCGTGCGCTTCGCCGCCGGCGGCGCCCGCGAGGGGTTCAACACCGACCACTCCGGGTTCATGGCCGCGTACCGGCGCGCGTTCGGCGACGAGTCGCCAGGAACGGTGGGCATCGCCGGTGCCGGCGGCGCGGGTCGCGCCGTGGCCTTCGCCCTGGCGGCGCTGGGTGCGCGGCGGGTGCGCCTGTACGACCGGGAGCCCGCGCGCGCCGAGGCGCTGTCCGTCGCGCTGGGTGCCGCGGCACCCGGTACGCCCGTCGACGCGTGCGCGTGCCCCGAAGCCGTCGCCGAAGGCGCCGACGGGCTCGTCAACTGCACACCGCTGGGGATGCATCACGTACCCGGGAGCGCGCTGCCCCCGGCGCTGCTCGCGGGCAGGCGCTGGGTCTTCGACGCGGTGTACACGCCGCCCGAGACGGAGTTCGTCCGTGCGGCCCGCGCGGCCGGGGCACGAGTCCTGGGCGGCTACGAGCTGTTCCTGTACCAGGGCATCCACGCCTTTCGCATCTTCTGCGGCGCCGACGTGGACGAGGCGGCGCTGCGCCGCGCCCTGGAGGGCTAGCTACACCTGCACCAGCCAGCCGAACGGATCCTCGGCCTTGCCGA
>JBFHNV010000211.1:0-10751 GCA_041593595.1 Gammaproteobacteria bacterium
CGCCGAGGCGCTGGGCATGTCGCTCCCGGGCTGCGCCGCGATCCCCGCGCCGCACAAGCAGCGCGCCTCGATGGCTTACGCGACCGGAAAGCGCATCGTCGAGATGGTGGACGAGGACCTCACGCCGTCGAAGATCCTCACTCGCGAGGCCTTCGAGAACGCCATCGTCACCAACTCGGCGATCGGTGGCTCCACCAACGCCCCGATCCACGTCAACGCCATCGCCCGCCACGCCGGTGTGCGGCTCGAGATCAAGGAGTGGCAGACCATCGGTCACGACGTGCCGCTGCTGGTGAACCTCCAGCCCGCGGGCGAGTACCTCGGCGAGGCGTACTACGAGGCAGGCGGCGTTCCCGCCGTCATGTACGAGCTGTTGCAGGCAAAGCGCCTGCACGAAGGCGCCCTCACCGTGAACGGCAAGCCCATCGGCGAGAACGTCGCCGATCGCGAGTCCACCAATCGCGACGTCATTCGCGCCTGGGACAACCCGCTGATGGAGAACGCGGGCTTCGTCGTGCTCTCGGGCAACCTTTTCGACGCCGCGGTGATGAAGACATCGGTCATCAGCGAGGGGTTTCGCCGTCGCTACCTCAGGCGCGCCGGCGACGAGGACGCCTTCGAGGTTCGCGCCATCGTCTTCGAGGGCCCCGAGGACTACCACGCGCGCATCAACGAGCCCTCGCTGAACATCGACGAGAATTGCATCCTGGTGATTCGCGGCACCGGCCCCCTGGGCTATCCGGGCTCGGCCGAGGTGGTGAACATGCAGCCCCCGGACGCCCTCATCAAGGCCGGCATCCGCGAGCTGCCCACCATGGGCGACGGCCGCCAGAGCGGCACGTCGGGCAGCCCCTCGATCCTGAACGCCGCTCCGGAGTCGGCGGCCGGGAGCGGGCTCGCGTTGCTGAAGACCGGCGACATGATCCGCGTCGATATCCGGAAGGGCTCGGTGGACATGATGGTCGACGACGCAGAGCTGCAACGCCGGCAGGCGGCGTACCAGCCGCCGGAGCTGGACAACCACACGCCGTGGCAGGAGATCTACCGCTCGACGGTGGGGCAGCTGGACAGCGGGGGAGTGATCGAGCTGGCCACGAAGTATCACGACGTGCGCAGGCACATCCCGAGGCACTCGCACTGACCGCGTCGGTTGCCGTGCCGGCGCCGGAGCGATAACGCCATCCCGAGCAACCGGGCAGCGACCGGGGCGCGGGATCCATTCGCGGCCCGCAGGGAGAGAGTCGAGGGTGAGGGGGGCTCGCCGTGCCCGCCTAGCGCGCGAGCATCTCCAGCAGCACCGGATTGAAGCGGTCCGGCCGCTCGTACATCACCCAGTGGCCCGCGCCCTCGATCACCTGGAAGGGGCAGCCGGGGTGCAGGCGCTCGAACAGCTCCCGCCGCTCGTGCATGTGCTCCTCGGCGATGAGGTCCCGCTCGCCCCACACCCCGGCGATGGGACACCGGCAGCGCGCCAGCGCCCGGGCCGCGGCGTCGGTCCAGGGGATGCCGCCGCTGCGGGCGCGGGCGCGCTTCACGGTCTCCACCTGCACGTGCAGCGCCAGATCGTCGATGCGCGCGGGGTCCTTGATCATCAGCCGACCGAGATTCACCCGGTGGATCTGCATCACCGTCGCCGGGTCGCGCCGCCCGCCCAGGCTCTCGAGCTCGGGACGGCGGCTGGTGAGCCCCAGCGCCCCCGGCGCCACCGCGACGAAGCGCGTGACCCGCGCGCCCACGAGCGCCGCCACGTGGCTGCCGATGATGCCGCCGAAGGAGAAGCCACACAGGGCGAAGGGAGCGCCCTCGCCCACCCGCGCGTCGATGCCCGCGAGCACCGCGGCGGCGACGCCGACGGCGGTGTACTCGCCGGGCAGGCGATCGGAATCGCCAAGCCCCGGGAGATCCGCGGCCAGCACCCGGTGGTGCCGGGACAAGGGCACCACGTTCAGGATCCAGTGGCGCCAGGAGCCGAAGCCGCCGTGCAGCAGCACCAGCGGCGGAGCACCCGGGTCGCCCCACTCGTGCCACGCCATCGCGCCCTCGCCCATCGGCGTGCGGTGGGTGCGCGCGAGGGCGTGCACCCGCGCCTCGTAGGCCGCGGGGGACTCGCCCGCGCCGCGCGGAGGATCCAGCTGCACGGCCGCAGTGCTCACTCGTCGATGTCGGCGAGAAACAGCGGGGGCATCGTGGTCGACAGCCTCTCGGCGTTCGGTGCGGTGGGTCGCGAGCCGTAGGCGCCGCCGGCGCTACTCGGCAGGCGCGGGCGCGGGCGCGGCGTCCGGCGCGGCATCCGGCTCGTCCCGATCGCGGCCCTCCTGCTGGCGGCGCCACATGCGCGCGTAATGGCCGCCGCGCGCGAGCAGCGTGGGGTGGGTGCCGCGCTCCACCACCCGCCCGGCGTCCAGCACCACGATCTCGTCCGCGTGCACCACCGTGGACAGCCGGTGGGCGATGGCGAGCGTGGTGCGCCCGCGGCTCAGCGCCTCCAGGTTCTTCTGGATCGCCTGCTCCGTGTGGCTGTCCAGCGCCGAGGTGGCCTCGTCCAGCACCAGGATGGCCGGGTCCTTGATCACCGTGCGCGCGATGGCCACCCGCTGCTTCTCGCCGCCGGACAGCTTCAGGCCCCGCTCCCCCACCATGGACTGGTAGCCGTCCGGCAGCGCCATGATGAAGTCGTGGATCTCCGCGAGCCGGGCCGCCGCCTCCACCTCCGAGGGCGCCGCGTCCGGGCGGCCGTAGGCGATGTTGTAGTAGATGGTGTCGTTGAACAGCACCGTGTCCTGGGGGACGATGCCGATGGCGGCGCGCAGGCTCGCCTGCGTCACCTCGCGCACGTCCTGGCCGTCCACGGTCACGCGGCCCGCGTCCACGTCGTAGAAGCGGTAGAGGAGGCGGCTGATGGTGGACTTGCCGGCGCCCGAGGCGCCCACGAAGGCCACCGTGCGCCCCGCCGGCACCTGGAAGCTCACCCCGTGCAGGATCGGCCGGCGCGGGTCATAGCCGAAGTCCACGTCCTCGAAGCGCACGGCGGCGCCGTTCACCGCGAGCGGTCGCGCCCCCGGCGCGTCGGCGATCTCCTGCTCCACGTCGAGCAGCTCCAGCATCTTCTCGATGTCGATCAGGGACTGCTTGATCTCGCGGTAGACGAAGCCGAAGAAGCCGAGCGGCTGGTAGAGCTGCATCAGGTAGGTATTGGCCATCACGAAGCCGCCGAGGCTCATGGTGCCGGCGACGATGGCGCTGCCCGTCATCAGCATCACCGCGGTCAGACCGATGGAGATGATGGTCGCCTGACCGATGTTGAGCAGGGCCAGCGACTGCTGGCTCTTCACCGAGGCGCTGGCGTAGGCCCTCAGCGCCTCGTCGTAGCGCCTTGCCTCGTGGCCCTCGTTGCCGAAGTACTTCACCGTCTCGAAGTTGAGCAGCGAGTCGATGGCCTTGGTGTTGGCGCGGCTGTCCTGCTCGTTCATCTCGCGGCGAAACTTGATGCGCCACTCGGTCACGGCCATGGTGTAGCCCACGTAGACCACCACCGTGACGATGGTGACCAGGGCGATGGTGAGATCCAGCGCCGCCCACAGGATGGCGAACACCAGCAGTATCTCGATGACGGTGGGGATGATGTTGAACAGGCTGAAGCGCAGCAGCGTCTCGATGGCGTCCACGCCGCGGGAGATGGCGCGGGTGAGACCGCCGGTGCGCCGGCCCAGGTGGAAGCGCAGGGACAGGGCGTGCAGGTGGCGGAAGACCTCCAGCGCCACGCTGCGGATGGCGCGGGTGCCTACCCGGGCGAACACCGCGTCGCGCAGCTCCCCGAAGGCCAGCGACACCACCCGCGCACCGCCGTAGGCGAGGATCACCCCCACCGGCAGGGCGAGTACGGCGTCCACGCCGCCGGTGGCCGTGTCCAGCGCGTCCACCGCCTCCTTGTAGAACAGCGGCACGAACACCACCGCCACCTTCGCGCCCACCAGGAACAGCATCGCGAACACCACGCGCACCCGCATGGCCGGTGCGTCTGCCGGCCACAAGTAGGCGAGCAGGCGGCGCAGCGTTCCCATGTTGCCGAGGGAACGCGGCCCGACGGGCGGGGTGGGATCCAGTGGGCGCACGGGGCTCCGGGGTCGTCGCGGGCGGCGTACTTTAACCGCGGGTGACTCGGGAGTAATGTTCCAGGCCATGAGGTGGAATGGGACACGCCGGCGCGCCGGCGCCGCCGTGGCGCTCATCGCGTCGATCGCCCTGGCCGCCCCGGCCGCGGCGCAGGAACCGCCCGGACTCGCCGAGATGCGCGTCTTCGCGAAGCGGCTGCTGGTCACCGAGCAGTACGCGGAGGCGCTCAACACCTACATCACCATCGCGGAGCTGACCCCGCAGGATCCGCGCTCCCACTACGACGTGGCGGGCACCATGGCGTTCCTGCAAATGTACGCGGACGCGGCGCCGCGCATCGAGCGCGCCATCGCCCTGGACCCTGAGAACGTGCTCTACCTGGAGCTGGCGGCGCTCACCTACCAGCAGCTCGACCGGCTCCCGGAGGCCTTCGACGCCACGCGGCGGGGCGCGCGGCTGGGCGACATCAAGGCCATGTACGCCCTGTCCTACATGTACCGGGACGGCCACGGCGTCGAGGCCTCGCAGCGCGAGGCGCTGCTGTGGCTGGAGCGTTCGGCGCGCGCCGGGCACATGAGCGCCATGGATACCATGGCGCAGGTGTATCGGGACGGCCTCTACGGCGAGACTCCGGACCGGGGCCGCGCCCAGGAATGGCAGCGCATGCTGGAGCGCGCGCTGGCCCAGTGACCGAGGCCGGCCACCGAGGCCCGCCCCCCGTGCATGGAGCACCCATGAGCAACGAAGACCTGCCGCAACTCATCGAATCGCTCAAGGCCGAGATCGCACGCCTCGACCCCGGCGACCACGAGGCGCGCGCGCGCCTCGAGGCGCTGGTGGCGGACATCGAGCGGCGCATCGACGCGTCGGACGACTCGATGGCGCACGAGGATCTCATGGAGAGCCTGCGCGAGGCCGTGGAGCGCTTCGAGGTGGAGCATCCGCGCACCACCGGCATCATCAACAACATCATGGTGATGCTGGGCAGCATGGGGATCTGAGGGCGGGCGTCACGCCGGCGGCGGGCCAGCAACCGTCACGCCGGCTGCTACACGCCGCCGCGCGCGATGGCGCCCAGCGCGCTGTCCCGGGCCGCAATGAAGGCGCGCAGGCGCTGCGGGTAGTCCGGCGCCACGGCGGCGCGCACCGACGCGCGTGCCGCCAGGGCTTTGCGCCAGCGCGCCACCCGCGGCGCGCCGTCCAGCACGGCGAAGTCCGTGAGCGACTCCAGCACGCCGAAGTAGCGGAACACCGGCGCGAAGGCCGCATCCACCAGGGTGAAGCGTGCGCCCTCGAACCACGGCCCGGCGCCCAGCGCGCCGTCCAGCCAGGCGAGTCGCGTGCGGATCCGCTCGCGGCGGGCGTCGAGGGCGGCGCGGTCCTTCGCCGAGTAGAAGCCGGCGATGTCGTCCAGCACGGCAGAGGCGAAGGCCATGCCGGCGCGCTGTCGGGCGCGCACCAGCGGCGTCAGGCCCAGCAGTGGCGTGCCGGGCCAGGTCTCGTCCAGGTACTGGCAGATGGCATCGGACTCGAACAGCACGCCGGCGCCGCCCGGAAGCAGGAGCAGCGGCACCTTGCCGAGGGGCGAGAGGCGGACGAACCACGCCGGCTTCGCCGCCAGGTCCACGTCGCGGCGAGCGACGATGATGCCCTTCTCCGCCGCGGTGATCAGGCAGCGCTGCACGTAGGGGCACAGGGCGTGGCTGATCAGCACCGGCGCCGTGGCCGCGGCGGGCGACCTGCCGGACTGCGCGACCGCGGCGCTCACTGCCGCACCTGGTGCGCCGCGCCGCGCCGCCGCACTGGCAGCGCCAGCGCCCCGGCGCCCAGCAGGGCCTGGGCGGCGGTGGCCACGGCCAGGAACAGCGGATACTCGAAGCCGCCGCCGGCGTTGGTGAACAGCCAGCCGTTGCCCAGGTGCACCCAGGTGGCGCCCAGCGCCACCGGCACCAGCGCCAGGGCCGCGAGGCGGGTGCAGATGCCCAGGACCAGGGCCATGCCGCCGGCGGCCTCGGTCAGGAACACGGCGTAGGCCAGCAGCGCCGGCAGGCCGACGGACTCGAAGAAGGCCGCCGTCCCCGGCAGCGTGAACACCACCCCCTTGAGCCACGGACCGTGGGCCAGATAGACGACTCCCAGGCCGATGCGCAGCGCCGCGATGCCCCAGGGGGCGGTGCGGCGGGCGTCTGCCAGAGGGTGGCTGTAAAGGACGGGTGCGTGGGAGCCCGGGTCCGGGGTGGCCACGCCCCGTGCCGTTGGGTGGGCATCGGCCAGTGGATGGGTGTCCAGGATCGGGGGCATGGGAAGGTCCTCGGGTTGGTGATGTCGGGGATGATGGGGATTGCTCACCTGCAATAGAATCATCTAACTTGACAATCTGTAATTGCATAAATGCAAGACAGCGTGGACTGGAACGATCTGCGGTTCTTCCTGGCGGTGGCACGGGAAGGGTCGCTGGCAGGCGCTGCGCGGCAGCTCGCGGTGAACCATTCCACGGTGTTCCGGCGCCTGAACGCCTTCGAGGCACGTCTCGCGGCGCGGCTGTTCGAGCGGCTGCCCTCCGGCTACCTGCTCACCCCCGCCGGGGAACGGCTGCTGACGCGGGCGGAGCGGGTGGAGGCGGAGCTCGACGGGCTGGCACGGGAGGTCATGGGCCTGGACGCGCGCCTGTCCGGCACGGTGCGCCTGACCACGGCGCCGAACCTGGCGGTGAGCTACGTGGCGCCCGCTCTGCCGGCCTTCCGCACGCGCTACCCGGGTGTGCTGCTGGAGGTGGCCGCCAGCACCGAGAACCGGGACCTGTCGCGGCGCGAGGCGGACGTGGCCCTGCGCGCCACGTCGCGCCCCCCGGAGCACCTGGTGGGACGGCGGGCGGTGGCGTTTCCCTGGTGGGTGTGCGCCGGCGATCGCTGGCTCGCGGCGAACCCCGCACCCGCGGCGATGGCAGATCTCCACCGCTGCCCGCTCATCGGCGCCGACGACACCTTGGCGCGGCTGCCGGCCTTCGCCTGGGCCGCACGCCACCTGCCAGCGGATCGGGTGGCGGCCCGCAGCGACGACCTGGACACCATGGCCGCCATGGCGGTGGCCGGGGTGGGCCTCGCCCTGCTGCCCCAGGACCAGGTGCTGCCCGGGCTGGTGCACCTGTTTCCCCTGGACCCACCGGCGCACACGGAGCTGTGGCTGCTCACCCACCCGGATCTGCGCCAGGTGCCGCGGGTGCGGGCCGTGATGGACTTCCTCGCGGAGGTGCTGCGGGAGGATCCGCGCCTCGCGCCGGCAGGGGGCAGCGAATCTCCCGCTCCACCGCACGAGGGCGAGCGGTCAGCCGGCTGGAGCCCGCGAGGCGCCCCTCAGGGCGGCGGCGGCAGCAGCCGGTAGGCCAGCATGCCCCCCACCATGGCGGCGAGGAACACCAGGGCCCCGGGCAGGCCGGTGACCAGCACCGCCAGGGCGGGGCCGGGGCACAGCCCCGACAGCCCCCAGCCCAGCCCGAACACCGCGGCGCCGCCGAGCAGCCTCGGATCCAGGTCGGTGCGGGTGGGCGTCTCGAAGCGCGCCGCGAGCAGCGGGCGGCGGCGGCGCGCCGCAATCTGCCACGCCGGTGCCGACACCGCCAGGGCCGCGGCCATCACCAGGCCCAGGCTCGGGTCCCAGGCACCGGCCAGGTCCAGGAAGTTCAGCACCTTCGCGGGATTCATCATCCCGGACACGGCCAGCCCGGCGCCGAACAGCGCACCGCAGACCAGCGCCAGCAGCGGGCGCGCCGTCATCCCGCCAGCAGCCCGTGACGGGTCACGAACACCGTCGCCAGCGCCACCGTGAAGAACACCAGCGTCGCGGCGATGGAGCGCCGCGACCCACGGGCGACCCCGCACACGCCGTGGCCGCTGGTGCATCCGTTGCCCATGCGGGTGCCGAAGCCCACCAGCACGCCCGCCGCGGCGAGCAGCGGCAGCGGCGTCTCCAGCGCGACGCGGGCGGCCGGCGGATAGGCGAGCGTTACGACCAGGGCTCCCAGCAGCAGGCCCGCCAGGAACGCGAGCCGCCAGCCGCCGTCCTCCCGGGGCCGGATCAGGGCGCCGCCCAGGATGCCGCTGATGCCCGCCACGCGGCCGTTGCCCAGCAGCAGCAGGGCCGCGGCGAGCCCGATGAGTGCACCGCCGGCGAGGGCGGACACGGGGGTGAAGCTGGTTTCCATCGGTGCCTCCTGTGCTGCGGCGGTGGCGATGCGGGCAACATGATGGGCGCAAGCCGTGTGCCTCGCCAGTTGCCCCCACCGTCCCGACGCGGGTGGGTCAGCGCAGGCTCACCAGCACCACTCCGGGCACCACCAGCGCCACCCCCAGCACGACGCGGGTGTCGATCCCGGTCTCGCGGAAGAGCAGCCGCCCGAGCAGCAGCGAGAAGAACGGCTGGCAGGCCACGATGGGCGACACCGCCACCAGGTCGCCACAGACGAGGGCGCTGTTCAGCGCCAGGATCGCGAGGGCGTAGCACAGCCCGGCCAGCATCAACCAGGGCAGTCCCGGCGAGCGCACCGGTCCCGCATCCTGGCGCCCGCGCTGGGTGGCCAGCGCCAGGGCAAAGGACACCGAGTAGCCCACGAGCCCCACGAAGAAGGGGCTCGGAATGCTCTCCATGCCGATCTTGGCGAGCATCTGGGCCAGCACCCGCAGGAATGCCGCGCCCACCGGCAGCAGCAGTGCCCAGACGGGCCAGTCCCGCTGCATGCGCCCTCGTGACGACAGCACCGCCACGCCCGCCATCACCGCCAGGGTCCCGGCCGCCACCTCCACGGACAGCGCCTCCCCCAGCACCAGCACGCCCAGCGCCAGCCCGAACAGGGGCGCGGTGGACGACAGGGTGGCGGACACGGTGGGGCCGAGCCAGCGGGTGCCGGCCAGGGCCAGGTTGGCCGAGATGAAGGGGCGGAACAGGCCGATGGCCGCGAGCAGCGCGATGGCGGGCTCGAGCCAGTACCAGCGTTGCAGGAAGGCCGGCGAGGCCAGCCAGTACACGGCGCAGGCGGTGCCGATCTGGATCAGGGCGGCGGTTCGCGAGTCCGTGTGCCGCAAGCCCGGGCGCGTGAGCTGGATGCCGAGGCCGAACAGGAAGGCAGCGGCCAGCGCCAGCGCCACGGGCCAGGGGCCGGCGCCGCCGCTCACCCGCGACCCGGGCTAGCGGCTCTTCTCGCCGTCCTGCGCATGGCGCAGGCAGTCGCGCCAGATGTGATCGCCGAAGGCGCGCTGGCGCTCCTCCTGGTGCCACACCTCGACGCGCTCCTCGCGCAGGTACGCGCGCTCGGCCTCGCTCGTGCTCGCCTCGATGGCGGCGCGGATCTGACGCAGGCTGCGCTCCCGGTTCTTCGCCAGGTCCTGGTAGAGACCGTCACGATCGTCGTCGCACTCCTGCTCGGTGACGGCCGAGGCGGGAACGGCCGCGGTGAGGGCGAGCAGGACGGCGAGGCGGGCGCGGGGTCGCATCCGGCCACTATAGACGGGAGGTGGCGCCGCCCGGGCCGGCGGACCACCTCCCGGAGCCCCCCCGATTCCTGCTAGATTCGCCTGCCCCGGGACGGACCCGGACGGATCAGCAACGCGAGGGGTCGGATCGTGAGCGGGAAGGACAGCAAGAGCGTGGCGGCCTTCGGGTCGCGGTTCGCCGAGCGCATGGGCACCTGCGCGTTCGCTGACGGGCGCTGGGGCAAGCCCGAGCTGGTGCCCACCGGCCCGCTGTCCATGCATCCCGCCGCCCACGTGCTGCACTACTCGAGCTCGTGCTTCGAGGGCCTGAAGGCCTACCGCTGGGAGGACGGCACGATCCGGCTGTTCCGCATGGACATGCACGTGAAACGCATGGTGCAGAGCGCGAAGAAGCTCTACCTGCCCGTGCCGGATGCCGATACCCTGGCCCGCCTGATCCGGGACGTGACCGACGCGGCCCGCGACGAGGTGCCGCCGCCGCCGGGCGCGCTGTACCTGCGACCCACCCTCATCGGCACCCAGCCCAACATCGGCGCCGCCGCCTCGCCGTCGAAGGAGGCGCTGCTGTTCGTGCTCGCGTCGCCGGTGGGCGACTACTTCGGCGACGGCGAGCACGCGGTGCGCATCCTGCTCACCGACGAGCTGATGCGCACCACGCCGGAGTTCGGCATGGTGAAGAGCGGCGCCAACTACGTGCAGGCGCTGGGCCACACCATGCGCGCCAAGGAGAAGCACAACGTGGACACGGTGCTGTTCGCGCCCGGCGGGCACGTGCAGGAGACCGGCGCGTCCAACTTCCTGCTGCTCAACGATGGCGAGATCCGCACCGCGCCCCTGGACAGCACCTACCTGCACGGCGTGACCCGCGACTCGGTGCTGAAGCTGGGCGCGCACCTGGGCTACAAGGTCGTGGAGGAGACTCTCACCGTGGACGACGTGCTCGAGTGGACTGCCGGCGGCGGCGAGGCGGCGCTGTCCGGCACCGCCGCGGTGCTCGCGGGCGTGGGGGTCATCATCTACAAGGGCAAGGAGTGCTCCGTGTGCAACGGCGGCGTGGGCGCCAACACCCGGCGGCTGCGCCGCGCGCTCACGGACATCCAGGTCGGCAAGGTCGAGGATCCGTTCGGCTGGCTGGTGCAGGTGTAGCTAGCC
>JBFHNV010000212.1:0-10644 GCA_041593595.1 Gammaproteobacteria bacterium
CGGCAAGAAGTCGAAGATGCTCATGGCCACGGACAACCGCTGCTCCTACGCCAACATCATCGTGCGCAAGGAGCTCCACGACAAGGGCATCACCGACGTGACGAAGCTCGCGCAGCACAAGCGCGACGACGGCGGCAAGCCCGTCATCGCCGCCACGGGCATCGGCTCCGGCACCTGGCTTTACGGCACCTACGTGCTGGAGCAGGCGGGCGTCAACGAGGCCTTCAATTGGGTGGGCGGCGGCGGCTTGAAGACCATGCTCGGGGGGCTGAAGGCCGGCCAGTTCGACGCCATCATGGCGGTGCCCGCGTGGCAGTTCGCTGCCGAGGACGACGGCTACGGCAAGGCCATCTACGACGTCGCGGACCTGGAGACCTGGAACAAGACCTTCGGTGGCAACATACCCACCACCATCGTCTACGTGCTCGAGAGCGCCATCAGCGACAGCGAGAACGCGGAGCTGACGCAGAAGTACGTCAACGCCATGTACCAGTCCATGCAGTGGATGAAGGAGCAGTCGGTGGACGGCATCTACGACGCCATCGGGCAGAGCTACATGGCGAGCTTCGACCCGGCGCTGGCGAAGCGCGAGATCGCCTACTACAAGGCCATGTGGCAGTACGACGGCGACATCGCCAGGGCGGACTACGAGAACGGCGCCAAGGTCTGGTTCCGCCCGGGCACCAAGATGGATGCCATCGCCTACGAGGACGTGGTGGACATGAGCTTCCTCGAGAAGGCGCGCAAGGGCGCCTGATCGGCTCCGTGGGAGAAGCCAGCGCGGACGTCCGCATCGACGTCCGCGGCCTCACCAAGACCTACCCCGGCGGCAAGGACGGCGACGTCCCTGCCGTCGAGGACGTCTCCTTCCAGGTGCGCCGCGGCGAGTTCACCGCCCTCATCGGGCCCTCGGGCTGCGGCAAGAGCACCATCCTCAACATGATCGCCGGACTGCTCGGCAGGAGCGGCGGCGAGATCGTCATCGACGGACAGGTGCCGAAGGAAGGCGAGCCCACGCCGAAGGTGGGTTACGTGTTCCAGCGCGACACGGTCTACCCCTGGCGCAGCGTCGCGCGCAACATCGGCTTCGGTCTCGAGCTCGCCGGCGTGCCCCGCGACGAGCGCCAGCGCCAGGTGCGCGAGATCGTGGAGCGCGCGGGGCTCGGGGGCTTTGCCGACGCCTTCCCGCTCACGCTGTCGGGCGGCATGCGCCAGCGCGTGGCGCTCATGCGCACGCTCATCATGCGCCCGGAGATCCTGCTCATGGACGAGCCCTTCGGCGCGCTGGACACCCACACCAAGCTCGAGATGCACCGGCTGTTGCTGGAGATCTGGGAGCGCGAGCACCAGACGGTGCTGTTCGTGACCCACGATCTCGGCGAGGCGCTGACGCTCTCGGACCGGGTCATCGTGCTGTCCGCGCGTCCGGGCCGGATCAAGGAGATCTTCCGGGTCTCGTTCCCGCGCCCGCGTGACGCGGTGAGCCTGCGCGAGTCGCCGGAGTACTCGAAGCTCTTCTCCCGGGTGTGGCACAGCCTGGGCGAGGAGTTCCGCAAGCACGCGGCGGCCGGATGAGCGGCGTGATGTCGCGCAACGCCTGGATCAACTTCTGGCGCCTGATGGTGGCGGTGGTGACCCTGTCGGTGTGGGAATGGGGCCACGAGGTGAACCTGATGCTGGTCTCGGGCCTCGATCCGGATCTCGGCAAGGCGCTCACGTTCACCATCCTCGAGCCTTTCTTCATCTCCCAGCCCTCGGAGATCTGGCAGCGCTTCGTGGAGCTGGGGTGCCTGGTGGACGCGGACGGCGACTGGGTGTGGACCACCGAGGCCGGCTTCCTGGGCTGCATGGAGTCGCGGCCCGGCAACCTCTGGGCCATGACCTGGGCGACCCTCTACAACACCTTCTGGGGCTTCGTGGTGGGGGTGGGCACGGGCGTCATCGTGGGTCTGGTGCTGGGGCGCTCGGACTTCCTGGCGCGGGTCTTCGAGCCCTACATCGTCGCGCTCAACTCCCTGCCACGCATCGCGCTGGTGCCGCTCATCGTGCTGATGTTCGGGCTCGGCGATCTGTCCAAGGTGATGACCGCGTGGGTGATCGTGTTCTTCCTGGTGTTCTTCAACACCTACGAGGGCGCGCGCTCGGTGGACCGGGACCACGTGGACGTGGCCCGTCTGCTGGGGGCGTCCGACTGGCAGATCACCTGGGCGGTGGTGGTCCCGTCCACCATGGCCTGGGTGTTCGCCTCGCTCACGCCTGCCATCTCCTTCTCCCTCATCGGCGTCATCGTCGGCGAGTTCATCGGCGCCGAGCGGGGGCTGGGCAAGATCATCATCGAGGCGGAGGCGACGCTGGAGACCGCCGACATGATGGTGGCGCTGTTCGTGCTCATGGTGGTGGGCGTGGCGCTGGCCATCGGCATCCGCCGGGTGCAGGCCTACCTGCTGCGCTGGCAGGCTCATTTTCACCGGCCCTGAAAAGCCGATCCGGATGTTGCTACGAACAATTTGCGACGCGGAGGACGGTGATCCGGGATTCGGAGCTGCCATTCAGCCCCTGAATCCCTCCTCGCGCAGGGCGTCCAGCCCGCCGGCGGCGCGGGCCGCGTCCTCGATCAGGCTCATCCAGCTGCGGCCCGCCAGGGCCCAGTCCGGCAGGCGGCACGGCCAGGTCTGCTCGCGATCGTCCACGCTCAGCACGATGCGCTCGCCCGCCACCTGGAGTCGCGCCGCGACGCCGGTGTCCGGCAGCGGATCCACCGTGGCGCACAGCGGCAGCAGCAGCGCGCCGTTGATGCAGTTCTCGAAGAAGATGGGCGCGAAGGCGGTGGCCAGCACCGCGCGCACCCCCGCGCCGGCCAGCGCCAGCGGGGCCTGGATGCGCGCCGAGCCCACGCCGAAGGTGCCGGCGCACACGACGATGGGGAACGGGCCGCCGCCGGCGAAGGGCACCGGGTGATCCAGCTCCGCGAGGCAGTGGGGCGCGAGGCGCGCGGGATCGGTGGTGGTGCAGTGGCGCGACTTGATGAGGGTGTCCGTGTCCACATTGCCGCGCACGACGTAGACCGGGCCCTCCACGACCACCGGCGCGCTCATGGGCCCAGCGTCCCCTCGGCGGCGGCCCGCGCGGCCAGCGCCGGCGAGGCCAGGAAGACCTGCGCGTCCTTCGCGCCCATGCGTCCCGGGAAGTTGCGGTTGGTGGTGGACAGGCGCACGGTGCCGGTGCCCGCCAGGAAGCCGTGGCCGCCGAAGCAGGCGTTGCAGCCCGGCTGCGCTGCCACCTCCACCCGCGAGCGCTCCAGCAGCGCGCGCCGGGCGGGATCCCCCAGCAGCCAGTCGTGGCCGCGGCGGGTCGCGGGCACCATAAGGGTGCGCACCCCCTGCGCGGCGCCGCCGAGGGCGTCGAGCCCGTCGACGAAGCGCTCCAGGTCGAAGCGCTTGGCGCCGGTGCACGAGCCCACGTACACCTCGTCGAAGCGCGTGGGCTCGAGCGCGTCCACCGCCACCACCCGATCGGGCGCGCCGGGCCGCGCCACCACGGGCACGAAGTCGCAGGCGTCGTAGCGCCAGGTGCGCGCGTACCGAGCGCCCGGGTCCGGGCGCTGCGGCTCGAAGCCGTCGGCCCCGAGGTCGCGCACCCACGCGCACACGGTGTCGTCCGGGGGCACCAGCAGCCAGCGCGCGCCCAGCTCCGCGGCCATGTTGGCCAGCGTGAGCTTCTCCTCCGGGTGCAGCGCCTGCACCGCGCTGCCGTCCAGCTCCACGGCGGTGCCCAGCAGGCCCCGCTCGTTGGCCAGATCACGGCACAGGGTGAGGATCACGTCCTTCGCGTACACCCCGGTTGCGAAGCGGCCCTCGATCTCGATGCGCACCATGGGCGGCACCTCCACCCAGTAGCGGCCCACCGCGAGGATCCCCTCCATGGCGTCGAGCCCGACGCCGAGCCCGATGGCACCGAAGCCGCCGTAGTGGCAGGTGTGGCTGTCGGTGCCGGCGATGAGCTCGCCCGGGCGCACCAGCCCCTCCTCCGGCAGCACCGCATGGCACACCCCGTGGTTCGGCGCGCCCACCGGGAAGTAGTGACGCACGCCCTGCTCGCGGGCGAATGCGTCCAGCCCGTCCAGCAGCGCCCGCTGGTCCGGCGCGTCGGCGTCCAGGAAGTGGTCCGCCACGAGCACCAGCCGTTCCGGGTCCCACACCCGCGCACGCCCGCCCCAGCGCGCTGCGAAACGGCGTCTGAGCTCGCCCGCGTAGGGATCGTAGGTCATGGCCCGGTCCACCCGCGCCACCACCACGTCGCCGGGTGCCACCCGAGCGCGCCCGCTTGCACGGGCGAGGATCTTCTCGCTGGCGGTCTGCGCCATCGATGGTCCGGTTCTCAGTGCCCGCCGGTGAGCGGCACGAAGCGCACCGGCAGCACCGCGCGGGTCGCGACACCGCCGTCCGCCTGCTTCTCGATCACCAGCAGCTGCTGCACGGCGCCGGCGGGCCCCACGGGGATCACCAGGGCAGCGCCCGGCGCGAGCTGGTCCACCAGCGGCTGGGGCACGTGGGGTGCGGCGGCGGTGACGACGATGCCGTCGAAGGGCGCCGCCTCGGCCCAGCCGTGGTAGCCGTCGCCGGCGCGTACCGACACGTTGCGATAGCCCAGGCGCTCCAGTCGCGCGCGGGCCGAGAGTGCCAGGGTTTCGATGATCTCGATGCTCCACACCTTGGCGCCCATCTCGGCCAGCACCGCCGCCTGGTAGCCGGAGCCGGTGCCCACCTCGAGGATGCGGTCGCCGGGCGCCACGTCCAGGAGATCGGTCATCAGCGCCACGATGTAGGGCTGCGAGATGGTCTGGTCCTCGCCGATGGGCAACGGCCGGTTGACGTAGGCGAACGCGCGCAGGGACTCGGGCACGAACTCGTGGCGCGGCACGCGGCCCATGGCCGCCATCACGGGCGGCGCGATGGCCGCGCGGCCGGTGGCCGGGGCGGCGCGCCGCGCGCTGGCCTCGATGGCGCGCAGCATGTCCGCGCGCGCCTGCTCGAAGTCGAGGGCACGGGCGGGCAGCGCCAGGGCCAGCGCCAGCGCGGCCAGGGCCAGCAGGCGTGATGACGGGCCGATCATGCCGTCAGGCCTGCCCGCCTTCGTAGGGAACGACGTTGACGCCGTCCGTCATCCAGCATTCCTTCAGCGGACCGTCCGTGTCCTGGCGTGACAGGTAGAACACGTAGCTCACCGGCACCTGCCCCGGCGCCGCAAGGGTCACCCGCTGGGCGGCAAACCGCCCGCGCACCTGCACCGGGGCATAGTCGGCGTCGGTGAAGCGGAGCATCAGCGCATAGGGCCCTTCCTTGATCATCGCCGCGAAGCGCGGCAGCGGGCCGGTGCTGCGCTTGTTGCCGGGGGACGCGAAGCGGAAGGCCACGGCGATGCCGCGATCGTCGGTGCCGTTCTCGCGCAGGGCCTCCAGCTGGATGCGCACCACCTCCGCGGGCGTCAGGCCCGGCGCGGGGACGAGGTCGTCGGACAGGGGGTCGGCACCGGCGCGGGCCACGGCGAGCACGACGAGCGCCGCGAGCGCCGCACGCATGCGGGGTGGGACCATCAGCATGAGCGGGGTCCTCCGATCGTGGCACCTCTGTAGATGCTACCCGCGGCAGACCCTTTGCGGGCGAAAAATCAAGAGGGACGGACCCCGAAGCGTTGGCCGTCGGCCAGGTAGCGGGCGGTGTCGACGATGACCTCCCGGTCCTTGAAGGACACCATCTCGCCGGCCAGGGCGCCGCTGTGGCCGTCGCGGCGGATGGCCTCGAGCACCCGGCGCATGGCGGCGATGGCGGCGCGCTGGGTATCGCTGGGGACGATGACGATCTTGTAGCCCAGGGCCTCCAGCTCCGATGCCGGCATCAGCGGCGTCTTGCCACCGTGGAACATGTTGATGAGCTTGGGCTGCGGCAGGCGGCGCGCGGTCTCTCGGATCTGCTCCTCGCTCTGGGGGGCTTCCACGAAGACCACGTCGGCGCCCGCCGACGCGTAGGCCTCGGCGCGCGCGATGGCGGCGTCGAAGCCCTCCACCGCGATGGCGTCGGTGCGGGCGATGACGATCATGTCGTCGTCGGTGAGCGCGTCGCGCACCGCGCGCAGCTTCTGCTCGAACTCCGACGACGGGACCACGCCCTTGTCGTCCAGGTGGCCGCAGCGCTTGGGGAAGGTCTGGTCCTCCAGGTGGAAGCCGGCGACGCCGGCGCGCTCGAACTCGCGCACCGCGTGGCGGGCGTTCAGCGCGTTGCCGTAGCCGGTGTCCATGTCGGCGATGACGGGGATGTCCACCGCGTCCACGATCTGCGCCAGGCGATCGCCGATCTCGGCGGGTCCCAGCAGCCCGAGATCCGGGATGCCCGCGCTGCGGGCGATGGCACCACCGCTGGCGTAGGCGGCCTCGAAGCCGGCCTCGCGCACCAGGCGGGCCGACAGGCCGTCGAAGCAGCCCGGTGCGACGACGATGCCGGGGGCGGCGAGGCGCCGCCGGAGGAACGTGGACGGGCGCATGATGACTCCGCTCAGACGTGGGGATCCGGCGCGCCAGTGTACGCGACCCCCGCCGGGCGGCGGCCGGCGCGTCGTCAGAAGTCCAGGTCCGCCGCCTCGAAGCGCCGCCTCGGGTTGCCACCGAGGACCGTGCGCAGCACGTGGTTCATGGTCACCGGGTCGTTGTCGAAGTCACCGTGGGTGCGGCTGCGGGTGCGTGACCCGGACACGCCGTTGGACCAGTGGAACTCGGGCTTGCCGCGGTGGGTGCGCACGCCGTCCTTGAACCGCTCCATGCCCAGCAGCGGCCGCGCCTCAACGCGTTCGAAGGCGTTGGACACCAGGTAGAGCAGCGACTTGCGGTAGACCAGGGGCGAGAGCACGGAGTCGTCCTGCTCCAGGGTGTCCCGGAGGTTGATCACCTGCATGCGGGACACCTTGAGCCGGGCCGCGCCCTCGAGCACCGGCAGGTAGGCGTCGTGGTAGAGCTCCACCGAGCACGCGGGCGCCATCAGCGTCACCGAGTCGAGGGTGACGTCCCGCTGGCTGAGCGTCTTCAGCAGGTGCGCGAACAGGACCGCGCCGGTGCTGTGCCCCGCCAGGTGGATCTTCTTGCGGCGGGCCGGCGGTGCCTGCGACAGGTGCGCGAGGAAGCTCTCCAGCGCCACCGTGCCGGCACCGCGCTTCGCGAACGCATCTGCCGCATCGGCCTTCATCTCCTCCCACAGCAGGGTCCCCGGGCGGCGCACCAGGTGCTCCACCATCCGATCGAACCAGTCGTCGGCACCCCCCACGCGGTCCCGCGCGCGCTCCGCCTTGCCGAGCAGCACGTCCTTGATCTCCTCGGCGATCCCGGTGTCGTACATCACGTGGTAGGGGTAGATGCCGTTGGCCTTGAACACCTCCTTCATCGCGGCAATGCGCCGCGCCGAGGCGTCGGGCGAGACGAGCCCCCCGTGGCCGTAGACCAGCAGGTGCTGGTAGTCATCGCTCTGCGCCACCAGCCGCGCGGTGCGCTCGGTGTCCTCGGCGGTGCTCCAGTAGCGGTCCCGCTCGGCGAAGCGGCCGTCGTCCACGTGCACGAAGTGCCCGGCGATGCGATCGCGGGTGGGTGGGCTGCGCCGCGGCTCGCCGAGCTCGTCGATGCGGTCGGGAACGTCGCCGGAGACCACCTTCGAGGACCGGGGCCGCATGCCGAAGATCTGGGGCGTGGGCAGGGCCAGGCGGAACACCCAGCCGTCCATCACGTTCCTGATCCAGTCCTCGTAGCGCCACAGGGCGGTGCCCCCGTCGCCCCACCCGGGGCCCCAGGAGTTCTGCACCCAGAAGCCACTGGCGTCGTAGCCGACGACGGCGAACGCGTGACCGCCGGTGATCCGACGGCTCATGCGGATGCGGCCCCGGCGGGGGTTGTCCCACCCGCTGTGCGCCTGCGCCGAGACGACGATGACGCCCGCCTCGTTGATGGCGGCGTGGTAGTGGCTGATCTCCGGGCGCAGCCGGTAGTAGGCGCCGAGCGTGTTGCTGCGGGCGTCCTTGGCGCGCTCGATGGTGAGGTCGCGGGGCTGGGCGCGGGGCACCGGGTGCGGCCACAGGGACTCCCGGCACACCCCCATGTTCTTCCAGCCGTGGATCGCGCCACGCAGGCTCGAGCCCTCGTAGTTCTCGCCCGCCCACTCGTCGTGGCGACGTGCCATCTCGTAGAGCATCCGCGCGCTGACGCGTTGCTCCTGGGTGCTGGCGGCACGCATGTGGTTGATGGCAGCGGCCAGCGCGAAGCCGGTGCACGCGCCCTCGTTGCCCTGGTCCAGGATGTGCAGCCCCGCGGGGCGCGACACCCGCTCGGGCAGGTGGATCAGCGCCGGCTGGTAGATCCAGTCGCGGTCGTCGGGGTAGTCCGCCTGGACGTTCTTCTTGCGCTCGGCCATCGGTGATCCTCCTCGATCCGGCTCTCAGAGTACCGGTTTCCGCCATCGCCGCATGGATTCTCGAACCCGCGCCGGCCCGTACCCGGGTCGCCGCCGGGCATTCCGGCGCCGTCCGCGATGGTGCAGGATCCCCCATCACGCCCCCGCCCTCCGGAGATCCTGTCGTGGCCACCCTCACCGCCGCCCAGGTGCGCGAGTTCCGCGACACCGGCTGCCTGCTGCTCGCGGACGCGGTGACCCCCGCGCAGCTCGCGGCGCTTCGCGCCGACATGGATGCCTGGAGCGAGGAGAGCCGCGCCCACGCCGCGAACTACGGCGAGACCATCAACCGCCGCCCGCGCTTCGACCTGGATCCCAGCCACGGGCCGGACCACCCGGCGCTGCGCCGGGTGAACGCGCCCATCGAGGTGTCGCCCGCGCACTACGCGGCGGCCACGGACAGTCGCATGGTGGATGCGGTGGCGGATCTCGTCGGTCCCGACGTGAAGCTGCACCACACCAAGACCAACTCCAAGCAGCCCCACACGGTGACCCCGGTGCGCTTCCACCAGGACTTCCCGTTCACGCCCCACTCCAACGACGACGTGGTCACGGCGCTGCTGTTCCTCGACGACGTGGACGCCCACAACGGCGCCCTCGAGGTGGTGCCCGGCACCCACACCGGCCCCATCCACTCCCTGTGGCGCGACGGGCGCTTCCGGGGCTACGTGGACGAGGCCGTGGAGGACGCGGCGCGCGCCCGCGCGCAGCGCGTCACCGGCCCGGCGGGCGCCGCGTGCCTGATGCACACGCGCCTGCTGCACGGCTCCGCGCCCAACGGCTCGGACCACGCGCGCACCCTGTTCATCTGCGTGTACAGCGCCGACGACGCGGTGCCGCTGTCGCCCAACCCCATGCCGCATCGCTTCGAGGGCCTGCTCGTGCGCGGACGGCGCACGGGCCGCGTGCGCGCCATGGACTTCGCCCTCGAGCTTCCCGAGCTGCCCGCGGGCAGCTCCTTCTTCGAGCAGCAAGAGGCCGCGGCGACTCACGGCATCTGATAACCGGGCGTCGATCGCATGAGCGCGATCTCCTCCGCGTCCATCTCCGCCTCGATCCCCTCGAACAGCGGCGTCGAGAGGTAACGCTCCCCGGTATCGGGCAGCATGGCCAGGATCACCGAGCCCCGCGGCGCCTGCTCCGCGACCTGCATCGCGACGCCGAAGGTGGAGCCTCCGGACACGCCGGTGAAGATCCCCTCGCGCTGCGCCAGCTTGCGCGACCATGCCATGCCCTCGGCACCGGCAATGGGGATGAGCTCGTCGTAATACGCCTCGTCCAGCGCTTCCTGCAGCACCCAGGGGATGAAGTCCGGCGTCCAGCCCTGGATCGGGTGCGGCTCGAAGGCCGGGTGGCTCTCCGCCGGCTCGTGGGCCTCGTTGCGCTTCTGCGCGCGGCCGCTGCCGAGGAGCTGGGCGTTCGCCGGCTCGGTCAGGATCAACTTGACCTGCGGCCGTTCCCTGCGCAGCACGCGGCCCACCCCGGCGATGGTGCCGCCGGTGCCGTAGCCGCTGACGAAGTAGTCCAGCCGGCTGCCCGCGAAGTCCGCCATGATCTCGCGCGCGGTGGTGGTCTCGTGGATATCGGCGTTGGCGGGGGTCTCGAACTGGCGGGCCAGGAACCAGCCGTTGGCGTCGGCCAGCTCCTTGGCCTTGAGGTACATCCCGTAGCCCTTCAGCTCCCGCGGGGTCAGCACCACCTTCGCGCCGAGGAACCGCATCAGCTTGCGCCGCTCGATGGAGAAGCTGTCGGCCATGGTCACCACCAGGGGATACCCCCTGGCGGCGCACACCATCGCGAGACCGATTCCCGTGTTGCCGCTGGTGGCCTCCACGACGGTCTGTCCGGGCTCGAGGGTGCCGTCGCGCTCGCCTGCCTCGATGATGTTGAGCGCGAGCCGGTCCTTCACCGACGCGGCGGGGTTGAAGAACTCCGCCTTCACGTAGACCGTGACGTGTTCCGGCGCGAGATGGTTGACCCGGATGCACGGCGTATCGCCCACCGTGTCGACGATGCTGTCGAACAGGCGCCCCCGGCCATCGGTCGTCCTGGTTCCCCGAGGCATGTCCATGCTCCTTTTTCGCGTGCGTCGTGGAGTAGATGCATCCGCCGGAGATGGGCGGGCACGTGTGATCGGATGGGCCGCGAGCATAGCCCAGCC
>JBFHNV010000213.1:0-10624 GCA_041593595.1 Gammaproteobacteria bacterium
CCCCCGCCAGGCGGGCGATCTTCTTCAGGTACATGGAACGGACTCCCTTTGGGTGGTGGTCGCGGGCCGCAGCCCCGGTGGGCTCGCCCGGGCTCGTGCCGGGTCGAGCGGCGGGCCGCTTACGGCCCTTGTTCTTTCCCGGGGCGATCCTAGTTCGTTTCCCGGCACCAGGCGACCGGCGAGCGGCACGCTCGGACCGGGACCCGCGGCACCGGGCCGGCGCCGGCGGGAATCGAGCACGGCAGCGCATCCGTATTCGGATGAGGCCGGTCCGGTGCGGGTCGCGGGGGCCGTCGGCGGCACGGACGCGGCCGTCGAGCGTACAGGGACGTATCTACAGCGTGTCCCCGCGGCCCGTACCGGGCCGGCCGCCCCGGCGATGCCGTCAACCGATCACGAATGCACGGCCGCGTCCCGGGCAGCCGCCGGTGCCCGCGGCTGCTCCTGCCCGAACCTTTGCGATACCCTGCCAAGGTGACCCGAGCCAGGAGCAGCCCATGGACGTGTTTGCCGGTGCATTCCGGGGCGGGCGCTCGACGGCCGGGCTGTTGCTCCTGCTCGCCGGCTACCTCACCCTGGTGGTGGTCGGTCTGCGGCTGGGTGGCTGGGTCGCCGCGGGGATCGAGCTCGACGTGCACCACTCCCCCGAGACCGACGCCCTGTGGCACGGCTTGGTGCTTGTCGCCCTCGCCACCTACGTGGCGCTCATGATGGTGCCGTTCGTTCCGTCGGCGGAAATCGGGCTTGCGCTGCTGGTGGTGTTCGGTAGCGAGATCGCGTTGCTCGTGTACCTGGGCACGGTGCTCGCACTGTGCCTGAGCTTTCTCGTCGGCAGGCTCATTCCCGATCGCGCGCTCCTGTGGACTCTCTCGGCGCTGCGGCTGAGGCGCGCCCATGCGCTGGTGGCGCGCCTGCAGTCGACGTCCGGCGAAGAGCGGCTGCGCCTCCTCGTCGACACGTGCCCCGCGTCTACGCTGACCTGGCTGCTCAGGTACCGCTTCCTCGCCATCGCCATCGCGCTCAACCTCCCGGGCAATGCCCTGGTCGGCGGCGGCGGCGGTATCGCGCTCGCGGCCGGCATGAGCAGGCTGTGCGGCTTCCCCGCGTACCTGCTCACCGTGTGCGTCGCGGCGGCGCCGGTGCCGCTGTTCGTGGCGCTCACCGGCTCGCGCCCGGCGTGGACCTGATCCCGTGGCTCCACCGGTAGCCAGGTAAGCGCCGTGCCCGGAACCAGCCGCCTGCCTGCTCCGCCGAGCCCGCGGCCGAGGACGCTCGTGCAAGCCGTGCTGCTCGCGGCCGCCCTCGCCGGCCTGCCGGTGCCGGCCGCCGCCCAGCCCACGGCCACGCAGGCCGGTACGGCGATGCCCGGCCACGCCGTCGACATCCACGTGCTCGACGGCATGACCTTCACCGGCACCTTCGGACCGAAAGGCGGGACCGCCCGGGACGAGGATACGTTCATCTTCGACAACGGCACGTTCACCTCCACGGGCTGCATCGACTACGGCTTCTCGCCCCGGCCCTACTGGGTACGCGAGTCCGGCGGCGTCGTGCACTTCCTGGCCGAGATGGTCAGCGAGGAGCACGGCGTGATCGTCTACACCGGACGCGTTCGCGGCGACGAGCTGGACGCCACCTACACCTGGACCCGGGATCGCTGGTACTGGAAGGTGGAGCGCGAGTTCTGGTTCAAGGGCAGGCGCTCCAGCGCCCGCTGACGCTCGACGCCAGCGCTTCCCAGACGACGCGCAATGCACGCTCGGTGCCTGCCGTGACGTGCCCTGCCGGTTGTTGACAGGACTTCAAATCCTATACGACCTCGCCCATGGCGCCGCGCATTCTGCACGGTACGGAAACGCACGTGGAGGAAGATAAATCGCGTTGACCCGCCGGCCTCACCAGGACCAGACTTTCCCGCAAGTACACGGTCAAACGTCGACTGCCCGTCGTCTTCGTGCGTGTCACGGGCCGCCCGCCGTAGTGGCGCACACCGCCCGGAAGTCGTCGAGCCGAACAGGAGGTATGGTCGTGAAGCAGACGTCTGCGCCGCGAGCGCTTTCTCAGGCAATCGTGATGACCGCCGCGTTCGCGGCAGGCTCGAACACCGCCGTCGCCGCGGAGATCGGTCGCGAGGTCGCGGTGCAACGTCACATGCAGGACGGAGAGGAGTTCGTCTACTCGCTGGAGCACCTGGTGAACCACGGTGCGCTGCTGTTCGAGGCCGTGTGGACCCGCCAGGAAGGCGCCGGGCGTCCGCTGACCAAGGGAACCGGCAAGCCGCTCACGGATCCCTCGCAGCCCCTCGAGTTCCCCTTCAACATGAATCGCGTGTCCGCGCCCGACGCGAACTCCTGCGCGGGCTGCCACAACGTTCCCCGACCCGGCGGCGGCGGCGATCACGTGGCCAACGTCTTCGTGCTCGGCCACCGCTTCGACTTCGCCACCTTCGACGCCGCGGACACGATGCCCGTGCGGGGCACCGTGGACGAGGGCGGGGTCCCGGCGACCCTGCAGACCATCGCCAACGAGCGCAACACCCTGGGCATGTTCGGCGCCGGCTTCATCGAGATGCTCGCCCGGCAGATGACCGCCGACCTGCAGTCCATCCGCGACGGTATCGCGCCCGGCGGCTCCGCGCAGCTGGCGTCCAAGGGGGTGGAGTTCGGCGTCCTCTCCCGCGCTGCCGACGGTGGCTGGAACACGAGCGCGGTGTCGGGGCTGCCGGCGACGAGCCTCGCCAGCGCCGGCCCGCACGACCCGCCCAGCCTGGTCCTGCGGCCGTTCCACCAGGCGGGCGCCGTGGTCTCCCTGCGCGAGTTCACCAACAACGCCTACAACCATCACCACGGCATCCAGTCCACCGAGCGCTTCGGAAGCGAGACCGATCCGGACGGTGACGGGTTCATGAACGAGATGACCCGCGCGGACGTGACCGCGGCGAGCGTGTTCCAGGCACAGCTCGCCGTGCCCGGACGCGTCATTCCCAACGACCGGGAGGTGGAGGCGGCGGTGCTCGCCGGCGAGCAGACCTTCGCCGACATCGGCTGCGCGTCGTGCCACGTGCCGGAGCTTCCCCTGGACCACCAGGGCTGGAAGTACACCGAGCCCAACCCATACAACCCGCCGGGCAACCTGCAGGTGGGGGACGCTCCGACGCTGACGGTGGACCTCACCAGCCACAAGCTCGACCTGCCGCGGCTGGAAGCGCGCAACGGCGTGGTCATGGTGCCCGCCTACACCGATCTAAAGCTCCACGACATCACGTCCGGTCCCGGCGATCCCAACGGCGAGCCGCTGGACATGCTGCAGCCCGCGGGCTCGCCCGGCTTCTTCGCGGGCAACACCCGCTTCCTGACCCGCAAGCTCTGGGGCGTGGCCAACGAGCCCCCGTACTTCCACCACGGCAAGTACACCACCCTGCGCGAGGCGGTGGAGGCGCACCGCGGGGAGGCGCAGGACAGCTACCTGGCGTGGCAGGCGCTGTCCGACTACGAGCGCGACAGCGTGATCGAGTTCCTCAAGACGCTGCAGGTGCTGCCCAAGGGCACCCGGCACCGGGTGGTGGACGAGCACGGCCACCGCAAGCAGTGGCCACCGCGGCGCGGGTGACACCGCGGACAAGACGACCGGGAGCGGAGCGTGCGAGCGACGTTCAGCGCAGGTGGTGCGCCGGCTCCATGCCGTACACGGGCGTCGGGATCCCCTCCATGCGCGCCTTGAGCTGGAGCGCGAGGTAGAGCGAGTAGTGCCGTGACTGCATCAGGTTGCCGCCCTGGAACCACAGCCCCTCCTGCCAGGTGGGCTTCCACATGTTGCGCAGCTCCCCTTCCCAGGGGCCCGGATCGTAGGCGGTGGCGGAGCCGACTCCCCACACCTTGCCCACCCGGTCGGCCACGTCCTTCGAGATGAGCAGCTCGGCCCAGTCCGTCATGGGCCCGTAGCCCGTGGCGTAGACGATCAGGTCTGCCGGCAGCTCGCTGCCGTCGCTCAGCGTCACGGAGCGCGGGCTGATGCGCTCCACCGCGACCCGGCTCTTCAGCTTGATCTCCCCGTCGGCGATGAGCTGCGACGCGCCCACGTCGATGTAGTAGCCGGAGCCGCGGCGAATGTAGGCGGTGTGGATGCCGGAACCGTCCTCCCCGAAATGGTACAGGAAGCCGGCTCGCTCGAGGCCGTCGTACAGCGCCTTGTCGCGCCGGTGGATCTCCTCGTACAGGGGCACGCTCCATCCCGGCATCAGCGCGAACGGCACCGAGGCCGTGGTCAGGTCCGCAACGTCCGTAGTGATCCCGGAGCGCACTGCCCGCTCCGAGTAGAGGTTGCCCCAGGCGAGCTCCGAGAGCAGCTCCGAGCGTGCCACGATGGTCGGCGAGCGCTGCACCATGGTCACATCCGCGCCCCACTCCCACAGATCCGCGCAGATGTCGTGGGCCGAGTTGTTGGATCCGATGATCACGCAGCGCTTGCCGGCGAAGCCCTCGCCGCCCGGGTGAGCGCTCGAGTGACGCAGCACGCCCTGGAAGGTGTCCGCACCGGGGAACCGCGGCACGTTGGGCACCCCCGACATGCCGGTGGCGAGCACCAGGTGCCGCGGGCGCAGGACCAGCACCTCGCCGTCCCGGCGCACGGTCACCTGCCATTCGCCGGCAGCCTCGTCGCGGCACGCGGACAGGCACTCGGTGTTGCCCCAGAAGTTGATCTCCATCACCCGGGCGTACATCTCCAGCCAGTCCCCCAGCTTGTCCTTGGGACTGAACACCGGCCAGTGCTCGGGGAACGGCAGGTACGGCATGTGGTCGTACCACACCGGATCGTGCAGGCACAGCGAGCGGTAGCGCTTGCGCCATGAATCCCCGGCGCGGGCGTTCTTCTCCACCACGATGGCGGGCACGTCCAGACGCCGCAGGCGCGCCGCGAGCGCCAGCCCCCCCTGGCCGCCACCCACGATGAGGCACCAGGGCTGGCGCGAATGGCCGAGCTCGCGCCGTTCCGCCTCGATGCCGTCCAGCCAGGTCCGGCGGTTGCGCTGCGCGCCGTGCACGACGCCCTTCTCGCGGGTGAAGCCGCGCCGCTCCTCGAAGCCCTTGAGCTCGCGCAGCGTGGTGAGCAGCGTCCAGGCACGCGCGCCGCGCAGGCGCAGGTGCCCGCGCCCGCGGCCCGTCGCGGTCTCGAAGGTGAACCAGGCCTGGACCACGCCGTCGGCGTGGACCGCGTCGCCGTCGAGCCGCAACGCCGACGGCTGCGCCTGCCCGAGGGTCGCGGCAAGCATGGCGTGGATGGCGTCGCGGCCTTCCGCGGTCTTGATGTTCCAGGTGAAGGCCACGAGATCGCGCCAGAAGCCGCCGTCCTCGAACAGCGCCGCGGCGCCCGCCGGATCCGGCCGCGCCAGCGCCGCCTCGAAGGCGGACAGCCAGCGCGACGCCTGTCGATTCCATTCCTCGGCGCTCATGGCGGGGGTCCCGGTGGTGGTGGGCGGGTCATTATCCGATACAACCCGCGCGGGTCACGTACACGCTGCGCACGGTTGACCGCCCGGGCGTGCAGAGTGAGAGTGGCCTCGTACGCGCCATCGCGCGCGCCAGGGTCGTCGGGGACATGAGCGGCGATGATCGGGGGCAGGCACCTTTCAGCTTCGGCGGCGACCCGCAGGGCGCGGCACGCGCCGGTACGCGCACGATGCCCGGCTGGCTGAAGCTGGTGCTCGTGGTCGTGGTGCTGGCGGGCGGCGCCGGCGGCTACCTGTACTTCGTGGATCCACGGCTCGGGCGCGAGCTGCTCGGCGGCACGCCCATGGCGCCGCCGCCCGCGGTGACCACCGCCTACAAGTGGCGCGACGCAAAGGGCAACTGGCACCTCACCGACCGGCCGCCGCCCCAGGGCACGCCCTACGAGACGGTGGAGGCGCACGGCGACGCCAACATCATGCCGTCGCAGCGGCTGAAGAAGGAGTGACCCGTCCGCCCGAGCGCGCCGGCAGTGCCTGGTGGACGCGGGGCCGCGCCGGCGGGAGCGGGCAATGCTGGCGGAGCTGAGCGAGGTCGACGCCCGCGGCGAGATCGCGGGCATCTACACCGAGGTGCGCGCGCTGTGCGCGGTGCCCTACGTGTCGTCGCTGCACCGCCACCTGGCCACACGACCCGGCTGGCTCGAGTGGTGCTGGGCGGCGGTGCGTCCCGCCTACGCCGACGGCAGCGCGCAGACCGGTGCCTGGGCGGCGGCCACGGCGCAGGTGGCGCCGTTGCCGGGGCTGTCGCGCAGCGCCCTGCGCCTGCTGGGGGTGGATGCCGTCGCTGCGGCGGGTATCCGCGCCGTGTGCGAAAGCTTCATCCGCGTCTCGCCCACCAACCTCATGTTCACCGCGCTGGTGCGCGGCCAGCTTCGCCGCGAGGCGGTCACCGCCGCGCCCGCGACGCCGGCGCCGTGGACGCCGCCGGCGCCCCTGCCTGCGCTACCGTCCATGATCGACGCGGGCGCGGCGCCCCCGGACCTCCAGGCGCTGCTGATGCAGCTCGCGAACACCGTGGACGGCCAGCCCTTCGTCCCGGGCCTGTACCGCATGCTGGCGCACTGGCCGGCGTACCTGGCCCATGCGGCCACCGTGCTCGCGCCGCGCTTCACGGATCCGGAGACCGTCAGCGCGTGCCAGGCCGTGGCCGCGCGGGTGGATGCCGCCGCCGCCGGTGTCCTGGCGAAGCTCCCGCCACCGCCGCCGGCGCCGCCGCGTCCCCCCGCCGCGGAGCACGCCGGCGTGCTCGAGGTGATGGATCGCTACCGAAAGACCAGCCCGGAGATGGTGGTGCTCGGAACGCTGCTGCGAGACGCGCTGCCGCAGACGTGACGCGGCGCGAGCGGACGCCGGCTCAGCCGTCCCCGAACACCTCGAGGGCCACGCGCCCCGCGTTCACCGCCGTGGGCCAGCCCGCGTAGAACGCCAGGTGGGTGATGAGACCCTTCAGCTCCTCCTCGGTGACGCCGTTGTCCAGCGCGCGCTGCATGTGCCCCTTGAGCTCCTCGGTGCGGTACAGCGCCGTCAGCACCGCCACGGTGATCAGGCTGCGGTCGCGCTTGCTGAGCTCGGGCTGCTCCCACACGTCGCCGAACAGGACGTCGTCGCGCAGCCGGCCGAGCTGGGGCACGAGCTCGTAGGGCGTCTTGGGCTTGGCCTTCGCCATGGCGATCTCCTCGGGTGATGATGGTTACGGATCGGATCGTCGAGCGCGGCCGGCATCCCGCACCGGGACGTGCCGCCGCGCACCCAGGCTAGGAGGCTCGGGGCCCCCCGTCCACCGGGCGGCACAGGGGCCGCCCGCCGCCCCGGTCACGCCAGCTCCGGCCACCGGCCCGCCCGCCTGCGCCGGCGCGCCGGGTGTACGACAATGGTCCCGGTCCGGGCGCGGCAACGGACCGGCCAGGTCACTCAGGGGGAAACGCACATGAAGGTGGGATTCATCGGACTGGGCACTATGGGCTCCGGCATCGCCATGAACGCCATCAAGGGCGGCCACCAGCTGGTGGTCAACGACCTGGGCAGCAACACGGCGGCGGCGCACCTGGAGGCCGGCGCCACCTGGGCGGACACCCCGCGGGCAGTGGCCTCCCAGAGCGAGATCGTCTTCACGTCGCTGCCCGGGCCGCCGGAGGTGGAGTCCGTGGCACTGGGCGCGGACGGCCTCCTGCGCGGCCTGCACCCGGGCCAGATCTACGCGGACCTGAGCACCAACTCGCCGACCCTGATGCGTCGCATCCACGCCGAGTTCCTGGAGCACGGCGTGGAGACGCTGGACGCGCCGGTGAGCGGCGGGCCGGACGGCGCCCGCAGCGGCAAGCTGGCCATCTGGGTGGGCGGCAGCGAGGAGGCCTACCAGCGCGCCCTGCCGGTGCTGCGTGCCATGGGGGACCAGCCCTGCTACGTGGGTCCCATCGGCGCGGGCTCCATCGCCAAGCTGGTGCACAACCTGAGCGGCTACGTGATCCAGGCGGCGCTGGCGGAAACCTTCACCATGGGCGTGAAGGCCGGCGTGCCGGCGGAGGCCCTGTGGAAAGCGGTGCGCCAGGGCGCGCTGGGGCGGCGGCGCACCTTCGACTCGCTGTCGCGCAATTTCCTCCCGGGCCGCTTCGATCCGCCGGACTTCGCGCTCAGGCTCGCACGCAAGGACGTGAGCCTGGCGCTGGAGGTGGGGCGCGAGTACGACGTGCCCATGCGCCTCGGGCACCTGACACTCCAGGAGATGACCGAGGCCATGAACCGCGGCTGGGGCCAGCGCGACTCGCGTAGCGCCATGCTGCTGCAGGAGGAGCGCTCGGGCGTCGAGGTGCGCATCCCGCCGGATCGCATCGAGGCGATCCTGAAGGAGGGCTAGCCTGCGGGCGTCGCGGCCTCGTCGAGCCGGTCGATGTACTCGCGCAGGGTCTGCGCCGGAATCCCCCGCTGCAGTGCGGCGCGCAGGTAATCGACACAGATGAAGTGATCGATGCCGTCCAACCCGGCGAAGGTGAGGAGCTGGCGGACCTGCGCCTCGTGCTCGCCCGCGTTCGACGCAATCCGATCGACGATCTCGGAGTCGTCGTGGCCAAGCGCGCGCAGCAGCTGCGCGTAGGCGATCATCAAGCGCATGTCGAACACGTGCTCCTGCCTGCACACGCAGGTCTTGTCGAGGAAGCCGGTGTCGAGCTCCATGTAGGTGAGGTCGAGCTCGATCTCGCGCTCGGCGGCCGATGCGGGATCCGGGAACTCGAATGCCGGGTCGCGATGAGTCGCCGATGCTTCGTGAAGCATCACGGCCTGGTCGAGAGCGTCAAGGAGTGCCGCCTTGCGGGAGTCAGCCGCGTTCGCGTCGCTGGCGACGAGGCCCAGCAGCGTCAGCAGTGACAGCACGATCTCCATGGCGGCCTCCAGGGACGGTCCGGCCGCCCCGGTACGGGCATGAAGTACCTCGAGTGTCACTATCCGCAAGACGAGCGCGACCGAAAGTGATGAAAGTCACATCCACGGGGGACAGGACGGAACGGGTTCACAATCCGGGCGGCCCGCCGGGGGCACAGGTCCTTGCGGCCCGCCGGGGGCGGGCCGCAAGGGTGCCGGCTCAGCCGCCGATGCCGCTTGCCTTCGCCTCCTCGACGATGGCGTCGGCGTCCGCGGGCAGCAGCAGTCGCTGGCCCTCGAGCATCTGCGCCGCGCGGCGGACGCGCTGCACGTAGGACTTCGCCCGCTTGTAGCGCTCCGCGATGGACGGGCGCGGATCGCCGCTGGCGATCCGCTCGGCCTTGGTCGCGGCAAACGGGATGTACGAGCCGGTGAGGCTGCACAGCTCGTTCTCGGCCTGCCCCGCGGCCCGCAGGTTCCAGCCGCCGTGGGTCGCCACCGGCGCCTGCAGGTTCGGGTGCTGCACGCCGGCCACGCTGTTGCCGTCGGCATCGACCAGCGGCACCAGCACCGGGTAGGCGTCCCCTTCCAGCGGCGGCAGCACGCTGTGATCGTTCACGGTGAGCCCGTTGACCAGCCCGTTGAAGAACACGCCCGGGATGGCCGGAAATTCCGCGACGGACTGGAGCGGGGTGATCAGCGTGCCCTTGCGCACCGAGCCGTAGTTCGACTTCGGGGGCTTCCTGCCGGTGGCGAGCCACTCCCTCATACCGTCGATGATCGCGCGCAGGATCGGCCGGTAGTTCAGCGGATTGCTCAGCTGCTGGCAGATGCCGAACGAGGGCGTGCCCGCAGGGCCATGCTGCGTGCCTGCCATGAGGTAGGCACGCACGTCCCTGGGCAGCTTGATGTCGCGCGGCCGGACCGGATCCCCGTCGGTCACCACCAGGGAGCCGCGAGCCTGCCAGATCTCGGTCTCGCTGTCGAAGTGCATCACCTTCGGGCAGGTGTGGCTCTCGCGGCAGCGCTTCAGGATCCCGTCGCGCACGCCGGTGACCGGATCCGTGAGCGTGCCGTAGGTGAACGGGAACTGGTCGCCCGGGTAGAGGTGGTCCTCGTGCTGTCGCGAGAAGCGTCCCGGCTGGGCGAACTCGAAGTTGGTGAAGGTCTTGCGCGATCCGGCGATGACGGGGATCGCGCCCTCGAAGACCTGGCGTCCTGCCTCGTCCTCGTTGAAGCCCTGGTAGATCAGATCCCGCAGGAAGCGCCCGCTCTGGGAGATGCCGATGGCGAAGGCGCGTGCCCCATCCGGCGCGTGGCGAGGCTTGTCGTCGTCGTCGTCATCGTCGTCGTCGTCATCCTCCCTGCCGTGGCCTTTCCGGTCGCCGCCGTCGTCGTCATCTTCGCCGTGACGTCCGTGCCTGCGCCCCGCGAGGCCGGCAAGCGGGTTCTCGTTGCCCGCGCTGTCGGCCTTCTCGTAACGCAGGAACGAGTTAACGTCCCGGGTGGCCGCGAGACCGATGCCCATGACGATGGGGTCGCGGGCCGGGTAGATGAACTCGTAGATGGCGCCCCCGTCGAACTCGGGGCTGACAGGGCGCGTGATGCGGATCTGCGTGTCGCTCAGGTACTCGAAGGCGAGCCCCGCCGGGGTCTGCCGCGGGTCCTTCTCGTACTCCCGCACCGTCAGCGTGGCGAGGTTCGGATCCAGGCTGGCGGCCGGATAGCTCAGGGTCGCGTCGAAGGGACTCGCATTGGACG